>SLDA01000372.1 GCA_007125545.1 Thermoflexales bacterium | reverse complement strand
GTCTGGCAGGTCGCGAGCGTTACCGTCCCGATGTCCCGCGTCGAGCTTGTCGTAAACGGCGAGATCCGCGAGAGTGTCAGTGTGGACGCTTGGCAAGGCTCAGGATCCTGGTCGGTGAGGCTGGACCGGAGTTCGTGGTTGGCCCTGCTGGTGCGCGGACACTACGAGGATCAGCCGGAGATCATCGCCGCGCACAGTTCGCCGGTCATGGTCGCGCTGGAGGGCTCCCCGATGCTGGCTGCGGCGGATGCCGTCACGATCCTGGAGCAGATCGAGGGCGCCCTGGCCTACCTGGACACCATTGGGACGAGGGCCGAAGACCGTGTCTACAAGCGAACGCGGCTTGTCCTGGAATCGGCCCATCGTAACCTGCACAACCGGATGCACCGGCTGGGCCGGTTTCACGACCATACGCCGGTGACGGATCACCCGGAACATCATTAGACCAGAAAAGAGTCAAGCAGAGATTATGGCTGAACTAGACTTTGTCGAGGACCTCATCCGGTCTGCAGGGGACATTGCAATGGCGTACTATCTGAACGTTGATACGGAGACGAAGGAAGACGAGTCCTACGTCACGCAAGCGGACCTGGCAGTCCAGCAATATATTCGGGAGGTGCTGGATAAGCACAGTCCCCAGGATGGTCTCATCGCTGAAGAGAACGGCCTACGCCGCGAGCCCCGAGCAGGCTCCCGCTACTGGGTCATCGACCCCATCGACGGCACCGCGTCCTTTGCTGCCGGGCTACCGATCTGGGGAATCGCAATCGGCCTGGTTGAGGAGGCTCACCCGTTAGCGGGTTACTTCTACGCACCCGTCGCCGGCGACTTTTTCCAGACTACGGTCGCGGGAGAGGTATTACGCAACGGCAAGGCGGTGCGTATGCGAGAGCCGGGCCCCATACACCGGGAGAGTTCGCTTTTTATCGCGTCACGGCTCCACCGCTACTACACCGTGGATCGAGACTATCCCGGCAAGTTGCGCAATCTGGGCTCGACACTGGCCCACCTCTGCTACGTAGCGTCTGGGAATGCCGATGCAGCGCTTATCGAGCGCGTTTACATCTGGGATGTGGCCGCGGGTATGGCGATGCTGGGACTCAATGGCGGCGTGCTGCGCTATATCGATGGCAGTGACGTGGAGCTGGCGCCTCTGCTGGCAGGCGAGCGCATTCCTATGCCGATGCTCGCGGGGCATCCGGACACGATCGACGCGTTTGCAAGTTTCATCACCTATAACGGCGGCGAATAGACTGGGAACCGAGGGCTGCGTGTCCACAAGCTGATGTTGCTCGGCGTAGCCGTGCAGCTCGTCAGAACGGCGATGCAGGTCCACAAGACCGGGTTGCACGGCGCGCGAGCAGGCCCTCGCCAAGCCCCTGACATACCAACGCGCGATCCACGCGGACCTCGCGCACCGTCCAATGCAGGCCCCTTGATCGGGCCAACAGCACTTGACATTGACATAGCGTGGCCTACGATGACGTCTATCGGAGTCAATCTCAGCCAGGAAAGAGGATAACCATGGACGGGCATGCCGGAGAAGTTGATGGATGGCGTGGCACCCGGCCTCCACGAGCGCCCAAGACAGGTCGCTGGTGGCGGATCTCCGGGGTGGTGCTCCTGACCTTCGTGGTCCTGCTGCTGTCGGCTCACATCGCGAGCGCGCTGATGGGCGGCGACGGTCTTATGTGGACGGTGTGGCAATCTGCACCGGTGAAGCTGGTAGTCTGCTGGGAGAATCCCAGCGCTGCCGACCCCCTGCTGGGTGAGGTCGATCGGACGTCCGGTTGGCAGCGCCGCGAGTGGGTGCGGTTGGCACTGAAGCAGAGCTGGGAGCGGGAGGCCCGTGTCGTCTTCACCGGCTGGGGGGCTTGCGAGAACGAGGCCAACCCCGCACAGCCCTCCTTCTTGCTGGGGCCCAGACGGCCCGGCACCGCGGATGAGAACATCAAGATCCAGATTACGAGCACGGGCGGCGGTCAGAACCCGGGGCACGGATCCTGGGGCGACTACATGCAATCCGGTGTCAGGCTCAACCTGCACTGCGGGAGCCAGGACTGCATTGAGTATCTGGCGATCCACGAGTTCGGGCACGTGCTCGGCCTCTATCACGGCGAGGAGCGCAGCGACTGGCCTGACGATATCCCGGGCTGCCCTCGTCAGACCTATCCTCCGAGCGATCCGTGGTGGCCCGTCCCGGGCGAGCGGCTCTGGGGCGCCCCCGACCGCGCATCGATCATGGCCTACTGCTCCAAGGGCCCCACCATGCTCAGTCCGGGTGACGTCGCAGGGATCCAACGCGCGTACCAGCGACACCTACCGGGCACGCTGCTTTCGCTCCCGGGGTCGCTGTGCCTCAGCGCGCACGCCGCTGCGGCCAACGGCGAGGATGCCTTCGGCTGGGAATGCGATGAGGCCCTCGATGACCAGGAGTGGCGCTATGACGTCGCCACCCAAGCCCTTTACATCCGGCAGCCCGCCGATCCGGCGCGGCGCTGCCTGGACGTGGATACGATCAGCACAACCAACGTCCAGATCTGGGATTGCCACCAGGGGCCAAACCAGCAATGGCAATTCCAGCGCATGGTCGTGCGCGGCTACGGCGGGCTGTGCTTGACGCGACCGACAGAAGGCGCAGGGGCGCTCACGATGCAGCCCTGTACAGGGGCCGACAGTCAACTATGGCGCGTCACTCAGAGCGTGATTCCGGGCCTGGTACGGCTGCGCTCCGAGAGCGGCGCCTTGTGTCTCACGCTGAACGGCGCCTCGGGCAGTGATGCCGTGGCGGTACCGTGCCACGCCATCTACCTGCCGCTGACGCTGCGATCAACCAACAGGGGTTCGGCCCTTGCCGTACCAACCCACAACACGCTCAGCGCACCTGCCGCTGCCCCAATCGTGGTCCGGGACTTCCTTCTCGGAGAGGGCGGTCAGATCGGCTTGATCAGCTTCACGCACGGCGCGCTGTGCCTGGATGTGGAGGATGTATTGGATCGCGCCTATACCTTGGGCTATGGCGGCCCCGTAGCAGGACAGAGGGTACAGTTCTTCGAATGCATCGACACACAACTCAACCAGAAGTGGAGCTTCAGCGGACACGTGGTATCGGGCGGCAAGTGCCTCGCCCTTGACGGCAGCGCCACCGCCAACGGCGCTGGAGCAGTGGTCGCCACCTGCGGAACGGAGGCGCAGCAGACGTGGGACTATCACTGGTAGGTGGCCGAATGGATCTGATACGCACACCGAGGAAACATAGCCAACTGGTGCTCGCCCCTTCCTTCAAGAAGGGCGCGTTCGACAGCCACGCGGTCGACTGCCCCTTCCCATTCCGGCACGGCGGGCGGTTCTGGATGACCTATGTGGGCTGGGATGGCACCGGCTACCAGACAGGATTGGCCGGCTCGGATGACTTGCTCACTTGGAAGAAGGAGGGGCTCGTGTTAGGCCGTGGCCCGCAGGGATCCGTCACGCAGTACAATGCAGCGCTGACCTGCATCTTGCGCGACCATGCCCTCTTGGGACCAAGCACGTTGCGACGTGTGGACGGTCGGTTTGTCGGCACCTACCATGCCTACCCGCAACCCGGCTACGAGACCGGGCCGGCAGTCATCGGACTCTGCTTCTCGGATGATCTGCATAGCTGGGAGGTTGGCCCTCCTGTCCTTGAGCCCGACCCTGCGTGCGAGTGGGAGTCCGGCGGCCTGTACAAATCGTGGCTCTTGGAGTCCGCCGGCACCTACTATCTCTTCTACAACGCCAAGAACCGCGATGCATGGCCTTGGCTCGAGCAGACCGGCTTCGCCACCTCGTCAGACCTACTGCACTGGGAGCGCTCGCCGGAGAACCCGGTGCTGCGGATCGGCGAGTCGGCGGCATTCGACGACCTCTTTGCCTCCGATCCTGTGGTGCTCCGCCACGAGGACATCTGGATCATGTTCTACTACGGCAACAGCTCAGACGGGCACGCCCGCGACGGCGCGGCCTTCTCCGAGGATCTCTGCCACTGGCGCAAGTCGGACGAGATCCTGATCGATGTGGGCCCCCCGGGCAGCATTGACAGCCGCTACGCCCACAAACCGGGCATCCTCAGCCGGGGTGGCACGCTCTACCACTTCTACTGCGCAGTAGCTCCCACGACGGCCCCGCAGCTTGGTGAGATCGAGCATGACGAGGTGCGGGGCATCGCCCTGGCGACCAGCCGATGACAACCACCCTCACCCCCGACCCAGAAGTGAATGTGATCATCCGCATCCTGGCAGCACGAGGCCGGGACGTGTTGGGCGACGAGGTGCTGGCAGACGAGCGCATTCCCATGCCGAT
>SLDA01000195.1 GCA_007125545.1 Thermoflexales bacterium | reverse complement strand
GCCGGTGGTGGCAACTGCTCAAGCGCAGCCTGCCGATTGGCACCTTCTCTGCGATCTTCTGCGTGATGATCTTCAAGCATGTGTTACAGGATGCGGGGGCGGTCGCGCAGATTCCGGCGGCACTCGGCACGCTGGGCCTCCCGGCCATGCTGGTCGCCTTTGTGGTGCCCATGATGGTAGGCCTATTAACGGGGACGGCGGCTGCGGCGCTCGCTCTGAGCGTTCCGCTGGTCGCACCACTCCTGGTCGGGGGCTCTATGGACCCGATGGGCGCGGGCGTCTGGCTCTTTGTTGGGGGCTTCACGGGGGTCTTGCTATCACCGCTGCATCTATGCCTGGCACTGACCCGCGTCTACTTCAAGGCGAACTGGGTTCCGCTCTATCGGCGGATCGTGCCTTCGGTCGTGGTCGTGGTGGTTGCAGCCATAGCGCTCGTTTTATCGCGGTAGTGAGCGGAGCCCAGACAGACGAAACCGGGGGCTGTCCCAGCGCCCCCGGTTCCCAGAAGGAGGAGAATCCGTCTTGCGGTCCCTAACTCCGCATATGCTGATATCATAGCAGAGGCCGCATCCACTGCTTGACGCCAACCTGATGCTTACCTGATGGAAACCGTCCGGAGCCCGCGGCAGCAGGTAGTGTGGCTGCGAAATCAGGCTTGTCGCACGCTCGAGCTGCGGTAGTATGGGGGAGATGTACGGCGCAACGCCGCATTCCTGCACGATGGGCAGAACTGAAAGGATATACAGGCCGACTCTGGACCTGGACGTTATGAAGACATATCAAGCTAACATGCTCCTGCTCCTTGCCGCCGCAATTTGGGGCTTCGCTTTCGTTGCGCAGCGGCTCGGAATGGCTCACGTTGGGCCGTTCACCTTCAATGCTGTGCGGTTTGGGCTGGGCGCGCTCTCGCTCATACCCTTGATCCACCTGACACGCGCGCGGCGCGAGCACAATGCGTCGATCGTGCAGCTGCTTGTGGGTGGCTTGCTGCTGGGTGTCGCGCTCTTTGCGGCGGCATCGGCTCAACAGATTGGGATGGTGACCACGACAGCGGGCAAGGCCGGATTCATCACCGGGCTCTACGTTGTGCTGGTGCCGGTGCTGGCATTGGCTTGGGGCGAGCGTGCCACCTGGCTCACGTGGGTAGGGGCGCTATTTGCTGTTGTGGGCCTCTACTTCTTAAGCGTGACCGAGCAGCTCACCCTCACCACGGGCGACGCGTGGGTATTGCTCAGCGCCCTCCTTTGGGCGGTGCAAATTCAGCTCGTGGCATATTTCACCCGATCGATCGATGCGCTGCCCCTTGCAGCGGCGCAGTTCGCCATCTGCTCGGTCCTGAGTTGGATTGCCACCCTGCTCACCGCCGAGCCGGTCACGATGGTAGGACTTCAGGGGGCTCTGCTGCCCATCCTCTACGGCGGCTTGATGTCGGTGGGCATCGCCTTTACCCTACAGGTTGTCTCGCAGCGCCATGCCAAGCCCACGCCCGCCGCGATCATCATGAGCCTTGAGGCGGCCTTCGCCGCTCTCGGCGGCTGGCTACTGCTCGACGAGCGCCTGGGTCCGCGCGGCGCTCTGGGCGCCGCACTGATGATGATCGGAATGGTGCTCGCCCAGATCAAGCTTCGCCGCACTCGAGCTGCTGGGGAGGTGGACGCTCCCGCTAGCGCCCGGCAGGCAGGCGAACCCTACCCTCTCGTCACCGAAACACCTTAGAGGCCGTGGTTTTCAACGGGACTGGCCCATCGGGCCAGTCCCGTTTTGCGTGGTTGGATCCCTCACACGTGTAAAGGTGGGCTAGCCCCCGTTGTCCCGACCTGCGGCCTTGAGCGTCACCAGTGTCAGGGAGTAGGGTGGCAGCTGTAAGGCCAACTTGTCGCCTGCCGGCACATCCACCTCAACAACCTGCGGTACCACTTCGTTTGGATTGTCCAGCGTGTTGCGGGAATGCCACGATGCGCCCTGTAGCGTAACGACCTGCGCGCTCCCCTGTGCCTGGAAATCCGCCCACGTCACCGCCAACTCGACAGGGCCACAAGTCGCACTGCGATGGACCAGGAGCAGCGCCAGATCGCCCGCCTCTGTGATCACCGCCATTCCGTCCAGGACCGGCACGTCCGCATGCGGCGGGATGTGCGCGAAGCTGTGCTCTGTCGCGAAGGTCTCACACGCCAGTTTGACGGGGACCGGCGTGCCACCGGCCAGGACGTGTCCGAGCGCGTGGGCGTGGTGGACCGGGTTGGCATAGACGCGTTCGCGCTCTTTGCGCAAGCCGCCGCCATGGTTGACGGTGGCTGAATGGGTCAGCAACTCGACGAAGTCCCCCAGCCGGATGCACGTGTTGACGATCAGCGCGAGAAACAGGGCTTCCGCGATGGTATCCGGGCGCGGTACCAGCGCCGGTGTCAAAGTGCCTTCGGGTCTAACCTCACCCTGGAAGTGCGCGAAGAGCTGTTGTTCGGTGATCGCCAGGTGCGGCGATGGATTGCCGGCGGCGAGCATCCGCGCGCGCAAGTCCTGATAGCGCTCCTCCAACACGGCAGGATAGCCCATAAAGGCGTGGTAAAGCTCGATCGGGTCGGTGTCCGCGCCCACACTGCCGCCGGTGAGGATGTGATCTGTGATGGCGTGTAAGGCCGCACCGGCGCCTTCAACTAACTGATGATTCCACTCAGAGTTCGGTTCGTTCCCATACCCACAACCGAGCAGCTGCAAACTGGGGTCGACGGCCACCATAGCCGCGCGGAAACGCCGGAAGCGGTCTACGTTACCCGCAGCCGTCGTCCAGCCTACCTGCCAGCGCCCGTAGATTTCGTTGCCGATCTCCCAATACTTGACGTTGTAGGGTTCCGGGTGGCCGTGGGCCGCGCGCAGTTGGCCCATAGGGGTATCTGGCCCTCCGTTGCAGTACTCGACCCATGCAGCTGCTTCCTCGGCAGAGCCGTTGCCCGCATTCACGCAGATCAGCGGTTCGCAACCCACGGCGCGGCAGAAGGCCAGGAACTCGTCCGTACCAAAGAGGTTAAACTCCAGCCCCTCCCACGCAGGATTGGGGAGGGTGGGGCGGGCGTCGATAGGTCCCACGCCATCGCGCCAGTGATAGCCGGAGACGAAGTTCCCCCCGGGCCAACGCAGCAATGGTAGGTGGGCTGCCTTGAGCTGATGAATTATCTCGGGATCTGCACCCCCCACATGATCGGCAGGGTAGAGCAGTATGCGGTCGATGAGCACGTGGGCCGGATCAACGCCGGTAACGGCGAGTTGATACAGCGCCGCTTCAGGCGCAGTGTCCGGCAGATGGAGAGTACCGGTCAATGTTTGCCACGCCTCCTCCACCGTGATCTCGGTACGAACGCCGGTCTCCGGCGCCGTCACCGCGGCAAGGGTCAGGGCTAGCGTGCATGGTTCGACCGCACGAACCACGACGCGGAAGTGATATTTGCGGATGCGGTGCAGCGGCAAGTAGGTCCATTGTCCGATGCCGTAGCCGCTTTCAGGTGCTGACTCCACAGCTATCTGCCTGGCAGGGCGCAGGATTTCGACCCGCTGGGATCGCCCGTCGTGGGGGCCGAGGTCGGGGCTAAGGCGCACACCTTCACGGTCACCGATGTGGAACCAGCCGTAGGCCCCGCCGTCGAAATACGCGTCAATCAGCGGCTGTGCGTCGGGCCAGGCGTACCGCTGCGCAGCCGCCACAATGCGCTGCTCGATCTTCTCGCGGTCGCTCTCCTCACGGACGCCGCCGTCCGGGTGGTTATCGCCTGCGCTGAAGCGCCACTTGGCAAAGGTGCAATTAAAGAGGATCTGAGCTTCCATTCCGTGATAGATGTTGGCGCCCAGGTGCTCACAGAATTTGCCCCATAGCCAGGGGTTCACGGCGTGCGGGGCGCGTTGTGCCGTCTCGACAGTCAAGTTTGCCTGTCCCGGCGTCGTGCCCGGTTCAAAGCGGAACAATGTCGTCATAGTTTTTCCTTTCTACATACCGTCAAGCGGGGTTGGGCTGTCTCCTGGCAATCGCGCATTTGTAGGCGTAGCTGTCTCTGCCGCTCAGTGTACGTCGCATCCGGCGGTTTGTACAGTCGCGAGTCTGTGTCGCATAAAAAGATACCCGTCAGCTTTCCGCATCACCCGTGCTCGAAAACCAGAGCCGGCGCGCGGCCATCCTCAGTCCTGCCTGCACCGCGTGATGCGCCCGTCCTTCGTAGCGCAAGCAGCCTTGCTTGCGAGGCCGGACTCGACCAGACATCTGCGTAGTGCGCCAATACTGCCAAGAGCAGGGCCACGCGGTTACCAAAAACTGACGCACACCGTCTGTGTCGGGTGC
>SLDA01000386.1 GCA_007125545.1 Thermoflexales bacterium | reverse complement strand
TTGCCGGCAATCTCGCCGGCAACCTATCCGGCTTCGATGTGACGGCCACCGCCGCGCTCACCTGGCTCCTTATGGCATTGGTTGCGTCGCCCGCTATGGCATCGCGTGCGACACCAGAGGACCCGTCGACTCCCTCTGCCGGCGCAGTGGCGACTCCGTGGGCGCGCTGGGCCCTGTCCGCAGTGTTGGGCGTGGGCGCGTTGCTCCTTATTGTGCACTTCAATGTGCGCCCCCTTCTGGCCTCGGTTGCCCATCGCTCTGCTATGCGCTACGCTCAGGCCGGCGACCTGGCTCCGGCCGTGGATGCCGCATTTCAGGCTACCGCCTATGGGCCGTGCGAGCCGGAACACTACCGCTTGGCAGGCCGGCTGGTCTGGCGCCAGGCCGAGACCTCTGGTGATGTTGACACCTGGCTGCGCGCCGAGATGGCGCTGCTAACGGCGCGCGACCTACGCCCCCTGGACTTCGCTTCGTGGGCCTGGCTGGGCGACTTCTATGGAGCTATAGGCGTTCAGATAGATCCGGGTGCCCTCACTCTGGCGCACCAAGCGTATGGGCAGGCGACCCGTCTGGCACCCAATCGCGCCCGGCTGTACGTAGCGTGGGGCCAGATTTATCTGGCCGAGGATCGACCGGAGGCGGCCCTGGAACGGTTTTATCAGGCTGTTGATCTCGACGCCACGGATGACCTGGCCTTCCGCCTCATCGGGGATGTGCAGCTGGCGCTGGGCCATCCGGAGTGGGCGCTGGAGGCGTATCGAGAGGCCGTGCACTGGGAACCCGAGGCGGCATTGGCTCACCTGGGATTGGCCCGTAGCTACGCAGCGCTCGAGCAACCCGCAGCCGCAGCGAGATCACTGGAACGCGCACTTGCCCTGGATCCCTATCATCCGGCGATTCGTGCCGTAAAGCAAGAGCTGGGATCCGGTAAGTGACCGTTGCGCTGTTGAAGAAAACTTCGGTTTCTCCCTGGAGCGCCGGGAACACCAGAGAACCGAGGAACTCGCCTATGCTCGCGCACCTTGATACTCGTACGGGGCGCCCTCTCCAGATAAACACGATCGGCATCTTCCGTAATTTGACAATCGATCCTTACCTATGCTATAGTTGATGAGTGCGGATGCGGTGTGTGACATACACAACCCCGGGCGTTCTCCTTGGCTGACAGCCACCAACCGAATCAACTGTGACGGAGACATTAGGAGGATTGTATGGCAACCAAGTATGACAGAATATGGGTTTTCGTAGGCCTGCTCACGTTAGGCGCGATCATCGTAGGTCTAGCCGGCGCTGGTCCCGTGCGCTCTCAACCTGTTGCACAGCAGGCCCCACAGGATATAGCCAGTGTCGTGGAGGAGACCGTCAGCTATCAGGGGGTGCTGACCGATCCCGCCGGTCAACCGCTGAACGGCACCTTTGCTATGCGCTTCGATCTCTACCGGGCAGCGACCGGTGGAGCGCCTGTATATGAGAGTACAACGCTCAACATCAATGTCAGCGGTGGCCTGTTCGACGTTGCACTTCCTGTGCCGCAGACGGTTTTTGATGGCGGTCCGCTCTGGGTGTCCGTCATCATCAATGGGGAGGTGCTCTCGCCACGTCAGCAGATTCGGCCCGCGCCCTATGCTATGAGCTTGCGACCCGGCGCGACCGTACGACAGGTCGCGACGGGAACGGCTGTGCGCGTGGAGTCGACCCAGGGCATCGGACTGCAAGGGATCGGCCAGGTGTACGGCATCTATGGAACCAACACTGGAGCAGCACAGGGGTCGGGTTATGGCGGTTATTTCGAATCCACTACCGGTATCGGTGTCTACGGCAGCAGCGCAGCGCTACCTACGTCCAACAATCTGTACGCGCCGGGTGTGTACGGTCACAGCCAGCATGGGGTGGGTGTATTTGGCGAGGCAACAACCGGCTCCGGCGTCTATGGCACCTCCTCCGGGCAGGGGTTGACAGGCGTGGGTCAGTCTCACGGGGTCTTCGGGACCACCCGGGGCGCGCAGCAAGGTTCTGGCTATGGCGGTTACTTCGCCTCCAATACCGGCATCGGCGTTCACGGCCGGAGTACGGCGCCGTCCTCAGGCAACAATCAGTTCGCGCCCGGGGTTTATGGCTACAGCGAGCTGGGCGCGGGAGTCCTGGGCGAAGCTGGCTCAGGCGGTGGTTCCGTAGCGGGATACTTCCGGGGTCATGTCGTTGTTGATGGAAATCTCTTCGCCACCGCAAGCAAGGGCGGCTATGTCGTCGATGTCGCGCGTAACGCTGGGAGCGAACCCTTGACCCAGGGCGATCTGGTCGTGATCACGGGCGTCACCGATCCGGTGTTGGGCGCGATCCCGGTGCCGCTGGTTCGCAAGGCCGATGCCGAAGCCAGCACAGCCGTGGTAGGTGTAGTAGACGCGGGCTATCGTGTCGATGACAGTGAACCTGCTCGTCTATTAGCGCTGGATGAGGCCGGCGTCATCCAGCCCGATGATTATCTGACCATCGTGACCCTGGGTGCTTTCCAGGCCATCAAGGTCGATGCGAGTTACGGCGCTATCCGCCCGGGCGACTTGCTCGTTTCTTCTCCCACGCCCGGCCACGCGATGCGTGCTGACGATCCGCGGATAGGCACCGTGATCGGCAAAGCACTGGACGCCCTGGAGACGGGCACCGGGACCATCGCCGTGATGGTTGCGCTGCAATAAGCGGAGGACTTATGAAACGAATCGGGTTGCTACTCGTGGTGGTATCGTTACTCGTCACCGCCGGTTTGGCATGGGCCCAGTCCTCGGCGAGTTTCACATTGCCCTGGCACGTGATGGCCGGCGGTGGGCGAACGTTGCCGTCTAGCTCCTCCAGCTATCGGCTGCAGGGGACCGTGGGCCAGGGAGCTTCCGGCCCACCTATCCTGGCCAGCAGTAGCTATCGGCTCAGCAGCGGCTTCTGGGCGGGTGCTCAGCTGCGCTCGGGACCGCCCTTATGGTTCACATATCTTCCTCTCGTGCAGCGCCAGTGAACTAGACGCCGAACCCGGAAGCCTCAGGCGCGCGCCTGCTTGCGGGCTTGGCTCTCAGTATCACCATGGCATCCGTTGCTGAATGGGAAGGCTACCACTGTATGTGGCGGCCTTCACCTTCTCCTTACAGCATTGTCCAGCTCGCGATCCTGCTCGTTAGGCGTCACGGCGTTGGTTCGCGTTCCGTCTCGTTGTCTCTTGGTGCGACATCCGCCCTCGATTCTGCGCTGAATTGATCGCCTCTTCGTAGTTTTCCCGATTCCGCCGTAACTCTTTAGCTCCCACCGTGTATTAAGGTATCGAATGACCGGATACTATGGCATACAAGGGAGACCGAATGGGAGAAGCGGAACTGCGATCCGCGGCACGGGTTGAGGAGCTTTCGGACTCGTGCTCGGATGAGGGAGAGCATCGTCTGGAACAGCGTCGTGCAGAGGCCTTACTGGGAGGTGGCGCTGTCCGCATCGGCAAACAACACGATAAAGGCAAGCGCACAGCCCGCGAGCGACTCGAAGCGCTGCTCGACCCGGGGAGCTTTGCCGAAATCGGCACGTTCGTAACTCACCGGGCGACCGGGTTCGACATGGAATCTCAGCACCCGCTAGGAGATGGTGTCGTCACCGGAACAGGAGAGGTGGAGGGCCGTCCGGTTTGCGTCTTTGCCCAGGACTTTACGGTGTTGGGTGGGTCGGTCGGTGAGGCGCATGGGCGCAAGATCGCGCGAATTATGGAGATGGCGGTCCGCATGGGTGTGCCTCTCATTGGCTTGAATGATTCGGGTGGGGCCCGCATCCAGGAAGGCGTGGATGCTTTGGCAGCGTACGGGGAGATCTTCTATCAGAATGTGCAGGCTTCAGGCGTCATCCCACAAATTTCGGTGATTCTTGGTCCTTGTGCGGGAGGCGCGGTCTACTCGCCCGCTATCACCGATTTTGTCGTTATGGTGGACGAAACAGCGCATATGTTTGTCACCGGTCCGCAGGTGGTGCGCGCCGTGACCCACGAGGATGTCGACTTCGAGACACTGGGAGGGGCCGGCATCCACAGTGAGGTCAGCGGGGTCGCACACTTCGTGGGGAAGGACGAGACGATGGCGCTGGATCAGGTGCGCGAGCTACTGTCCTACCTGCCGCAGAACAATTTGGACGCGCCTCCTTATCTGGCTCCCCACAGCCTCTCGGCTGGCGAACAACCGGCGCCCACCCTGGAGGGAATCGTGCCGGAGGATCCTCAATACCCCTATGACGTGCGTCTCATCATCGAGGCGCTGGTCGACGAAGGGGAGTTTATGGAGGTCCACGCCGGTTTTGCGCGCAACTTGGTAGTTGCTTTCGCGCGGATGGATGGGCACCCGGTCGGTATCGTGGCCAACCAGCCCGAGGTGTTGGCCGGGGTTCTGGATATCGATGCCAGTGACAAGGGCGCGCGCTTCGTGCGCTTCTGCGATGCCTTTCACATCCCGCTCGTGACCTTGGTGGATACGCCGGGGTTTCTACCCGGTGTAGAGCAGGAGCACGGTGGGGTCATTCGCCACGGGGCAAAGCTCCTGTATGCCTATGCTGAGGCAACGGTCCCGAAGGTGGCCCTGATCCTGCGTAAAGCTTATGGCGGGGCCTACATTGTGATGAGCTCCAAGCATCTTAGAAACGACGTCAATTTCGCCTGGCCTAATGCCGAGATCGCGGTTATGGGGCCAGAGGGGGCGGTCGCGATTGTCTTCCGGAAGGAACTGGCCCAGGGGGCTCCTGAGCAGAGCTCGGCCCGGCTCGCGGAGCTCACCGAGCACTATCGGAGCGAATTGGCGAATCCCTACATCGCGGCTTCGCGCGGCTATGTGGACGATGTGATTAAGCCTGACGAGAGTCGTAAGCGGCTGATCCAGGCGCTAGACGTGCTGCGGGAGAAACGTGAAGCGACTCCTCGGCGTAAGCACGGCAACATCCCGCTGTAGAGAGGACACCGGTTTATGCAGACGCCTATGAAGGTATTGGTGGCTAATCGGGGCGAGATCGCAGTTCGTGTTCTGCGCGCGTGCCGCGATCTGGGATTGCCGGCTGTGGCAGTCTACTCTGAAGCAGACCGCGAGGCGCTCCATACCCGCTACGCTGAGGAAGCTGTATGCGTCGGCCCGACGCCGGCCCGTGAGAGTTATCTGAGCATCCCGGCCATTATGGAAGCGGTGCGGAAGACGGGGGCCCAAGCTATTCATCCAGGCTACGGCTTCCTCTCCGAGAACGCCGACTTCGCGCAGGCGGTGGAGGACGCCGGGCTCACTTTCATCGGTCCGGACGCCAGGACACTGCGCCTGACGGGTGACAAGCTGGTTGCCCGCAGGGTGGCGCGCGAAGCGGGGTTGCCCGTGCTCCCCGGTCCCGACAATGTCTTACCCGAAGATGGTGGTCACCCGGATCTGGGTGTGGTTTTCACAGGACCGGTAATGGTCAAGGCGGTAGCGGGCGGGGGCGGACGGGGTATCCGGCTCGTGCGCCGGCCTGAGGAGCTGGCTGCAGCAGTGGCAGCGGCACGCCGTGAAGCCCTGGCGGCCTTCGGCGATGACAGCGTCTACCTCGAACCCTTTGTAGAGCCTGCACGCCATATTGAAGTGCAGATTCTCGGTGACGGCGCCGGCAAGGTGCTGTGCCTCGGCGAGCGGGAGTGTTCGGTGCAGCGACGCCGCCAGAAGATGATTGAGGAGGCGCCTGCGCCCAGTCTCTCGGCGGGGCAACGCCGGTTCATCTTCGACGCGGCGGCCAAGTTGGGCCGAGCTCTGAACTACCGTAGTCTTGGTACGGTCGAGTTTCTGTTGAGCCCGAGTGGGGACTTCCACTTCATCGAGATCAACCCGCGCATCCAGGTGGAACACCCCGTAACCGAGATGGTGACGGGACTGGATCTCGTCAAGGAACAACTGCTGCTCGCGCAGGGGCATCCGCTGCGCCTTCGTCAGGACGATATTATCGTCCGGGGGGCGGCGATTGAGGCTCGTGTTCTGGCTGAAGCCGGGGCAGGCGTGCGGGCTGTGGATGTGCTGCCGAGCACCGGCGAGATCACGTACCTCAAGGAACCGGGAGGGCCGGGGATCCGCGTTGACAGCTTGCTCTACCAGGGCTTGCGAGTGACGGCTGATTACGATTCGCTGCTGGCGAAGGTGATTGCTTGGGGCGAACCGAGCCCGAGCGGCGACTCCCGGACTGTGGCGATCCAGCGGCTTCGCCGGGCGCTGCAAGAGTTTCAGATCGGCGGGGTTGTGACGGACCTGGACTTGCTGCTGCAGATCCTTGGAGACCTGGAGTTCGTGGCCGCCAATGTGCACACGACGTTTCTCGATGATTTCGAGTGTAGAGTACCCGAGCAGGAGCCGGCTGTGGCGCGGGATATCGCGGCCGCCGCAGCTTTCCTGGTGCACCAACAACGACAGAGCCCGGAATCCATGCCGGGCCGCGTGAGGTTGAGGAGCGCGGCCACAGCATGGCGTACAACGGCGTGGCGCGAGCAGATGTAGGTGGGAACCATCCATCACCGGGGACAATGAAAAAGGGGTTAGCAATGACTATTTATGAGGTATCCGTAGGCGATCGGGAGTATCAGGTTGAGGTGGGGGAGTCAGGTTTGCTGGTGGATGGCGAACCGGTGGCTTTTGAGTTCACCTCGTTGAATGGGAACGGACTCCATCTCTTCCGTCGCGGTGAGTGCAGTACCGAGATGTATTTCAAGCCAGGGGATAGCCACGATTCGGCGACGACAGAGTACGAAGTGGTCGTGAATGGGCGGCCATTGCTGGCTCGCGTCGATGGAGGGCCGGCGCGTGGCCGGCGCGCTGCATCCCGGCGGCGCGAGTCCGGTGCTGCGGACGACTGCGAGCAAAGCTCCGGCTCTCAGACGCGAGCGCCCATGCCGGGCCTGATCGTCGAGGTGATCGTCGAAGCCGGGCAGGCGGTTCTCAAAGGGGATGTACTTCTAACCCAGGAGTCGATGAAGATGCAAATGCAGCTTCGCGCTCCTATCGACGGACGTGTGACGAGCGTAGGTGTCAAGGCCGGGGACCAGGTGGAGAAGGGTGCTGTGCTGGTGACCATAGAAGCCGCGTCTTGAGCTTCCAACTTTGCGATTTGACCAAATCGCCGGTAGATGCCGGTATCGGTGGCGCTGCCGCTCCAACGCCATTTTCCGAACAGGAGATAAGACTACGATGATGCACATAGAATTGCTTCGATCCTCTGATCGTCGACTGCTTTGGATTCGGGATGCGCTGTTGATAGTCGGAGCCGCCTATGTCCTGGCCTTGAGCGCGCAGGTGCGGTTGCTCTTACCGTTCAGCCCTGTGCCGGTCACGGGACAGAGTCTGGTGGTGCTGTTGATCGGCGCCTTGATGGGACGGAAACGAGCTTTGTCGTCGGTGGGAGCATATCTCGCTGGAGGAATGGCTGGGCTACCCTTCTTCAGTGGGGGCACGCTGTGGGGACCGACCGGCGGATACCTGCTGGGATTCGGGGCCGCTGCCTATCTGGTGGCCGCTGTGCTGGACCGGGATTGGGTTCACCATTCCGTGCGGATGCGCACCGCTGCGGTGATCGCCGCATTGCTCGCCGGTAACCTGGCGATCTACTTGGTGGGGCTGCCTTGGCTGGCTGCATTTGTTGGTTTGCGTGCCGTATTGCCGCTCGGGTTCTTTCCTTTTGTCATCGGGGATCTGGCCAAGTTGACCTGCGCCGCGGGGATTGTACTTGGGCTAGATCAGCTTCAGGCGAGGGGAGAGTAGGCGTATGGAGACCGGAGCCTCACGACTCACCCCGATTGCCATCATCGGGAAAGCCGGCATCTTCGCCCAAGCGCATGATGCCCGCGAGTACTGGAACAACATCATCCAACAGGTCGATGCGATCACCGATGTCCCACCGTCGCGCTGGCGGGTCGAGGATTACTACGATCCCGATCCGGAAGCGCGCGACAAAGTGTACTGCAAACGCGGTGGATTCATACCCGACATCGACTTCAATCCGATTGAGTTCGGCATTCCACCGACCCAACTTGATGTCACCGACGTGAGCCAACTCCTGGGTTTGGTCGTCGCCAGAGATGTCTTCGCGGACGCTGGCTATGGCGAGGAGTCCGGCGGTCGTGCCTTTGATCGGGAACGGGTCGGGGTGGTGCTTGGTGTGGGCGGAGGACAGAAGCTGATCACGCCCTTGACGTCCCGGCTACAGTACCCGGTCTGGGAGCGAGTGCTGCGGAGCCATGGGTTGCCCGAGACCGAAATCGCGGAGATTGTCGACAAGATCAAGCTCGCCTACCCCGAGTGGAATGAGAATGCATTTCCCGGCATGCTCGGCAACGTCATCGCCGGGCGGATAGCCAACCGGTTCGATCTGGGTGGGATCAACTGCGTGGTCGACGCGGCATGCGCCGGCAGCCTTAGCGCTCTGAAGATGGCGGTGGGCCAACTGGCAGAGGGCAGTGTGGATATGATGATTTCCGGGGGCGTAGATGCCGATAATTCGCCCTTTATGTATATGTGCTTCAGCAAAACGCCGGCCTTTACACGTGGCGACGTGCCCCGTCCCTTCGATGCTGAAGCTGACGGTATGATGGTCGGTGAGGGAATCGGTATGGTGCTCCTCAAGCGACTGGCGGATGCGGAGCGCGACGGCGATCACATATACGCCGTGATTCGCGGGATCGGAGCGTCCAGTGATGGACGCTTCAAGAGCATCTATGCGCCCCGTCCGAAGGGACAGTCACTCGCACTGCGTCGCGCCTATGAAGAAGCGGGCGTCGATCCCAACACCGTTGGGCTCATCGAGGCTCACGGAACCGGCACGCGAGCCGGCGATCCGGCCGAACTCGAGGGATTACTTGAGGTTTTCCGATCGTCAAATGGGGACGGTCCACACATCGCCATTGGCAGCGTCAAGTCTCAGATTGGGCATGCGAAGGCTGCGGCAGGTATCGCTGGACTGGTCAAAGCCGCGTTGGCGCTCGATCAGCAGGTCCTTCCGCCGACGAGCAACGTGACCACTCCCAACCCGATGGTGGCGTCTGAGGGTTCGCCTTTCTACGTAAACAGTGAGAGCCGGCCGTGGATTCGCGCCGAGGGCGCTCCACCACGCCGTGCCGGCGTGAGTGCCTTCGGCTTTGGTGGCACGAATTACCACGTGGTTCTGGAGGAGGCGCCCGCTCCTACGAGCGGTCGGACTGCTGTGAAACCTGCCCTTGCTGGATACCGGCTCAGCCAGGTGGCTCAGCCAGTACTCTGCTTCGCCGAGACCCCTGCGGCATTGCTGGATCTGTGTGAAGCAGCGGCAGTGGAGCTCAGCGGCGATTCGGCGGCATCCGCCTTCGCCGCGCTCGCAGAGCGCAGTCGCAGCCCCGACATTCCGGCGCACGCCCCGAGGCTGGGCTTTGTGGCGGCATCACCCGTCGAGGCGCGCGAGATGCTGCAAGGCGCCATCGCTATGTTGCGGGCGCGCCCCGATGTCGAATCGTGGGAGCATCCGAAGGGAATCGTCTATCGCAGCGCATCTGTTCCTGGCGTTGAGGGCAGTGGGCCGGACGGATGTCTGGTGGCACTCTTTCCGGGGCAGGGAGCGCAGTATCTTAACATGGGGCGCGATCTGGCGATGAATTTCCCGCCGGTACGCGACTGGTATGGGCGTATGGACGCCCGCTTTGCAGAGCAGTCCATGGCCGGCCTCTCTTCCGTTGTCTTTCCTCCTCCTGCATTTGATGAAGAGACCGAGCGTGCGCAGCAGAAGGCGCTGCTCGCTACCGATTACGCGCAAGCCGCAATCGGCGTTTTCAGCGCCGGCCTCTTCACGCTGTTGCGGGATGCCGGGTTCGAGCCCAGCTTCACCGCTGGACACAGCTTCGGTGAGCTTACCGCACTCTGGGCCGGCGGCGTGCTGGGTGATGACGATTTCCTGCGGCTGGTGAAAGCACGCGGGCAGGCCATGCGCCCACCGCTGGATCCGGAGTTCGATGCCGGAGGTATGGCGGCTGTGGTCGCGAGTTCGCCTCGGGCGGACACCCTGGATGAGATCGAGAACGAGCTTACAGCCTTTGAGGGCGTCATCATCGCCAACCACAACTCCAATTCCCAGGTGGTGATCGCTGGGCCCACGGCGGAGGTTCGCCGAGCTACGACTGTGCTGAGCGAAAAAGGTTATAAGGCCACGCTGCTGCCGGTTTCAGCCGCTTTCCATACGCCGGCGGTCGAGCATGCCTCGGCGCCTTTTGCTGCTGCCGTGGCACCTGCAGAGTTCATGAAAGCCCAGGCAGCCGTGTATTCTAATACGACCGGCGAACGCTATCCGGAGGACCCTGAGGCAGCCAAAGAGCTGCTCGCGAACCACATTCTCAACCCGGTCCTTTTCAAACGCCAGATTGAGAGCATCTATGCTGCGGGGGGGCGTGTCTTCGTCGAGTTTGGGCCGCGACGCATTACAACTGGGCTGGTGGAAGATGTGCTGACCGGCAAACCTTTCGTGGCAATCGCGCTGAATCCCAGTCGTACCAAGTCCGACGATCGACAGTTCCGGGAGGCGGTCGTCCAGCTGCGGGTTGCGGGTCTTAAGCTCGGGGATGTGGATCCCTACGAGGCGCGAGTCTGACCGATCTCCGGTCAACGCAGATGGAAAGCCCCAGAAATCGGGGGCATGATTCTATAAAGGGAGGCGAAATATGGCATTCAAAGTGACGCTGAATGGGGCAAATTACGTGAGCGACGAACGGCAAGCTACGTTTGAGCGCTCGCTGGAATCAACATCCCGCCAGACGCAGGCGCAGCCTGGTGGTAACGGCGGCAATGGACATCCACGGGCGCCCGAAGCAGAGGCACCGGCAGCGCCGACCGCGGCGGAGTCACCGCTGCCTGAGGTGCACCCGGTCGCCGAGCCGGCGCCGCCTGCCATCGACCCGGCGCGGGTGCTTGAAGGTCTGGAGTGGGGCTTGGCACGGTCTTACGACCATCAAAGTGAGATGCTACAAGTCCACCAGCACTATCTCACGAACGAGGCAACCTATGCCAGTATCTTTGCACAGTTGATGCGCGAGCAGAGTGGTTTGTTCGCCCATGGCGCCGCTTCGGATGCGGTCGCACGGGTGCTGGAGACTCTATCGCGAAGCATGGAGCAATTCCATCAGCATCAGTCTGAGACGCTCTCCGCTCACAGTCAATTCCTCGCCCAGCAAGCGGCCTACGCCGAGAGCTTCGTTGATGTGCTCCGCCACCAGTATGGGGCTGCGCTCTCCGGAAGCAGCAACGGACACGGCAACGGTAATGGGAACGGAAATGGGGGTAACGGCTATTCCAAGCCGGCACCCTATCGCGCCACCCCGGCATCGGCGGTGGCACCCCCGACCCCACTACCACAGCAGCGGCTGGCCCCGGCCCCGCTTCCGACCCCCTCTGAGGAGCGGGAGCCTGCGGCACCACCGGCTGCTGTTGCTCCACAAGCCGCGTCACCCGTTATGCCGGCTGCGGTGCCGTCTCCTGTTGTACCCGCTGCCGATACTACCCTTTCCACATCGTCGCTCGGTTCCGATCTGCTTGCGATCGTGAGTGAGAAGACGGGATACCCTGCCGAGATGCTCGAATTGGAAATGGACATGGAAGCCGACTTGGGCATCGACTCGATCAAGCGGGTTGAGATCCTCGGCGCCCTGCAAGACATGCACCCTGGATTGCCTGAGGTAGAGACTGATGCCCTTGCGGAGCTGCGAACCTTGGCCGAGGTCGTGGCCTACACGGAAGCGCGCAGCGGAGCTGAGCCCGTGGCAGAAACTGTAGCTGAAACCGCTGACACCGCCGACACACGGCTATCCGACCTGCTCTCGGGGCTCCCGGTGGAGCTACTGGCGATCGTAAGCGAGAAGACAGGCTATCCCGCCGAGATGCTGGAGTTGGAGATGGATATGGAGGCCGACCTGGGAATCGACTCGATCAAAAGGGTTGAGATCCTCGGTGCTCTACAGGATCTCCATCCGGAGTTGCCTGAGGTGGAGACGGACGCCCTCGCGGAGCTGCGGACGCTGGCGCAGGTCCTCGGCTACGTGCAGGGTAGGGCCGCGCCGAGTCTGGACTCGGCTACCGAAAGCACGTCTCAGGCGGAAGCAAAAAAAGCTTAAGGCGGGAGCGTTGCGAGGTGGAGGGGCCGGAACCGGTCGCCGTCCAATTGCAGTCGTTACCCGCCCCTGATACGCTGGAGTTTAGCCTCCCGCCCGGTCACGTGTGCCTTGTCAGTGGGGATGGGTCAAAGCTGACTGCCGCTCTCGTGCGCAGTCTCGCAGATCGGGGATGGCCCGTGGTGCTGCTGCATTCGGCAGACCTCGGAGACATTACTCCGGGCTTGCCCGTGCAGGTGCCGGTAGTGACGCTTGCCGCTGCGGACGAAAGTGCGCTTCGCGATGCCCTCATCGCTGTAGAGATGCATGGTCCCGTCGGAACTGTCGTGATTCTGCAACCGCCCACGCGGCTCGATGCGGACTCCGGTCTAGGGATCGGCGCGAGTTCGTGGGACATCGCACCCCTGCGCGTCCCCTTTCTACTGGCGAAGCATCTGCAGCCTTCACTGACTGGGGCTGTGACCCAGATCGCCGGGTCCCGTGCCGCTTTTGTCACGGTCCTGCGCCTTGATGGCGCGCTGGGTGTGACAGGACGCATCGCGGGCAGCCCTGTCTCCGCAGGTATACTGGGAATGACCAAGTCCCTGCGGTTGGAGTGGCCTGAGGTGTTCTGCCGTGCTATCGACCTCGATCCGGCGATGGCGGCGGATGCCGCAGCGGATGCGGTGATGGCGGAGCTGTTCGATCCCGATCGATTGACTGCCGAGGTCGGCTTGAGTTCGCAAGGGCGCGTGACGCTGACCGCCGGTTCGTTCGGCGCAGGAGGCGTGGCGTGACGGAGGCTCATCCTACGCAGGACACAGTTTTTTTGGTCAGCGGTGGAGCACGTGGCATTACCGCGCAGTGCGTGGTTGCTCTGGCGGAGCGCTACCATAGCCGGTTCATTCTTGTTGGAAGATCACCCCTGGGGACCGGACCGGAGCCTGCGTGGGCTGCTGGGGTGGAGGAAGCCGCGCTCAAGCGGGCGGCGATGGCACATCTGTCGTCGGCGGGCGACGAGCGTCCCACCCCGCGCCAAGTCCAGCGGCTGGTGGGTCAGCTGCTGGCAGAGCGTGAGATCCGTGAGACCCTGGCTGCGGTCGCTGATGCCGGCGGGCAAGCTGTCTACATGGCAGCAGACGTGACGGATGTGAAGGCGCTGCAGACCGCGATAACGGAAGGCCGTAGGCGCTTGGCCAGTACCCCTCAGTTGGATGGCGCCGGTCTGCTGGGTAGCCCCAGTCCTCTGGGTAGCCCCAGTCCTCTGGGGCCAGTTACCGGCATCATCCACGGTGCCGGTGTGCTGGCCGACCGTCTCGTCCAGGATAAGGAGCTGGCGGATTTCGAACGGGTCGTGGGGGTCAAGGTCGCAGGCTTGGAGACGCTTCTGGCATGCATCCCTGAGGATCAGCTGGAGTACCTGATCCTCTTTTCCTCAGTCGCCGGTTTCTACGGTAATGTGGGTCAGAGCGACTATGCGGCAGCTAACGAGATTCTGAATAAGGCGGCGCATTGGGTTCGCGCCCGCTATCCCCGTTGTCGGGCGCTCGCTGTCGACTGGGGACCATGGGATGGTGGCATGGTGACGCCCGAACTCAAACGACAGCTTTCGTTGCGGAATATACGAGTGATCCCCATCGAGTGGGGTACTGAGCTGCTGGCGGATCTCCTGAATAGTTCGGAAGGCGGCGCTACCCAAGTCGTGGTCGGCGATCCGATGGTTCCCCCGCAGCGGCAGGCGCCCACGCCGGACATGGTGCAGCACGTCCGCCGGAAGCTGACGCTGGAGGCCAATCCTTACCTTCGTGATCACGTCATTGGTGGCGCGGCGGTCCTACCGACCGTCTGCGCGATCGGTTGGATGGCCAATGTGGCGGAGCAACTATATCCCGGCTATCGCTTTACGAGCGTCGATGACTACCGGGCGCTCAAGGGCATTGTTTTCGATAACGCCTTGGTTGACGAGTACGTACTGGATCTGACGCCCAAGGCCGGTGACGATCCGGATGCCCTGATACTGGCAGCCATGATCTGGAGCCGCTCTGCCAACGGGACCCGTCGCTATCACTACCAGGCAGACGTGATACTGCGCCGTGCTCCCACTACGCCGCCTGAAATCGCGACCGTGCTTCCCGCGCACGTTCGCGCAGCTCTCACCAGTGGGCCGGAGATCGATGGCGTCCGACTCTATCGCGACCAAACACTCTTTCACGGGCCAAGCTTCCGTGGTGTTGAGCGCGTATTGGGCATGAGCGAGGCGGGTATTGCGCTAACCTGCTATCTCCCGGTCGTACCACGGTCGGTCCAGGGACAGTTCCCTGTACAAACCTTCAATCCATATGTCATTGACAGCCAACTCCAGAGCCTGTTGATCTGGGCCACGTTGTCACTGGGCTATGCCGGACTTCCCCTGCGCATCGCTGCCGGCACCATCTATCGCCCGTTGCGTTTTGATGAACGGACGACGGTGTGGATGCAGGTGGTCTCCCAGACGCCGCGGCAGCTGGTTGCCGATGTTTTTGTCGAGGATACGACCGGTGCGCTCTGCATGGCGGTGCACGGCGCCGAGATCACACTGAGCGACCGCTTGCGCGACCTCTTCCGGCAGAACACGCTAGATGCTGCGCCTGACACGGTGTCGGCATGACCTCACTTGCTATAGTTGGTCTGTCCTGTGCCTATGGGTCGGGTGCCTGCGACGCCGATCGAGACTTGGACGCCTACGCTCGTAATCTATACCAGGGCACGTCTGCGAGCTATGGTAACGCCGAGCCCGACAACGCTGCCTTGGAAAAGGTGGTGCGAAAGCTGCTTGCCGGTATGACAGCGAAGATCCACATCGACAGTACCGATGTACCCATCGGCAGCAGCAATGTGCGCCTTGGTACCTTGGTCTGCACTGCTCTCGCTGCTGAGGCGAAGGCACAGTCTATCGCCCAAGTAGC
>SLDA01000339.1 GCA_007125545.1 Thermoflexales bacterium | reverse complement strand
CGAGAACGGCTGGATGAGACCATTTTCGCCCAACGGTATTTCCAATTCCAGTTCTTCAGGCAGTGGGACAAAGTGAAGGCGGCGGCCAACAATGAGGGAATTCAGATCGTAGGCGACATCCCGATCTTCGTGGCCTACGACAGCGTCGATGTCTGGGCTCATCCGGAGCTCTTCTTCCTTGACGACGACCTTCTCCCGACCCGCGTGGCAGGTGTTCCCCCCGATTACTTCAGCCCAACAGGTCAGCTATGGGGCAACCCGCTCTACGACTGGGATAAGGTAGCTGAAAACGATTACGCCTGGTGGATCCGACGATTTGAGCAAATCCTGACCACAGTAGATATTGTCCGGCTTGATCACTTCAGAGGATTTGCCGCTTACTGGGCCATCGACGCAGGCGAACCCACTGCGGTCAAGGGCGAATGGGAGCCAGGACCCGGCGCGCAGTTCTTCGAAGCTGTCAGGGATGCTCTGGGAGAATTGCCCATCATCGCTGAGGACCTGGGGCACATCACCGAGGATGTGACGGCCCTGCGCGACCGGTTCAGCTTCCCCGGGATGAACATTCTGCAGTTTGCCTTCGCGTCCGGTCCAAGCAACCCCTACCTGCCGCACAATCTAGCCCACAATTCAGTGATCTATACAGGCACGCACGATAACGACACGACTCTCGGCTGGTATCAGAGCCGCGAGCAGGAGGAACTGGATGCATGTCATCAGTACCTGGGGCCCGTCAATGAGCCGATCAACTGGGCGCTCGCCCGTATGGCCTACCGCTGCATATCCGATCTCGCCATCCTTCCTCTACAGGACGTCCTGGGTTTGGGAACCGAGGGACGGATGAACACGCCGGGCAAGCTTGGAGGCAACTGGTCGTGGCGCTATACCAAGGGCGCGATCCTGCCGCATCATCGCGCGAAACTTCTGGAAATGGCCTTGACGTACGGTCGAAAGACGCCAGAAGAAGAACAGAAACGTCCTGAGTGGATGTGATGGCAAGGGCTCCGTGGGCGCTTTTGCAGTTCGGCATCCACGTCTTGGAAATAGACAAGGCGCCGGTCGGTGACCGGCGCCTTCTTCCACGATAAGACGTATCGAGAGATTTATGGCAAATCTAGCATCGCTTCGGGATCTGCCAAGAAGTCGGCGCGATCGTTCTGCACCATCGCCTGCACGCTGAATTCCGCAACACGTACATAATAGGGCGAGGCAGATGATTTGACCACGTAGCTGTTGTCGGACGTGCTACGCGCGCCCACGGTTAACACGTGCTCATCCCCCTCCTCGGTGTAGATCCTGACCACTGCTAGAGGAGCATCCAGCTCATAGGACGGATCTTCCGTCGTCCCCAGCGGCTTCAGCAAGGTAAGGGCGCTTGCATTGCGGACAATCGCACTTGTATTACCTTCCGCCACCTCCTCATCTTCGGCGAGATCAGCGAGTGTCCAGCTATCCCCATCCCTCACCAACTCATACGAGCCCTGCTCGTTCTCGAGCACGAGTCGTGTGATTGTCGCTTGATCGACGTGTGCGTAGGCCGTATCGACCCATGCCGGGAAGCGCACGTTGATATCATGGGCGGCCACCTCGGTCGTGAGGTAGGTTTCGACCTCTCCCGCAACCCGCAGATGGGTGGCCGCATACCGCGGCGCCGAGCCTAGGTAGAGTGTCTTAGTCTGCCCGCCTACGGTCTCCACCTCCAGGCGGCGCTGGAATACATCGTCGGATACCTGCAGCGGTCGGTGACTCGCCTCTGTCCGGGCCACCAGTGAGGTCTGGGCTACCCTGGCAAGCTTCTCAAGGAGCGCCACGACGTTGCTTTCGTTGACAGGATAGTTGCCGGCATCAGGGACGACCCAGCGTCCTTCAATCTTCCGCAGAGTCATGTGTTCTCCCTGATTATCGGCCAGGGACAAGCTGACAACATCTTCAATCTCCAAGTCTGCAAATACAAGCTCTCCGGAACTCGTGATGGCTTTCCGGGGCCAGAAGACCACAAGGGCGAGGATAACTTGCAGAGCCAGCACACCTGCCAGTACTTGCTGATGACGTTTCATCACTCGACCTCCTCCCTGGAATGCCGCGCCTTCCCAGGCACCTTCCGCGGAGCTTCTTCAGCAGAAGCAGCCGCACGCCCGCGCGAGGCGGGATAACCGACCTCTTCAGGCGCCATCAAGACTATAGCCGGCTCGTTGCGGCGGCGGAAGCCACTGACACCGCCGATCACGACCACGGCGGCCAGCGCTAGCCCGTAGTTCACCGCCTCCCAGAAAGACTGCTCGCGCTCGGTCAAGGGAATCAGTACCCGCACCGATGTTCCACGGGACCGAATGTCCAGCAAAGCAAGATCCTCCATCGCCCAGTCTACAGCATTCTGCACGAGCTTCAGCTTATTGAGATAAGCATCCCCCGAGCGCATCTGAGAGAGCTCCAGTACGATGTCATCGACAAACTCCATGCTGCCGATGATCACGAGGCGGGCAGTGTCGGGCGAGACTTCGATCGTGCCGCTCACTGCGGTGGCCTCGACGGACGCCAGCGGCGAGGGTTTATCCTTGAAATACGACTCAAACCCACCGACCACAGCCACCGCCAACGTATATGACTCAGTTTCTCCCCACTGAGCGAACCCTGTCTCGGGGAAGAAGTCGAAGTTCGGCAGAATCTCGAAGTCATGCTGCAGCCAGGAATCCGGCGAGGACTTCAGCAGCGCCACAACCTCACGATCCGCATTCTTGGCCTCATCTACTGTGATAGGAGAGACCCAGTTCAGCGTCACCCCGGGCAAGCCCGAGACGATCGGATGGGCATTGGCCATACCGTCCGGGGGCCTCACATCCACGAAGAGGGGGTAATCAAGATCCTGGACTTCCTGGACCTGGAACCCTCCTACCGAGCGGGTCACCGGGATCGGGAAAGGTTCATTCTGCCGATCCAGGACCAGGGCCGGCTCGACGGTAAGGCCGTAATGAGCCAACAGCACTTGCACTCCCGACTCGATGGGCTCAGAACTCAGCCCGCCGGTAAAGGGATCAGCTACGATGGTCATATTGCCGGCGGCTACAACAATAGCGCCGCCGCGCATCAGGTATTGATCCACGGCATAGCGCGCTCTATCATCCAAGTTCTGTGGACCGATAAGCACGAGTACGTCCACATCTACCGGCACCGAACCCGTGCTGAGGTCGACATCGCGCAGCTCGTACTCCTGCCGCAGGGCTTCACGGACTGTGTGCCAGGAGGTGATCGGCTGCTGCATTTGACCGAACATATTTTGTGTAGGAACCGCGGGTGGCGTCCACAGACCGACGACCTGCAGGAATCCCGACGAAGAGCGTTTTAGTGCCGTCTCGACCGCCGTCCGGACCTCGGCTTCGCTCAACTCGCCCTGGGGATAGATCACCTGGGCTTGCTCGCCCGCCTCCATCACCATATAAAGATAGTAGCTATCGTGGGAAAAAAGAGATACCGAGAGAGGACGGATTCCGTACGTGTCATATAAACCCTGTCGGCTCGTCCCGCTGTTTGACGCGTCCGGGTCCACGAACCTGTACGTAAGCATGCCGCCGGACCTGGCCTGAAGATCTCGCAAAACCGTCTCAATGGTCGCAGGAGCGTCCGCCAACCACTCCGGCAGAGTATGCGGCGTCAGATAGACGATCATCTCCACAGGCTCGCTCATTGCAGCCAGCACCGCATCCGCACTCTGGAAGCCGTAGACGACCTTCCTAATACTGCTTGTCAGGTCGTATTCCAGGTTGCGCAAGCGCACATCCAGGCCACCCCCCCGGATCGCCTCCACCTCAATGAGGTCACTAAACCCTAACGTCAGGCTCTGATCACCATATTGGATAAGAATATCGAAATAGGAGTTGATAACCGAAGCCTCGTACCGCCCCTGAATCTGGAAGGGCGTCGGGCGGATACCGTAGATCTGATTCGCCTCGGCCTCCTTCTCAGGATCCTCGGCTGGATCGATGATATCCAGTTCCACCAGGCCACCGGATGCGATACGGTACTCTTGCAACATGTCGCGCACGTGTGGAACCAGCGGGGCAAGGAGCGGATGCGTCTTCTCGCTGAAGTAACCGCGGATCAGCAAGGGCTCCTGGACAGACTGTAGAATCTCCTTAGTTGTTGTAGAGAGAGTATAGTCACCATACTGCGTCATATCGATGCGCAGTCCCCGCAGCGGGAAGGCCCAGACGTTCGCGACGAGCAGATTCGCAACCAGCAACGCCGAGGTCACCGCAATGCCACGCCGCTTGGGCAAAGTTTGCTCGCCTTTGCTCCATCCTTTCGCCTTGAGCGCAAGAGTGTTCAGAACAAAAAAGAT
>SLDA01000186.1 GCA_007125545.1 Thermoflexales bacterium | reverse complement strand
TTGGAAGAGTTCAGACTCCTGGTAGCTGACGCTCGCTATTTGCCCCAGGATCAAGCCGCGTGGCAGTAAGCCGCCGATGGAGGAGCTGATCACCGTTTCACCTTCATTCACGACCTCATCAGGCAGAATGTCGGTCATATATAGGAAGCCTGCTTCCGTGCCTTCCACGATCCCTGTGACGCGGGATTGCTGCAAGATCGCAGCGACACGGCTAGCCGGATCGTTCACTAACTGCACAAAGGAAAGATTGGGAGAGGTCCGTGCGATACGTCCAATCATAGCGGCGCCACCGGTTACGACCGGCATTCCAACCGCCACGCCGTCACGGGAGCCGACGTTGATGATAAGGTAACCAAGATAGGGATTGGTATCTCGTCCTATGACCTCGCCGCAGGGATACACCATACACCCCTGCTCAACCACATCGGCACCGACCAGGCCATAGGTGGGATTCTGCTGGACGAAATTGAGCTGCCGGCGCAGCTCTTCAGTTTCAACCTGATACTCGCGCAGGCGGAGGTTCTCCTGCACCAGAGTCGCATTGGCGCGCTCCAGCTCTTCGTTTAGTCGCTGCAGCTCCTGAGCATCACGACCGGCACTCCTGAAAAGGGTCACGTCCTGAATAGCAGAACCGACTAGACGCTCCACGGGCGCGACGATATAGCCGAGGGCATTCTCCAGAGGACCAAGGGTGCCCGACTCACTCAGAATTAGGAGCAGCAGCGCAATCCCTAACAACCCCCAGGCAAGCCAGGGTCTTGATGACAGACCGCCTTCGCGTTTCATCGATCACGACCTTAAAGACCTTTCGCGGTACACCGTGCAGCCTTCATCACGGTGAACGCAGACCTCATCCGCACAACGGATATCTGCTACCAGGATGCCGATCCGCCGGGTCGCCAACCATCTTCAGAGGAAAGGGTTGCGCGGAGTGTTTCGAAGTCCTCCAAGACCAACCCAGCGCCCCGAGCCACACAGGTGAGTGCATCCTGAGCGACCCAAGCGCGGACGTGAGTCTCCTCGCTAATGCGCTCGGACAACCCCTTGAGCATCCCACCCCCTCCTGCAAGACAGATCCCGGTCTCCATAAGGTCAGAGACCAGCTCCGGCGGTGTTTCGTCAAGCGTATCGCGCACGATGTCGACGATGATATTCGTCGAACGGCTCAAGGCTTCACGGATTTCGATACTGCTGATCTCGATCTCTTCCGGAAGACCTGTAATGAGATTCCGCCCGCGCATCGCCATCGTACGCTCCTCCGGCAGCGGGTAGGCGGACCCGATATTGATCTTGATACGCTCGGCCATGCGCTCGCTGATGGCGAGATTGTACTTCTGGCGGGCATACTGCACGATATCCTCATCCAACTCATCGCCCGCAATGCGCAAACTGCGACTCACGACAATGCCCTTCAAAGCAAAGACGGCAACTTCGGTAGTGCCGCCGCCGATATCCACGATCATGCTCCCTTGAGGCTCCGTGACCGGCAATCCCGCGCCCAACGCAGCCGCCATAGGCTCTTCGATGAGATAGGCTTCACGCGCACCGGCCTCCAGCGCCGCATCGTGCACCGCCCGCTTCTCCACCTCGGTAACACCACTAGGAATACCGACTACAACTCGGGGTCGGGGAGGAAGAAGCAGCGGAACCTGCCGGTGCGCTTTTGCGATGAAATGGCGAAGCATCACCTCGGTAACATCAAACTCCGAGATCACGCCATCACGCAAAGGACGGATCGCGATAATATTGGCGGGTGTTTTGCCCACCATCTCTTTGGCTTCTGCTCCAACAGCCAAGATCTTGCGACTATGCCGGTCACGGGCTACCCAGGAGGGCTCATTGCTGACGATCCCCTTGCCGCGCACATAGACCAGCGTATTCGCCGTGCCCAGATCTATCCCTACGTCGAGGGAGAAGAGGCCCAGCAACCAATCTATCGGGTTTAACAATCGTTACCTCGATGGTATGTTTCGTCGAACGTTACGGATTATACCATAACGGGTTGGTGGAGCAATGAAGGCCAAAACGAGAAGCCGGGCCATACTCACTACACTGAGCCCCAGCTTGACGACGACATGTGCCAGAAGGTCGAGATAGTGAGATTGCGGCAGCTTCAATCGGAGACGCGCGCGCGAAGCGTCTCCAAGGTCGTTACATCCGAAAGGCTCCGAAGGAACTCCACAGGTGTAGGGCTCGTAGCCCAAACCCTTCGAACCAGAGGGCCGATCGGATCCTCTCCCGCCGCACCGCCGGGCACCCCGGCATAGGCGCCATGAAAGGCAAAGTAGGCTTGGTTCAGACGGCGAATGCGATAGCCTTGCGCCACGAAGTAACGGCGTTGGACTTCCATATACCACTCTGCTTCAATGATCTTGCCCTCAGCCAAGAGACGGTCGACATTGACGCGGGTTCGGTGCATCTCAGCCCGGAAGTCAAAGCGATCTGCAGGCGGCGCTGTCTCATCCACGGGTTCAGGCGTGAGCGGGCTGGGCAACCGCTTGCCTGACGCCAAGAGCGGGGTGTAGTACTGTAAAACGACCTCCTGCCCCGCCCAATTTCCGACGATGGTCGCCACCGTCTCGTTTATGGTGCGGGCCTCACCACTTCTCAAATAGTCCCAACCTAGTGGATAGAACATCAGATAATGATGAACCCACTCATGGGCCATCACATCGGCCACCCAGTCGATCGAGCCGTGTTCCAACAGCATTGCAGGATAGGCCGCCAATCCACCGATCGCGGTCACGTAGGTCGTGGTCGTATCGTCTGCCGCTTCGACACGCCCCTCGATCTCGACTTGTTCAGCAGCCGTCAGTCCCGCCACCAGCTGTTGCTGGTATATGGTCTCGATACGATCGCGTGGCGACACAATCAGTACATGGGGCAGGGGTGTAAAGGTCCCCCTAACCGGAGGCAATACCCAGGCCAACGGTCCAACACCACCCTGAACCAGGACTTCACTGACCTGAGCCTCGAGAATTGCCTCGGCAATAGGTGCGTGCTGAGCCATTCTGCCGCGAAGCGCTGCTAGCTCGGTTTGCTGTTCGGCACTGGCCTGCTCGGGATCGTCGATTTCCGGGTCTGTATAGATTCTATGAATCTCGTCCGTCAAACGGCGTGAGACTCGAATATCCTCAAGATAGTCCAAGACGAAGCGACTCTGCTCCGCATCGTCCATCCAACGATGCGGCGACAACAAGCCATACCGCGCTTTCTGGGTTAATGCCTGGAGCTCCCACGTGACGAAGTCAAAAGCCTTGGCGGCGGTGATCTGGTCCAGACGGGTTTTCAGAGTGGCTTGGGGAGGGCTGCCGCTTTCCAGCACTACGCACACGAACAGTAGTACCAGGACGACATTCAGCACGCGCAATATTTTGGCACCAGACTTTATCATAGGTGGAAGTTTACCGGGCACCCACCAGAAATCAACAAGAACGCGCCCGCGAGGGATGATTCCTTCGGGTGGTCAACGTTATACTTCGACCGAATGCGCAGGTGAGTGGACAGTACCGGGTGCAAACGTATGCCTGCCAAACGTTGACAGCCACTGCCACCGGGCGGGTGCATGTCGTCTTCAGGGCAGAGCCGCAGTTTCGGCAGTGCCGAAAATGGGTTTGTTTCGTAATGGGAGTTCGTGGCTCGGCAGCAGTGCCGAAAATGGGTTTGTTTCGTAATGGGGGTTCGTGGCGGGACAGCACAGTGTCTGAAAATCTGTTTGTTTCGCAAAAACGGCTCTTCTCCGCACGCAAGCGAACTACGGGCGGATAAGAGAGGGGCTTGTCTCCGCCACTTGTAGCCGGGAGCAGCTGCGAATGCGGTATGGGTTGTCACGGGTCGGTCCTCCTGGTGGACACTGTTGATTCTATTGTAAACAGAACTAGAGGCGACTTCAACAAAGCGGGTCGGCTAATACTTGCCCAATCCCGAGTTTCCACGTATAGTTTAGTAGGTAGATAACATGGCAGATAAAAGAGTACAGGCCCATAGAGAACAGAGCGGCCCACTATTTCTGAGCGATCGGAGAGCTAACTATGCCTTACCGTGATCAAATCGTCACCTGCGACAATTGCGGCAAGACCTTCGTCTATCGCGTTGAGGAACAACGGCTACAGGCCGAGCTTGGTTTTGAGCCTGAGGCGCCATCCCGCTGTTCGGATTGTCGGGAGGATGTTGAGTTAGGGCCGGGACTGCGTGCGGGCGTTGTGAAATGGTATCGAGAAGACAAGCACTTCGGGTTTATCACCCAACGTGACGGCAGCGACATCTTCTTCCACAGCAGCGGCGTAGAAGGAGATGTTGCCAGTATGAGTGAGAACACGCAGGTCTGGTACGAGGTCA
>SLDA01000557.1 GCA_007125545.1 Thermoflexales bacterium | reverse complement strand
CACAGCTCCGAACCCGACCCGGGCTTTGCCCGTCACGGCAGCTCGCCGACGGCCAAAGCGGTCGCGGTCGCCGCCGTCCAGCCCGGACGCGGTAACTCCGCTCCCCTGCAACTCGACATCGACTTCAAGTTGATGGAGGAGCAGGGTGGCATCGACACGGTTGCCGCGATGATTATGGCCCACAACCAGCAGGGCGGAACGCTGATCAATCTCAACATCATCTCACGCGAAAAGATCCTGGCGGCGCATGCGGATCCCAGCCTCTATCCCGACCTGGTCGTACGGGTGACAGGCTACAGCGCCTACTTCCACACCCTCTCGCCCGAGTACCGGCAGCAGGTCGTGGACCGCATCCTCGCCGAATAACCCACATCCCCCGCACCCGGGACGTCCCCTCCGCACGGATCGCGGACGTCCCGTCCGCTCCTCTGCCAGACTGCCAACCCAGAGTAGCCACCTGGCCCTAACTCCCTATAATGGAGACTGTGTCACTAGCGTACCCCCGGTGTCGACCAGTTGACACCGCCACTATAGAGAGGAGCAAAACATGGCTAAACCCTCACTTCCCGCATTTCCCTACGGTGCTGTCTATTTCCGCAAATCCAATCCGCCGCGTCAGGACTGGGCGCGCGACTATGCCACCGCGGAGGCGGACGGGCATACGCTCTTTCGCCACTGGTTTCTCTGGTCGGCGATCGAGACGGCGCCCGGCGCCTACGTCTGGGAGGCGTACGACCGCCAATTCGACCTCGCTGCTGAACATGGCATCAAGACGATCATCGCCGAGATGCTGACGGTCGCACCCGAGTTTCTCTACCGCGAGTACGCGCACGCGCGTTTCGAGACCCCCGGCGGCGACCGGTTGGGCCCGACGATGCACGGAAGCTGTGCTGTGGGCGGTGCGCCCGGGCTCTGCCTCGATCACGCCGATTACCGGGCCAAGGCGGAGCAGTTCCTGCGTGCCCTGGTCACACGCTACCGCGACCATCCCGCTATGGGCGGCTACGACGTCTGGAACGAGTGCAACTATCCCGCCAACGTCTGCTACTGTCCTGCGACGCAGGACGACTTCCGCGCGTGGTTACAGGCGCGCTACGGCGACCTGGAGACGCTCGCGGAGGCGTGGCAGCGCTATGGCTTCGCCGACTGGCGCGATGTCACCGCGCCCCGCTCGTTGGGCCCCTATCCGGATAGCCTCGACTGGCTGCAATTCCGCATCGACAACGCTTACGAGCAGATGGACTGGCGTATCGCCACAATCCGCGAGTTGGACCCCGACCATCCGATCACAGCGCACGGGATCGCGGGCACCCTCACAGCGCTCGCGTCGAACACCCGCGACGACTGGCTCGCGGCGTCGAAGGTCGAGTGCTACGGCTACACCTGGGGCTCCAGCCGCCACGGGGATGAGCCGTGGAAGCAGATGCATGCCGTCGACCTGGTCCGCGCTGCCGCTCGCGGTAAGCCCTTCTGGCACGCTGAGGCCTACGCGGGACCGCTCTGGATGCAGTCCGTGATGGGCCGCCCGCGCGAGGACGGGCGCATTGCCGAGCCGGAGGACATCCGCTATTGGGATTTGGTAAGCTTTATGTGCGGCGCCACCGGCCTGCTCTACTTACGCTGGCGCCCCCTGCTCGATGGCCCGCTTTTCGGCGCTTTTGGCGCCTATGGAATGGACGGCAGCCGCACCGACCGCTCCGAGATGGCAAGCCGGATCGGCAAATGGGTCGCCGCGCCGGAGCAGGCGGCGCTCTGGGCCTCTAACCCGGTCAGAGGGCAGCTGGGTATTCTGGTCGTGCCCGAGACGCAGCGGTTCCTCTACGCGCAGCAAGGGGATACTGCCTATTACGCTCGCGCCCTTGAGGGTGCGTACCGTGGCTTCTTTGACATCAATGTGCAGGCGGACTGGGTCCGCATCGACGATATCGACCGGTATGAGCGGCTCTATCTGCCCATCCCGGTCAGCCTCTCGCAGGAGACGGTGGCGCGGCTGCGCGACTGGGTCGCGGCGGGTGGGCGCCTGGTCGTCGAAGGGTGCCCCGGTTATTTTGATGTGCACGGTCACGTCGGTCCGACACAGCCCGCGTTGGGCCTGGATGAGCTGCTCGGGGTGCGCGAGGAATATGTCGAGTTCACGCCGGATCTCCTGGACGACCTTCGCCTGGTTATCGACGGCACGCCGGTCTGGGGCGGACTCTTCCTGCAGGCCTATGCACCCTCCGGGACGCCTGTCGGCTGGTACGGGGGGGTGGGGGGCCGGGCGAATGGCCAAGTCGCCGCCGTCGACGCTGTATGGGATGCGGGACGGACGCGCGTGATCGGAACGATGGTGGGCTACGGGCACGCCCTGCACGCGGCGTCTGGCGGTAACCGCGAGTTCTACCGTGGGTTGATGGCGTGGTATGGCGTGACGCCTGACGTGGTCACCAGCGATCCCGCCCTCATCGCGCGCCTGCATACCGGAGAGGGCGGGACCTACTTGTGGATCGCCAACCCCACGCGCCGCGCGCGTCCTGTCCGGCTTACAGTGAGCAGCTCCTGGGGTCCCTTCGAGGAGGTCGAGTCGCTGTGGGGTGCTTCCGCTGCCGTGGCGGGTCGAGAGATCACGCTCACCGCTCCCGCCCGCGATGTCACGGTCCTGGCATTGCGGTAGCCTCTGCGTCCGGCTTGCCCCGACGCGGGAAGTGGCTCGAAGTGGGTTGCAAAAGGCGCAACCCATGTCATAATAGCGCACCAACCGGCACTGCGTGTGGACACCCGCACTGCGTTGCGGACACTCGCACTGCGTTGCGGACATCCGCACTGCGTTGCGGACTATCCGCAGTGCGTTGCGGACATCCGCAGTGCGGAGCCCTATAATCACAGCCTCATGAAAAGGCACGTCGCTAGGAGATCAGGATGTTAGTGAAAGATAGAATGACCCCGAATCCAATTACCGTCACGCCCGACACCTCGGTTTCGGAAGCGCTCAACCTTATGCGCCAAAACAAGGTGCGTCGTATGCCCGTCGTGGACAAACGCGGACAACTGCTAGGGATTGTCGCCGAGAAAGATCTGCTCTATGCTTCGCCCTCGCCCGCGACGAGTCTCAATGTCTACGAAATTGGCTATCTACTCTCCAAGCTCAAGGTCAAGGAGATCATGACCAAGGACATTGTCACGGCGACCGAGGACCTGCCGCTGGAGGATGCCGCGCGGATTATGGTCGACCATGCCGTCGGCGGGCTACCTGTGGTACGACAGGGTATCGTGGTGGGCATTATTACCGAGACCGACATCTTCAAGGTGATGATGGAGATGATGGGTGCGCGTGATGAGGGTATCCGCATGAGCCTGTCGGTCAATGACGAGCCCGGCATGTTGAGCCGCGTCGCGGCAGCGATTGCGGGAGCCGGGGGCGACATTGTAGCCCTCGGCACTTTCAACAGCGACGCCCATCGCCACGGCAATTTGGTGGTCAAGGTCTGCTGCATAGAGCCGCAGGCATTGCGAAGTGCGATGGATGAGATTGGGGTTCGGGTAGTGGAGCTCCGCACTACGGCCTAGTCGATCGCGCCGCCGGACCACCACGCGGCGGTCCGGCGGCGATCATCGCCCACCCAATTATGCGCATTGGCCTGGTTTCCGATACCCATAACGACTCCGGTCGCCTGCGCCGCGTGCTCGGACGGTTGCGGCTCGAGTCGATCACGACGGTTCTGCATGCCGGCGACGTTGCCAACGGACAGATCCTGCGCCTCTTCGCCGGGTTCGACCTGTGGGTGGCGCGCGGGAATATGGATCAGGACCCGTTACTCTATCGTGTCTCCCACGAACTCTTCGGCGCCGGTCACTACCGGACCTCGCACACGCTCAGTTTGAATGGTGCCTCCGTGGCTCTCATCCACAGCGGCACCTCGGACACGGCCCGTGCCTGGATCGAGTCCGAGGCGTACGACTACGTGGTTCACGGGCACACGCACCAGCCCCGTGACGAGCGGATCGGTCGGACGCGCGTGATCAATCCGGGTGCATTGGCCCATCCACGCGGGCCCTATCCGCGCAGCTTCTGTATCCTGAATCTCGCAACCGGTGATCTAAGCCGCATCGAAGTCTAGAGAAGTCGTTGATCCTCACACCCAATCGACTAACCTTTGCAACCGAGGCTTTCCATGAGCTTGCCCCAACTCTTGCTTGATGGTGCCATCTATGCGCTTGCGGCGTCGCTCTACTTGATGCTTGTACTGGCTGATCCTCGACTGGCTCATCTTCTGCACCTGGACGCCCCGTTTCCTGGTCATCCCCGGCACCGAGGGCGCGGCGGCTTACCGCGACTATGCCTATCACACCCGCGGGTTTTTGGT
>SLDA01000358.1 GCA_007125545.1 Thermoflexales bacterium | reverse complement strand
TGCTGCCCCGCTTCTACGAAGCCCAGGCCGGAACGATCACGATTGACGGCCACGACATCAGCCGGGTGACGGTCAAGAGCTTGCGCGATGCTATCGGAATTGCCCTGCAGTCTGTCTTCCTTTTCGACGCCTCCATCGGTGAGAACATCGCCTATGGCAATCCCGATGCCAGCCAGGAAGAGATTGAGTGGGCCGCGGGCGTGGCGCAGATGCACGATTTCATTATGACGCTTCCCCTCAACTACGGAACACCGGTTGGGGAACGCGGGGTGCGGCTCTCCGGCGGACAGAAACAGCGCATTGCTCTGGCACGGGTCTTACTCACGGACCCGCGCATCCTGATTCTGGACGAGCCCACATCCAGCGTCGATGCCGCGACCGAGCGACAGATGCAGCAGGCATTGGACGCGGTACGTGCGGGGCGTACGACCTTTGTCATTGCCCACCGGCTCTGGACCGTTCAGCAAGCCGACCAGATCGTGGTTCTGCAGGATGGTCGCATTGTCGAGCGCGCTCGTGGATCCGGTGACCGGTCTGCGCACGAGATGCTGCTTGCGGCGGGGGGCGTCTATCATGAGCTCCATGAGTTGCAGCGCGTGGGCGAGACGCTTGCGTCAGAAGAAGGCCAGCCGGTGGCGGGAGGTGTACGATGAGCATTCGAGGCGGGTTTATGATGCGTTTGCAGGGGCCAGAGGAGGAAGAGCGCGTACGGATCTCGGATCTGAATCGCCAGGCCTTGCGGATGTTATGGCAGTACCTCGGCCGTCACAAGGCTCGGCTGCTGCTCGCGTTGGCGGCTACGCTGGTGGTGACAGCAACGACCCTGGCGATGCCCTACCTTATGGCGGTGGCGGTGGACACCTACATCGCCGAGAGCGATCTCCAGGGACTTGCCCTGCTCTCACTCCTCTATGTGGCGCTCAACGGCATTTACTGGTTCGCCATCTACCGCCAGGGGTATCTTTCGGCGTGGGTGGGCCAACACGTGGTCTACGATATGCGCCGGGATCTCTTCGATCACGTACAGCGGCAGTCGGTGAGCTTCTACGATCGGGAACGTGTGGGCGGGATCATGTCCCGGCTTACCCACGATGTCAATGCTGTCTCTGAGATCGCTTCCAGCGGGGCGCTCAATCTGCTCAATGATGTGGTGTCGCTGGTCGGTATTATCACCATTATGGCCTTGCTGAGCCCGCGGTTGACCCTCGTTACGATGGTGGCTGTTCCGGTGGTGATCATCAGCATAGGCTATCTGGGCAAGCAGATGCGGAGCGCGTATCGCGAAGTCCAGCAGGCCATCGCCGATGTCAACACAGGCGTCGAGCAGGGGATGGCGGGGATGCGCGTGGCGCAGTCCCTGTCGCAGGAATCTTTCACCGTAGAGCAGTTCGAAAGTCTGAGCCTGCGGAATATGAAGGCCAATCTGCGCGCGGGCCTGCTCTTCGCGGCTGTTTTCCCGACGATGACCGTGACCAATACGTTGGGCATGGTCTTGGTGCTCGGCTACGGGGGCAACTTGGTGAACCAGGGCGTGCTGACGATCGGTGTTCTCCTTGGCTTCCTGGGTTATGTCAATCGTTTCTTCGGGCCGTTGCGCGAGTTGGGTCTGGTCTACAACAGCTTCGAGGCCGCTGCGGCGTCGTTGGATCGCATTGCCGACTACATGGGTCGGGAACCGGATATCAACGATCCCGCCGATCCGCAGCGGCCGGAGGGCGGATTTTCCGGCGAGTTGGCGTTTGAGCAAGTGACCTTTGGATACGACGAGGCACCGATCTTGCACGACCTCGATCTGCACGTGCGTGCGGGCGAGACCATTGCCCTGGTCGGGACTACCGGTGCGGGCAAGAGCACCATCGCCAAGCTTCTGAGCCGCCTCTATGATCCCTGGGAGGGGAGCGTTAAGATCGACGATGTCGACATCCGGCGCATCGCGCTGTCCGACTTGCGTGGTCTGGTGACGCTGGTCTCACAGGATGTCTTCCTCTTCGCCGACTCCATTCGTGAGAATATCCGCTTTGGGGACCCCGAGGCGACCGATGTGGAGGTCGAGGAGGCTGCACGGCGTGCCCAGGCGCACGGCTTCATTGAAAAGTTGCCACAGGGCTATGACAGTCAGGTGGGGGAGTTGGGCGCGATGCTTTCCGGTGGGCAACGGCAGTTGGTCGCTTTTGCGCGCGCGCTGCTCGCCGATCCGCGCGTGCTCATCCTTGATGAAGCTACGGCCAACGTGGATCCTTACACGGAGGATCTGATCCAGAAGGCGATGGACGAGATCCGGCAGGATCGTACGACGGTCATCATCGCCCACCGCTTCTCGACGCTGCGCAAAGCCGACCGCATCGTGGTCGTCGAGGGGGGGCGCATCGCCGCAATGGGGACGCACGAGGAGCTCATCGACCGCGACCCCATCTATCAGCGGCTCTATCAGCGCCAGTGGTTGGCTCAAGACAACGAACCCACATCATAGACAAATGAGGAGATACCTGGATGAATGAAGCATCTCTCGCGGTGCAGGTTGAGGGATTGGCCAAGCGCTATGGCCATCCCGAGACCGGACTGTTGGCTGTGGATCATATCGATTTTGAAGTACGGCGCGGTGAAGTCTTTGGTTTTCTCGGGCCGAACGGGGCGGGCAAGACAACGACCATCCGGATGCTTACGGGCTTGGCACAGCCCACAGCGGGCTCGGCCCGCATACTGGGGCTCGATCGCGCCCGCGAGCTGTCGCGCATCAAGAAACGCATTGGTCTCGTTCCCGAGGCCTCAAACCTCTACGATGAACTGACGGCCTTCGATAACTTGATCTTCTCGATGCGTCTCTACGGCGTGCCCCACCGCCAGCAAGCCGCACGCGCGGAGGAGCTGTTAGCGCGGTTTCGCCTGAGCGAGAAGCGTGATACGCGCTTTGGACGTCTCTCGCGCGGGATGCGGCGGGCGCTGACGATCGCAGCGGCGTTGGCTCACAAGCCCGATCTGCTCTTTCTCGACGAGCCGACCACGGGCCTGGACGTGGTGAGCGCGCGCAACCTACGCCAGATGATTGCGACTTTGCGCGACGAGGGCATGACCGTTTTCCTTACGACCCACTATCTGGAGGAGGCTGAGCGGCTCTGTGATCGCATCGCGATGATGGTGCGGGGCCGCATCGTCGCTCTCGACACCGTCGCCGAGCTCCGGTCGCAGACCAACGGTTTCACAGGTATCGAGCTCGCGGTGGAGGGTCATAACGGAGGGTCTGTTCCGGAGATTCGGCGTTTGAGCGGCGACAGTGTTGAGAGCTTGATTGTGCAAGGTATGGCCGCAGCCCAGGCTGAGGGGCGCCGCGTGGTTGCTCTAAACACGGTGCAGCCCAGCTTGGAGGATGTCTTTGTGGAGCTTACGGGTCTCGATCTCGACGCGATGCGCATTGAGAAGAATGGAAAGGGGAAGTAGCATGCTGAGCGACGATTTACGGGGCATTTTCTACGTGATGCTGAAGGACCTACGCGCTTACTATTTCAAGCCTCCCAACATTAGCTGGGGCATTCTCTTTCCCTTCACCTTTCTGTTGGCCTTCAGCCTGAGGAGCCCGGGCGATCCGGAGACACTTGTGCCCGGCCTCCTCGGCCTGACCCTTCTCTTCGGAACGACCAGTATGGAAGCGATCATTATCACGTTCGAGCGACGGATTGGCGCGTTGGAGCGGCTGCTCCTCGCCCCGATGCGGCTCCCCGCGCTTCTGGCGGGCAAGCTCCTCGGAGGGATGGTCTTCGGCCTCGCCACCACCCTCGTGACGCTTGCTATACTCGCGGCAGTCTTTGGGCTGGGTGCGGTGAATTGGGCGTTGTTGGTGCTCGCACTGCTGCTTTCGGCGGCGGCTTTTTCTGCCTTGGGTATCCTTGTCTCGGTCGCCGTCAAAGAGGTCTTTGAGGCCCAGACCCTGGCCAATGCTGTACGCTTTCCGATGATGTTCCTGGGCGGCGTCTTCGTGCCGGTGGCGGCGCTCCCCGCCGGACTGAATGTGGTGGCTCGCTTCCTGCCCCTGACCTACAGTGTGGAGGTGCTCCAGATTGCGTTACGAGGTGGATCGACGGCCGTGGCGCTTCTCGATCTGGGAGTCCTGGCAGGCTACACGGCCGTGCTCTTTGCTCTCTCGATGCGCGTTCTGCGTAGGTGGACCGACTGAACGACGCTGGTCTGACAGGCTGATTCCCCACCGGCCACCCTCGGCCGGATTGCATTCCTGCATACATGTGGGACAATTGTTCGATGTCGCTTGGGGGCATGGAGGACTGGGAGGACATAAGTGGCTAATCGGGAATTCACGCTCGAGAACGAGCACGCATACAATCGTAGCAGCGCAGT
>SLDA01000349.1 GCA_007125545.1 Thermoflexales bacterium | reverse complement strand
GCTGCCAGACGGGGGTTCAGCTCTTGTTCCACCGAGTAGATGAGAGTTGATAGCGAAGTTGGCATAAGTGGTAGCAGAAAGAGCATACCCCGTGTCGGTCCCCGAAAAGGCAATGCGAAGACCAGCACCGCTGCGATGAGCAGCCCAACCGAATACTTACCGACTAACTGCGTCAACAGAATCTTGCTCTCCTCCCGCGAGACATCGATCTCCAAATAGATGCCCAGGCCGAGCAGCATCAGAGGAGAGTTCATTACAGCGATCCCATCGATCAAAGCCGCAGGCAATCCGCCTAGCGTTATTCCTGCCAGGTTCACCACGATCGCAAGTAGGAACGCGTGCAAAGGAAAGAAAGTTGCCACTTTCTTGAACACCTGGCGCATATCAAAGTTACCCTTGTCCGAGTAGCGGAACGAAAGGTAATAGGCGACTACGAAAATCGCGATGGCATTCCCGAGATCGCTGACGGCAACGGTGCGCACACCCTCGAAACCGAACGCCGACTCAGCAAAAGGATAGGCCAACGAGCCCATCACACCACAAAAGGAGACGACGAAGGTTCCCAAATCCGGCCTGGAAAGGTCGAGTCTACGCCCGCCCCAACGCCCTACCTGGCTCGAGATCACGCCGGCTGCGAGAAACGCCAGCGGCAGCACAAAGAGCGCCCAAGAAAGTTCGGTGCTGCTAATCACTTTCAGATTCATCGCGGGCAGTGTCAAGTAAAGCACAATACGGTTTACCACACGCCCATCTTCACGGCTGACAACGCCCAGACGTTTCACCAAGTAGCCCACTGCAATGAGCAGCAGGTTAACAAGGATCCTCTGAGTAACCACAGTATCAGACATATCCGACCCTGGACCGCGACATGCGTTCAAAGCGCACGTTGCGCGGTCCTATCACTCCGTTAATTTGTACGCTGTTTTGGCCAAGTCATAGGCAAGGGCGTGGACCATCGATCCGGCATCCTCCGTGTCGATGAGACCGCGCACGACAAGCCCCGCCACCCAGTTTGCTGCAGCCCGCCGCCAGACATCGTGGCGCGCCGGAATCGAGAGGAAGGCGCGAGTATCGTCGTTAAACCCAGAGGTATTGTAGATGCCCGTGGTCTCCATAATCCGCTCGAAATAGCGCCGCATGCCATTCAAGCTGTCGTGGAACCACCAGGGAGGCCCCATACGCAAGGCGGGGTAGTGTCCGGCTAGCGGCGCCAGTTCGCGCGAGTAGGTATCCTCGTCGAGCGTGAAGAGGATAAGACGCAGCCGGCTGTCATTGCCGTACTTCGTTAAGAGCGGGTGTAGATTGCGTGTAAACTCGGACATAATCGGAATATCGGCGCCCATATCGGCGCCGAAACGTGCGAACACTTCGGGATTATGATTTCGGAAGGAGCCGACGTGCATCTGCATGACAAGCCCATCCTCGACACTCATGCGCGCCATCTCCATCAGCATATGCCCTGTGAAAGCCCCCGCATCCTCTGCGGTCGCAGCACCTTGTAGGGCCCGGGCGAAGATTGTCTCCGCCTCATCGACGGTGAGTTCGTTTGTGTAGGCGGTCAGCGCGGCGTGGTCGGTGGCTTTGGCCCCCATCGCCTTGAAGAAAGATCGGCGCTCCTCCAGCGCCTGGACCAATCGCTGGTAGCTATTGATTTCGTATCCGACCGACTCGCCCAGCGCCCGCACGTTCGCCTGCCACCCGGGTGTCAGCAGATTGACCACCGCATCGGGGCGAAAGGTGGGCAACACGGTGCCCGACCAACCGGATTCACGGATCGCCTGGTGGGCCGCTAATGAGTCGCTTGCGGCATCGGTGGTGCAGAGCACCTCGATGTGGAAGCGCTCGAAGAGCCGGCGGGGCTTAAAAGCCGGCTGCGCCAACTTCTCCTCCAACTCATCATAGATCTCCTGCGCCGTTTCACCCGTCAGTTTCCGATCGATTCCGAAGACGTCGATCAGCTCCTCCATCAGCCACGCGCCACTGGGCGTGCCGCGGAAGAGATAGAAGTTGTCGGCAAAGATCTGCCATATCTTGCGATGGTCCTCCTCAACGGGATCGCCATCCGCGCGCGGAACGCCTAGCTCCTCCAGGCGAATGCCCTGGGAATAGAGCATGCGGAACACATAGTGGTCGGGGATGATGAGGAGCTCGGCCGGCGTTCCAAAGGTGGCATCCTCATCCGCGAAGAGCTGCGGGTTCACGTGTCCGTGTGGGCTCACGATCGGCAAGCCAGCCACGCTTTCGTACAACTCACGCGCGACCCGGCGCTGAGCCGGATCCGGGTCGAAGTAGCGATCGGGATCGAGTTCCCAGGTGTTACGCATTCTGCCTCCTATCGATAGTTGTTCGTGTCAATCAAGCAAATACCCGGTGCACCTTACGCACTTGCACGCACTACGAGTTCGGGCTGGAGCACAATTTCCTGTTGCTGCTGCTCTGCACCATCGGTCCGAATTCGGTTCAATAGCAGCTCAACAGCCCGCATTCCCAGCTCGTGCCGCGGCACACGGCACGTTGTCAAAGCCGGCGTCACCAGGGCCGCAAGCGGGATGTCGTCGAAGCCGACCACCGCCAGATCAAGCGGGACCCGGCGCCCCGTCTCCACACAGGCTTGGAGCACACCCACTGCCACCAGGTCATTGTAACAGAGGAGCGCCGTCAACTCAGGAGCGGACGTCAGTAGCCGCAATGCCGCGGCACGTCCCGCCTCAGCCACGGGACCGCATCCGACGACCCAGGTCTCGTTGAATACCAACCCGGCTTCGAGCAGGGCATTCCGGTACCCCTGCAAGCGCAACTGCCCGCTATGCGAACCCGGCGGTCCCGAGAGAAACCCGATCGCCCGGTGCCCCCGTTCGAGAAGGTGCGCCGTCGCCAGCCGTCCCCCTGTCACATCGTCCACCCGCACTACACCCACCCCCGACCCCGCATCGTCGATGTGCCGGTTCACGAGCGTGACGGCAGCGTGGGACTCAATCACAAGCCGGATAGTGGCGCTATCGAGACGAGAGCTGCAGAGTACGATGCCATCCACACGCTTTTCTTCCAGCGACCCCAATACATCCAGTTCGCGCACAGGATCCTCGTCGGTGTTACAGAGAAAGACGTTGTACCCTTCAGCGTAGGCCACCTGCTCCACGCCCCTGGCAACCTCCGCGAAAAAGGGATTGGCAACATCGGGGATCACAAGGCCCAGCGTGCCGGTATGGCGAGTCGCCAGACTGCGCGCGATGCTGCTCGGGCGGTAGCCCAGTCGCTGAATCGCCTCGTTCACGCGCCGGCGTGTCGCAGGACTGACATCGCCCTTGTCGTTGATGACACGCGACACGGTCATGGTGGATACCCCCACCTCACGAGCGACATCCGACATCGTAACCCGATCCGAGGCCCGGCTCAACTCTGACACGCAGCGCATCTCCTTCTATAGATTGGCTGTCGATATCGTGCTGTTAGCGTTACCGTTAGCGCTAACGTCATTGTAGACCGGGGATATTGCTGTGTCAAGATAAGAAAGATGCGGGGGAATCCTTTTTCCTTACGAGGGGATCGCGTTCAGCTGCTCAAGGCGCTCTTCGCCAAACCTGGTAGCTTCCGAATGTCGTATCCGGCATGTAGCGCTCCCGGAGATAGTCATCAAGGAATGTCACGCCGCTGCTGATTGAGCTGGCATTCGGCTCCTGCGATTCCCAGCCATGCATAATCACAACCCACTGCACGTCCTTCTCCGCCAGCTCATTGGCGATGGCTTCCTGCACCGGCAACGTCGTTGCCAAGCCAGGATGTAGCTCTGTGTATCTTGTGGGGCTAGGCCGATCGGCGAGGAAGTGGATAAGCAAATCGTTGACGAAGATCAGATCATGGCGCGAATTACCGACGAAAACATACTCGTTCACGCGCGTGTTGGCCTGCAGGTACTGGGCCACTCGCTCCACATCGTGATTGACGAGAACACAGCCGGCCCTCGGCAACTGACTATAGCAGAGCCTAGGCGAGGTCGGCCCATACACTGTAAGCATGTGAAAATGTGCTACGTATGGGCCGGTTAGAAACAGAAACGCCAGGCCGGCAAAACCCACCTGGAAGGGAGTGTTTCGCCAAACATTTCGTGGGATCCGGTAGAGGAGAGCCGTCGCCACGATACTAGCGCAGATTGTTGTCGGCAGCACGTGCAGATCGTGATAGCGCGAAGTTGCCTTCACAACCAACCCCAATCCCGTTCCGGTCAAAGCCAGCAACAGGACCGCGATAGCAGGGCGCCGGTCGGATGCCGAGAGACGACCTAACCGCAGCCAGCGCAGCGAAACCACGATGGCAACCGCGTAGATACCCAACGGGATGTATAGGCGCAGCCAGTCATTC
>SLDA01000230.1 GCA_007125545.1 Thermoflexales bacterium | reverse complement strand
GGCCGGTACGAGCAACACCGGCGGCAGCTCCGGCTCAACGTCCTTGATCAGGTCGATCCCGCCCTGACTCAGCTCCCCTGAAGAGAGCGTCAGCACGCTCTCCACCAGGTCGCCCAAATTAACGGGGCGCCATGCGTTGGGCCAACTGCGGCGGTTGAGGTCGCGCAACTGCGCGATGATGTGACCCGCACGCCGCATCTCCTGGCTCGCTACCTGAAGCAGTTGCAGGGGGGCCCGGACATCGCCATTCCCCGTCCGTACGGCCTCTTCCAACTTCTCAATCGCCAGGCCCACACACCCCACCACCGCCTGCATCGGGTTATTGACCTCGTGCGCGATTGACGCTGCGATCGTCCCGGTCAATGCGAGCTTCTCGGCCTCAATCAGCGCGGCGAGCGCCATCCGCTGCTCGCTGATATCCTCTACCAGGCCCATATGAAAGGAGGTGGCGTAATCCGGCACCGATACCTCCGCAACAATCAGCCGGGCCCAGATCGTCTCACCGTCAGCGCGAAGATAGCGCTTCTCCAGCTCAAACCCCGATCTTATACCCTCCCGCAGCTCGCGGAAGAGCTCGTCATTGGCCTCCCGGTCATCGGGATGCGTGATATCACGGTAGTGCATCCCAATGAGCGTCTCCAGCGGATAGCCCAACATCTCTGCCAGCGTCGGATTGGCCTCCAACACACGGCCTTCAGCACTCGTGACACCGATGCCGATCGGCGCGTTGTCGAAAATCGCGCGGAAGCGCGCCTCGCTCGCTCGCAGCGCGGCCTCCGCCAACGTGCTCTCGGTGACATCCCGCGCCGCGCCATAGATGCGCACGACCCTACCGGTGTCCAGGTCGAACTCCGGCCTCCCCGTCACACGCAGCCACCGCCGCGTGCCTTCGCGCGTGATAATGCGATACTCGACCTGGTCCTGACACCCCGCCAGGAGGCGCGCCTGGTGCTCGAGGACAAGCTGCTCATCCTCCGGGTGCACCATAAACAACCAGCCCCCCGCCGCGGCGACCTCCTCCTCGCTGTATCCTGTGATCTGGTAGAACGCATCCGTCACCCACTCGCGGACCCGCTCCCCCTCCGGTGTGACCCGGAAAGCGAACGCATAGTCCGAGGTCATACTGGAGACGTGGCGATAGCGTTCTTCCGAGAGACGCAGCCGCCGCGCCATCTCCTCATTCTCACGATGCAGCCGCGAGCGGTCGAGCGTCTCGCGGATCGCGGTGGGGAGGCGATCGAGATGGCGCTTCAGCAGGTAGTCGCTCAGCCCCTGCTTCATCGCGGTGACCGCTATCTCCTCGTTACCGGAATCCGTGAGCATGATCACCGGCAAGCCGGGATAGCGGGCCTGCAGGCGCGCTACAATCGTCAGACCGTCGCCCCATTGCAGGGCATAGTCGCACAAGACGAGATCGAGGTCCCCTTCATGGAGGGCGGCCTCAAACGCCGCGCGCGTCGCCGCCTCGACAACCTCTGCATCCACAAACTCCTGCCGTATCCGCAAGCGGATCAATTCGCGGTCAGCAGGATTATCATCCACAATCAGAAACCGCATTCCCCTACCCTCCGTCTGCGAGCGATAGCTCTACCCGGAAGCAGGCCCCCTCGCCCGGCTCTGAGACCAGATCCAACTTACCGCCCATTAACTCGGCCGCTCTGCGCGCGATGGGCAGTCCCAAGCCCGTGCCCGGATATGCCTCTTCGCCGTGCAGGCGTATAAAAGGTTGCCAAATACGCGTCCGTGACTCTGCGGCAATCCCAATTCCCCGGTCGTGCACGTAAAGACGGACGTGTCTCTCCGACACCTCGCCCCTGATATCGACCTGGGGAGACTTCCCCGGCTCGACATATTTTAGTGCATTCGAGATCAAATTGGATAGCACCATATCCAGCAGCACAGGATCCGCCAGCACCTCCGGCAGGTCCCCCTGCACGCGCACCTCGGCGCCGGAGGCTCCAATCTGGTCCTCGAACCGCTCCACAATCAACTCGACGGCGTCGTCCAGCGGCACCGGGTAGCGGTTAACCTGGGACCTACCCAGCGCCGCGAAGATCTGAAGGAACTCCAGTACATCCTGAATACGCTCCGCCGCATCCTCGACACGGTTTAGATAGTGCAGCGCGGTCTCATCGACCACATCGCCGTACTGCTCGCGCAACAGACGCGCAAAGGAGGTTGCCGCCCGTGCCGGCGCGCGCAGGTCGTGGGACAAACCGTAGACCAACGCCTGTAGATCATCGCTGTGTCGCTTCACCTGCCGGGAGAGCCGGCGCGTCCGCAATAGTGACTCAATCCGCGCCCGCATCTCCGCCTTGCGCACCGGCAGGGAGATCACCTCATCCACCGCATCCGGCAGTTCGCTGGAGTCCGTACGAAGCTCCGGATGTGAGGCCAGCAGCAGGACCGGCAGGAAAATCGGGGCGCGCGCCCGCTTGGTGAGCACTAACTCGCGGGAGAGCCGCCGGGCGACAGGCCCGCCGACTACAATCAGGTCAATGTCGCCGGCCAGGTCGGCCGCGGCGCTGCCTTCCAGGACGATGTGATCCGGCGCCAGCTCCTCAGCCAACAAGCGGCGGTTTGCCTCGTGATCAATAGCCAACAATATGCGCGCCACGTTACCCTTCGATCATCACCCGCATCAGGCCCAACAGCTCGCGAACGCCTACAGGCTTGACCAAGACACTGCTCGCGCCGTGCTCGTGCCCCTTCCGGTCGATCGTCGGGCTTTTCCGCGCCGCCAACATCAGCAACGGCGTCTCAGCCGAACGCAACCGCTCGCAAAGCGGCCATATACGGCTGTCAAATCCCGTGAGGTCAACCAAGGCGAGCGCTATGGGTTCATCCGAGTCAACACTATTCGCGAACTCCTCTACCGTCGTCGCGACCCGCATCCGGTACCCCTCATCCGAGAGGGCCTTCCCCAGTAGTTTCGCATTCTTTACATTGCGCGTCACAAGCAAGATCAGAGCACTCGTGCTATCCTCCGCCAATGCCCACCCCCCCTTTCAGCCGGTTGCCGTCGAGCGATCAGATACTGTCGAACTCGCCGGAAAGATCCTTCAGATCGAACACCGGCGATTCCAGACGGATGCCATCTCGATCTATCACCATCTCGTGCAAGGACGGATCAAAGCTCGATACCCGCTTCTTCAGGACGTTGAGACCCTTCCTTATGTTCCCCGCCCGCTCTAGGTAGCGCAGCATGATAAGGTTGTCAGCCAGGTAACTGATTGAGGAACTCGTGACCTGGCCCACCTCGGTCAACCAGTCAGTCTCGCTTACTACGAGGGTCGTGGCCCCCATGTTGCGCAGATAACGGGTTAATGCGTGCAGATGCACCACCGGCGTGTCGCCGCGCAGCGATAGGCAATAGCCTGTGACGCCGTCCAGCACGACGACTTCTATTCCCTCCCTCTCAACCTTTGTGCGCAGTTCCGAAGCGAACTCATCAGCCGACATCCGCAGTGCTTCAATGGGCACAAGAGTCAGGCGCCCGTCCGAAATCAACTCATCCAGTGGAATCCCGATCGCCCGACTCCGGTACAACACCGAGTCGACGGTTTCCTCAAACAGGTAGACCACGCTTCGCGCGCCCTGTAGTGCTGCCGCCCGCGCAAATGAAACACCGAGCGTCGTTTTGCCGGTGCCTACGGGTCCAGTGACGATCGTAACGGTCCCGCGCTCAAGCCCACCATGCAGGACCTCGTCCAACTCCGGCACACCGGTCGGCATTGGGTCCGGGATGAACTCCCGCCAGTGCACCTCGGGTATCAGCCGGGGGAAGACATGAAGGCCATCAGCCGCGATCTGCAGCGCGTGTTGTCCTGCTTCGAAACCCGAGCCTCGAAGCTTGTGCACGGTGACCGTCCGGTGCGCATCGTCGCGACGCAATTCGATGATCCCATCACACATAAACTGGAGGTAGGAATCAAGATCCTCGAATCCGTAGTCAGAGCTCGCCAGGACTGTCACCTCCTGTTCCGTGAGGTAGCGCAAGAAGGAGAAAAGATGGCGGCGGAACTCCAACTCGTCGGCAGTCAGATAGCGCAGCTGTGTAATCGCGTCGACGTAGATGCGTCGCGGTCGAATCTGTTCTATCGCCGCCACAATCTGCTCTGTGATCGGCTCACGCTCTACCTCGGCAGGAGAGAAGATATCGTAGCCCTGTCCCCCCGCGAAGAACTCGGAACTGGGCGTAAGATCGAGTATATCCATTGCGTCGAGATCGAAGCCCATACGCGCCGCATTCGCACGCAGGCCCTCCTCTGCTTCTGAGAGAGAGATCAGCAACGTGGCTTCTCCGGCATCGATGCCTGCCTGTAAGAAGTGGAGACCCAGTATCGTCTTGCCCGTCCCCG
>SLDA01000132.1 GCA_007125545.1 Thermoflexales bacterium | reverse complement strand
GTGCCCGAGGCGCGTGCGCGCCTCGTCGACCGCACCATCGGCACATTCGGACGCATCGATGCGCTCGTCAACAATGCGGGCCTTGGCATGTCGGGCACCATCGCGACCATGAGCTTGGACGATCTCGACTATGTCTTCCGGGTCAATGTCCTCGCCCCGATAGCGCTGATGCAAGCGGTCGTGCCACAAATGCGGTTACAGGGAGGTGGGGTCGTGGTGAACGTCTCTTCAATTTCGGAGGCGATTCCCGTGCCTTACATGGGCGGCTATGGCGCCAGCAAAGCAGCGCTCGGATACATGAATAACGCTGCGGCGGTCGAACTGCACCGTGATCGCATCGCCGTGGTCAAGGTGCTGCCCGGTCTGACAACAAGCGACTTCGATAGCAACTTGCTGGAGTCGGGCACCGGCCTCTCGCTGGAGCAATTGCTCGCCAAGGCGGATTTCGTCCGCGCCATGCCCTCTGAGCGTGTGGCAGCCGCGATCTGGGACGCGGTTCGGACCCGGAAGCACCGTCGCATTCTGACGCTAACCGACCGGCTATTTGTCTTTTTCGCCCGCCACACGCCCGGCTTGATCCACGCACTGCTCCAAGTCGCGGCGGAACGCTATGTCCGCCCCGATGGTGAACCTTCCGACGCGAGCATTGTAGGGGATGTGAACCGTGCAGGCCTGGCGCTGGGTGCGTTGTTGGCTTTTGGTGCTATTTTGGCTTCCGGGTTACATCGCTGGTTGCGCGAGCGCCCCTAGGAGAAAGTATGAAAAATATCATCTTCATTATGGCCGATCAACTTGCGGCAAAATGGATTGGCTGCTACGGATCAGGCGTGGACTCCACGCCCACTCTCGACCGGTTGGCTGCCGGCGGCATGCGCTTTGACCGCTGCTATGCCACCTTCCCTGTCTGCGCGCCTAACCGTGCCACAGCACTGACCGGACGCTCACCCGTCGTCCATGGGATTACGACCAACAACTACGTGTTGCGGACCGATCTTCCCACCTACGCCCACGTACTTCAGCGCCAGGGCTACCGCACCGGTGGCTTCGGCAAGTTCCACCAGACGCCGATGCACATGCCGGTGCCCGAAAGCTTGGACTATCTGGGTTTCGACGAGGCGGTGGTGAGCGAGGACCCGAAGTGGGGTCCCTGGACCGAGTGGATCAAGCGCGAGCATCCCGAGCACTACGACGCGGCGCTGGCGGTGGCCTGGCCCTTCTGGCCCAACAATCCCGCACCCCAAGACCTATCCCGTGCCAAACGTGCGCGCAACCGGATAATCGTGCCATTGATGGCGGCGTCGCCCTGGCCCGCTATGTATCCCTCGCCGCTACCGCCCGGGCTCCACGACACGACCTTCATTACGGACCAGGGCCTCGATTTCATCGACCGCCACATCGCCGAGTGCCCTGACAGGCCCTTCTTCTGCCATATCTCTTACGTCGACCCTCACGATCCTTACGACCCGCCCGAGCCCTACGCTTCGCGCTACGACCCGTCGGAGATGCCCGAGCCCCTTCCCGCGGAATGGATCGATGAGGGGTTTCAGGCGCTGGCGAATGCACAGCGTTTCTGGCGTTTTGACCAGGTCTGGCGTATTCCCGGCGTCGTCGCCCGCTTGCGCTCGCTCTATCACGGCTCCCTGCGCCTGATTGATTATCAGATCGAGCGCCTGGAGACCTATCTGCAGGCCAAGGGGCTCTGGGATGACACCATCCTCGTCTTTACCACCGATCACGGCGAGATGCTGGGTGATCACGGGCTGATGACCAAGGGGCCCAATCACTACGATGCCGGGATCCGCGTGCCGCTGATTGTCGCCGGCGGTGGGGTGGCGACAGGGGTGTCGGATCGACTCACCTGCACGCTCGACTTCTTCCCCACATTCTGCGACTGGGCCGGGGTAGAGCCGCAGCAACGCCCGCCATTGGAGGGGCGCTCGCTGGCGGCGGTCGCTGGGGGAGAGCCGGACGATGCCTCCTGGGGAGAAGTCTCGGTCGCGACCGGGGCCGTGCGTAGCGTGATCTCTGACGACGGCTGGCGCCTCACCCGCTTCGTACAGGAGGATAAGGGCCAACTCTTCGACCTGAACGCCGACCCTGCCGAGCAGGTGAACCTCTACACGGACGAGGGCTACGTGGGACGGCGGCAGGAGATGCTGGAGCGTCTGGTAGCGGTCGAGAGTCGTCCCGCACAGCTCCCCCAGTACCGGTCACTGCCCGTCAAGGACGGGCACATCTGGCTCTCCACGCCCGGACAGGGACACTTTTTGAGCCAAGGTTCCGAGGTCTATCCCGCCCCGCCAAGTCCCTATGGGCGTGAGTAGGGGCGCAGAGAAAGGCGGGGACGGATGACCCAAGAGATACCCTTCATTTTCGGCGCCCAGTATTACCGTGCTCCCACGCCCGAGCCGGATTGCTGGGAACAGGATCTGCGCCGCATGGCCGAGCTGGGCTTCAATGCCGTCAAGTACTGGGTACAGTGGCGCTGGTCACAGCGGGCGCCTCTGGCCGGAACGGACGTGTCGCCTGCTGCAGTCGGCGATGCCTTCTACTTCGAGGACCTGGACCGGTTGATGGACCTGGCGGCAGAGTCGGGGTTGGCGGTGACCCTCAACACAATCTTCGACGTGGCACCCCTCTGGCTCTACGCTCGCTTTCCTGACGCGAAGCAGGTGATGAACAACGGGCAGCTTGTCGAGCCCTACACGGTCGGCCACCGGCAGATTGGCGGGCATCCCGGTCCTTGCTACAATCACCTCGGCGCGTTGCGCGCGCGGCAGGACTTCCTCGCAGCCTCCGTCGTCCACTTCCGCGACCATCCGGCACTCTCAATGTGGGACGTCTGGAACGAGCCCGAGCTCTCCTTTCCACAGCGTACGCCCGACGTCGACCGGCTGGTCTGCTACTGCCGGCACTGCCGGGCGGCGTTCATTCTCTGGTTGCAGGGCAAGTATGAAACGCTCGACGCACTCAACGCCGTGTGGGGGCGCCGGTACGAGGCTTGGGAGCAAGTGGAGCTGCCCCGCAATCCCCACACGATTACGGATTTCGTGGATTGGCGCGAATTCCATGTTGATACTATGACGGCGGAGGCTGCGTGGCGGCTGGCGATGCTGCGTGAGCTCGATCCGGACCACCTTCGCTATCTGCACGTCGTGCCGAATACAATGGCGCCTTTCAACGTGGTGACCTGTGCTGCTGACGACTTCGCGCTCGCGGAGCCCTGCCAGGTCTTCGCTGCGACCACCAACAGCGGGCCGGTGATGACCATGCAGGTCGTCTCCGCTGCCCGCGGGCGCGTGGCCTACAACGTGGAGAGCCACGTGAATCACGGCTGTACTTCGCTCCACCAGCGCGTGCTCCACCTTCCGGAGCTGTTGGATGACTTCCTGCCGCAGATTGGCCTGGGCATCCGCGGGTTTCTCTTCTGGCAGTACCGCTCCGAGGTGCTGGGTTTCGAAGCACCGGGCTGGGGTCTGGTGCACCTGGACGGCTCGGACCGGCCCATCACGCGTGCCGCCGCTCGCTTTTGGGAAACGGTGGCCCCACACACCGGTGCGCTACTCAACTGCCCACCGCCGGAAGCCGCCGTCGGTATTTGGCGGAGCCGCAAGAACGAGATCTTCCACTACGCGATTCACCAGGGCTTTAAGCCCCTGATCGAGAGCGTCGAGGGTTACCAGATGGCCCTCTATTGGCAGAGTGTGCCCGTGCGTACGGTCAGCGGCGAGATGCTGGAGGCAGGCGAGTTGGACGGATTGAAGCTTCTCATTCTGCCCTCACCCTACTACCTGACCCAAGAGGAGGCTACGCAGCTTGATAGCTGGGTGCGACGCGGCGGCATCGTTCTCGTCGAGGCGCACCTGTGCGGCTACAACGCCACTACCGGGCGCCACAGCCGTGTGCTGCCCGGCTGCGGCTTGGACGAGGTCTGGGGCTTACGCGAGGTGGAGACGACGGCGGCGCGGTACCTGGACGTGGATCTCGAAACCGCTCAGGATGCCGGCGTGGACGACGACGCCTTCACGGAAGACGTGAAGAAGGCGCTCGCCGCGGCAGGCGCCACCGGTGGCGACGCCTTCCCGATCGAGCTCCGTACTCCTGCGGAAGGGTCGGAGGGTACGGGGTCCTCCACCACGATCTGGGGCGCCGACCGGTATGCAGAACTCGGCGGGGATGGGCTGGAGGTCTGGGGCATCTTCCGTGGTCGGCCCGTGGTGGTCGCCAAGCCCATCGGCGCGGGGACCGTGATCTACGCGGGCACGCGCCTGGGGCAGGGCGCGCGCGTGGAAGCCGCCGGGCTGGTCGTGCTGCTGCGCGCGGTGCTGTCCCGCGCGGCGGTCGCGCCCACGCTGAACGCGGCGGCGCCGGTCG
>SLDA01000215.1 GCA_007125545.1 Thermoflexales bacterium | reverse complement strand
GCGTGTGACAACCACGAGCTAACGAACGTTTTTGGTGTGAAGGCGGTGCAGCTCTTTCACGATGCCGCTGAGGGGTTGCCGCTTAAGGTGCTCGTGGCAATGCCGGTATGTGTCCCGTCTATCCCCGGTTTTGAAGATGCCGGCGCCACCATTACAGCAGAGGATGTGACCCAGGCTTACACTGAAGGGTGGGCCGCACTCCAGGGAGAGCAGATGAATTTCCCCGGCCTGATCTATGGCGATCCGGGCGTCCACGCTATCACACAGGCCTCGCTGGAAGCAGAGAAGGTGCTGACCGGGCACTATGCCACTACAGCTCTGGATGAAGGGCTCAACGCGTTCGTGGCGGCGGGCATCACGGCGGATCATGAGTGTACCACCGCTGCAGGGGCGATGCGCCGCGCTCAACTGGGCTGCTATGTCCAGCAGCGCTACGGATCGGCGTGGCTGGATATGCCCAACCTTGTCCGTGCCGTCACTGAGAACCCCGGCCTCGACACCCGTTTCTTTACGTTAGTCACTGATGATGTCACCCCGGCGACGGTGGTGAACCATGGCCATCTGGATCGTGTGGTGCGGGAAGCAATTCGTCAGGGCCTATCGCCCATTCAGGCCGTGCAGATGGTGTCTCTGAACGCGGCGCAGTTGCTCGAGCGGTCCAGAGAGATCGGGACTGTTTCTCCGGGCCGGGCAGCCGATCTGTTGATCGTTAGTGACTTGGTGGCTATGACGATCGATCAGGTCTATTGCGATGGAGTGCTGGTGGCCGAGAACGGGGAGTTGGTCGTGGAGATCGCGCCCTATGACTATCCCGATTGGGCTGTCAAGTCGATGCATCTAGAACCCCTGAGTTCGTCAGATTTCGCGGTAAAGGTGTCGCCAAGTGCCCCGGTCAAGGTGCGCGTGATGCGGGCGGTGCCGGGAATGGTGCATACGGAAGAGGTCGTTATGGAGATGACGCCGGTCGATGGTACGTTGCCGGCGGATGCAGACCGCGACCTCATGAAGGCCGCCATCTTCTACCGGCATGCACCGGATCTGGGTGGAGCGGAGGATCCGGCAAAGGGGACGCGAATGGTTGGATTTGTCACGGGGCTCCAGTTCAACGCCGGGGCTGCGATCGCCTCCACGGTCTCTCACGACTCGCACAACTTGCTTGTCGTTGGTTCGGACGATGATGCGATGGTTACGGCGGCCAATGCCGTTATCGACATGAACGGCGGGATGGCCGTGGTCGCGGACGGCACACTGGTGGCCGAGCTGCCACTGCCGGTGGGCGGCTTAATGGCTCTCGATAGCGCGGCGGCGGTGGCGGAACGGGTCGAGGGCATTGAGGCTGGGCTGAAAGCTGCCGGGTGTCCACATGATTCTGCGGAGATGACGATCAGCCTCTTGGGTCTGATCGTGCTGGAGGAATTGCATCTCTCAAACCGGGGTCTCGTAGCGCTGAAGCCAGGTGAGCCACCCAAGTTTGTGGATCTTATATTAGAAAGTTAGGTGTAGTTGTTAAATATCTCAAATCTAGTATAATTCTTTTTCATGTCCGCGACCATTGAGGTCTGGATATCTAATTCGGGCCAGGCGTGCGACTTGGCTCACTAAAGTCAAGGAGTACGTCAGGTGAGTTTCGAACATTTTTCTCTAGACGCGCGTGTATTGCGTGGCGTCAAGGCGATGGGCTATACAGAGCCCACGCCGATTCAAGAACAGGCTATCCCCGTGGTCATGAAGGACCGCGATGTGCTAGGTATTGCGCAGACAGGCACCGGCAAGACCGCTGCCTTCGCTTTGCCCATTCTTCAACGTCTTATCGCTGGGCGCCCGCAGCGACACGTGCGCGCTTTGATTCTGGCTCCGACGCGCGAGTTGGCCGAGCAGATTCACGAGGTGTTTGTTGAACTGGGTAAGCAGACCCGGGTACGCAGTCTTACCATTTATGGCGGCGTGAGCAAAGGACCGCAGATTGCGGCGCTCCGCAGGGGTGCCGAGATCGTCGTCGCCTGTCCTGGGCGTTTGCTCGACCTTATGGGTGAAGGCAATGTCAACCTGTCGCAAGTCGAGGTATTGGTGTTGGATGAAGCCGACCGGATGTGTGATATGGGCTTTTTGCCCGACGTTCGTCGCATTCTAAAGGCCGTGCCGCAGCAGCGCCAGACCCTCTTCTTCTCCGCCACGATGCCTTCGGAGATACGGCAATTGGCGGATCAAATGCTCAACAATCCGCTGACAGTGCAGATTGGGATGATCGCGCCGGCGAAGTCAGTTTCTCATGCGCTCTATCCGGTGTCCCGTAATCTCAAGAAGGATCTTCTGTTGGCGATGCTCGGCCAGACAGCGACCGGTCGTGTTCTTGTCTTCACCCGCACCAAGCATCGCGCCCGCAACTTGGCGCGTGATCTGGCAAAGCAGGGTTATCATGCCGTGGCGCTACAAGGTAATATGTCCCAGCCCCAACGGCAGCGGGCTCTCGATGGATTTCGCAGCGGCAAGGTCGATATTCTGGTAGCTACCGACATCGCCTCACGTGGGATCGATGTGTCAGATATCACGCATGTGATCAACTTTGATATGCCCGACACAGTTGATGCCTACACCCACCGAATCGGTCGCACGGGGCGCGTGGACGCCACTGGCGAGGCGCGTACGTTTATGGAGCAAGACGACGAACCGCTTGTCCGTCAGATCGAAAAGCTGTTGGGTAAGCGCATTGAGCGACGCGAATTACGTGATTTCGATTACACAGCTCGAGCGGCTGCCGCCAAGTCCAATTCTCGTTCCCATCAGGGGGCACGACGCGGCCAGGGACGGCGTCACTAGCAAGCTCCAGATCATAGACAAGCGGCCTCAACGTATAGTTGAGGCCGCTTGTGCATGTGGCACTCTCGCCGACATAGACCGGGATCTACCGGCGTGCAGGCCGGCTTGCGCTTTTTCCGGCGCTGTCAACATCTCCTCATCAGTGATGAAACGAAAGCCAGGCGCGTCACGTGCATCAGCTTCGGCCACAGGAGTACCTGCTCTAGGCATTGCCTTCGGTAACCCTGAGTTTACTAAGAAATTGTTCGCCGTTGGCTTGCACGACTTCCCTCCAACCGTTGTAATTGTTCAGTGTTATCCCAGATTGTGGTATGATGCAGCCAATGTAACAGTTGTCCCTTTGACAACTGGCGCTATCATGATAGTTCATCGGTGCGCCGGTTGCCGCCGCGGGCCAGGATCGCGGAATCGCCTGCTGGCTGATCGACAAGGCAGGGCTGACAAAACAGGAGCGAGGATCGAAAATGTACGAAATCGTCTACAAAGAGACCCTCAGCGAGTCCAACAAGCTGATGGTCGTGATCGCTCCGGAAGTGGCGCGCAAAGCCAAACCGGGGCAGTTTGTGATTGTTCGCATCGACGAACAGGGGGAGCGTATTCCCTTGACCATCGCCGACTACGACCGGGATGCCGGGACGGTAACCTTGGTCTTCCAGGAAGTCGGTAAGTCAACGATGCATATGGGCACGCTGACGGTCGGCGAGGGTTTCCGGGATCTCGTCGGGCCTCTGGGCCACCCCACCGAAATCGACGAGCTCGGCACTGTGGTTTGCATTGGGGGCGGCGTGGCTATCGCCGCTATATATCCTATCGCCCGCGGCTTCAAGGCAGCCGGCAACCAGGTGCTCTCCATCATTGGTGCGCGTAACCGCGAGTTGCTCGTCTGGACGGAGCGAATGGAGGCTATCAGCGATGAGCTAACCGTCGTGACCGACGATGGTTCCTATGGTCGTCGAGCACTGGTGACCGAACCGCTCCGCGAGCTGCTTGAGGCACGGGCCGGCGAGATAGCAGAGGTGCACGCCGTAGGCCCTGCGCCGATGATGAAGGCCTGTGTGCAGACGGCACAGCCTTTTGACATCCCGGTCATCGTCAGCCTGAACACTGTGATGGTGGATGGTACCGGAATGTGCGGTGGGTGCCGCGTCGAGATTGGGGGCGAGACACGGTTTGTCTGTGTGGATGGACCATCATTTGATGGACATCTGGTGGACTGGGATATGCTAATGGCACGCCAGGCCTTCTACCGCGAGGAGGAGCAGTATGCTGTGGCGCACTGGCAAAAAGAATGCCGACTTCTGGCGGCTAAGGGGGAGGTCTAAGTGAGTAAGTTCAGTATGAAGGAACGCTTAGAAATTCCCCGGCAGGAGATGCCAACCCAGAATCCCGAGGCACGCCGCGCGAACTTTGCCGAGGTGACATTGGGTTACACCCCTGAGTTGATGCTTCGTGAGGCTCAGCGATGCCTGCAGTGTCGCGAGCCCGCCTGCGTCAAGGGCTGTCCGGTAGGCGTCAAGATCCCCGAATTCATTGCCGCGTTGTGTGATGAGGATCTGCCGAGAGCGGTGGCGGAGATGAAAGCGCGCAACGTGATGCCTGCTATCTGTGGGCGAGTCTGCCCGCAGGAGACGCAGTGCGAGGCGCTGTGTATCTTGGCAAAACGTGGTGAACCGGTCGCCATCGGCCGGCTTGAACGCTATGTAGGTGACTACGAGCTGGAAGAGCGGGTCTGCCCTTCAAGCGTACGCGCCACGCCCACCGGCCGACGTGTCGCCATTGTCGGGTCGGGCCCTGCCGGGCTTACGTGCGCCGCGGCGCTGGCCGGCAAAGGCCACGACGTTACGGTATTTGAGGCATTGCAGAGCTTGGGCGGTGTGTTAGGCTACGGTATTCCTGAGTTTCGCCTGCCCAAACAGGTTGTGCAAGATGAGATCGATTGCCTTGTCCAGGGATTGGAGATCGAGGTCCGCCTGAACACTCTCATCGGTCGTACCTTTACGGTCGAAGAGCTACTGGAGGAGGAGGGCTACGAGGCAATCTTCATCAGCTCCGGTGCCGGTCTGCCCAATATGGTGCGGATTCCGGGGATCAATCTTAACGGAGTGATGTCAGCGAACGAATTTCTGACCCGTGTAAACTTGAAGAAGGGGTATCGGTTCCCTGAATATGATACGCCGGTTAAAGTCGGCAAGAAGGTCGCTGTCATCGGTGCAGGTAATGTCGCGATGGACGCTGCACGCTGTGCGCTCAGGCTGGGCACGATGCGCGCACAGTCCAACGGAGGTGTTCCGCCCGAGGTTCATATCGTATACCGTCGCTCTATGGACGAAGTGCCGGCGCGTTATGAAGAATTCGAGCACGCCCGTGAGGAGGGTGTGCATTTCAACTTCCTCGTCAATCCCGTGCGCATCTATGGCAATGAGAGACGTGCGGTCTCCGGGATGCGGGTTCAGCGGATGGAACTGGGTGAACCCGATTCCAGCGGGCGTCGGCGCCCCTTGCCGATTCCCGGCGCCGAGTACGATATGGACGTGGATATGGTAATTATGGCGTTAGGTACACGCCCGAACCCCCTTGTCTTTCAAGACGCTGCGAGGCTGGAGCGCACGAAATGGGGCACAGTGGTAGCCGACGAGGAGACCGGGAAGACGACCGCATGCCCAATCTGGGCCGGTGGGGATGTGGTCACCGGTGCAGCCACCGTGATCAGTGCGATGGGCGCTGGTCAACGTGCTGCTGCCAGTATCGATGCATATCTGGGCACGGGAGAGTGGTAGGGACGAGACGTAAGCTGCTTACACACTAAAGCGGGCCTCGTCAGTGAGGCCCGCTTTTGCATAGGGATGCCAAGACTCCTTCTCCTACGCCAATCAAGGCCACCCGTTTGCCGATTTGCAGGTTCTGTTCTCCACTAGAAGGACCAGCGATGGGGTCCGTGTTCAGCCGGACCCTTCGTCGCTCGGAATCGCCAATTCGTGGTGTTCATCACCGACTCGACATCGGGTCCCAAGATGCGCTCCACCTGAGCAAGCGCAGCGTTATCGTAACGCGTGTAATGGCACGAGTCACACCTCCAAGCCGCGAAGTTGGGCAAGGTGACTATGAGGGAGCCCATTTGGCGGAGGTAGGTGATCTTGATGGGCTTCAGTGTACCAATGCCACAGTGTGAACATGGATAGCTCATGAAGCTACTCCTTCGCTAAGGGCAAACTCATGGCGTTCCCTCCAATTCTGGGAACATATAGTGTGGAAGCAGCCCCAACTTCTCGATAGGCCAGTAGCGGAATACTGTCTTGCCGATAAGGTTTTCCTCAGGCAACGTGCCCCACACATGAGAATCACTGGAGTTGTTGCGGTTATCCCCCAACACCAGGTACTCATCCGACTTCAACTCGAACACTCGCTCGTAGAGGAGGGGGCCGCTTACATAAGGTTCGTTGAGAGCGATGCCGTCGATCCAGACGCGACCGTTGCGCACTTCCACCAACTCCCCTGGCAGCCCGACAACTCGCTTGATATACGGTATCGAACTGCGCTGATCCGGTGGATCAAGCACCACAATATCCCCACGCTGCGGTGGTCTTAGCCGGTAGGCAAGCTTGTTCACGATCAGATACTGACCTTCGTGCAGGGTCGGTTCCATACTAATTGATTGCACTTCGTATCTTCCCGTCAGCGAGTTGACCAGAAAGAATATGACAGCTGCCAGTAGTAATGTTTCGAACACATCGCGGATCCAGGCCCCCGCATGCTTTGTACCGCTCCGAGGGGCGGATATTTCCTCCACTCGATTCGGCCACGCTTCTTGCGTGCGATCTATATGAACTACCGGATCCTCGGCGGAAGATGATCTGTCTTCCGGTCTAATATAGGGAGCTTCCAAACCTTGTGCCATAAATTGAGAGTCTCGTCGGTTGCCGGAAGGTCTTGCTTGTCCCAGTCCCGGTGCGCAATGGTAAGTGCTGCCAGTGTAACACCGGGTCTGTTGCAGCTAGTGCACGACCCCTAACTCCGGGAATGTGTAATGGGGAATCCTGCCCCAATGCTCCGGGGGCCAATAGGAAAAGAAAGCCTTTCCGAGAATATGATCCTCAGGCAGCAATCCCCACGTGTGGGAGTCGCTGGAATTGTTTCGGTTGTCGCCAAGGACAAAATACTGGCCTGCGGCTATCACCCAGTTGCCGGGATAGTTGGGCGGCGCATTGAGATAAGGCTCGTTTAGCGCAATGCCGTTCACCCAGACGCGTTGCTCTCTCACCTCCACCAAATCGCCCGGCACACCGATGACTCGCTTGATGTACGGAACAGGGCTATCGCCATGCGGCGGCGTCAGCACTACCACATCTCCCCTCTCGGGCGGATGAAGCCAATAGGCCACCTTGCTGGCTATTAGATACTGCCCGTTGTGAAGGCTAGGCTCCATACTCTGCCCATGCACCTGATAGCGCCCGGTGAGCGCGTTGATCACAATAAACAGGATCGCCGCGAGTAGAATCGTCTCCAACGTATCCTGCAGCCAAGAGCGAAAGCCGAAAGACCGGCTGCTAGAAAGCTCCTGATCTTGCCGCGAGCCTTCTCGAGTCTCTACAGTATCGCTCAACTGATCGTTAGCCACTCACCCTACCTCCCATATCTATCACCCGAATTATAGTTCATGTCTTCGCGAGGACAACCCTTCAGCGGGATCAGGGCATCTGTTGGTAGATGCTAACTCTATCCTACGGGCAAGACACCCCTATAGGTGGGGTGTATGTGGGAGATAGGAGTGAAATGGTTGCGCGGCGTCCTATAGGCCGCTCGGGGTCAAGATACTCCGGTGCTATCAATCAGACGCTTGTTTCGGATGGTTTGTCCGCACCTTTACGCTGTGGAGGGGGGCTTTCATCTTCTTCCACATCATCTTCATCTTCCCAGCCAATGATCCACACTGCAAGTCCGGCGACCAGAATTGTCGCGATAATCAATGCTGCCCATTGTCCCGGCAGCAGTCCCACGTCTCTTGCCGACCAGATGAGGATCGCGACCATACCCACCGCCAGCACAATCCAGGATGTCCATTGAGGATGTTCGCCGACGAATTTCTTGATCTTCTGCATCGATATTGACCTCCTGGCGACTTTAGATAGGCCGCCGAGTGTATTCTTCTCTCAAGCGTTTGACCATAACGCCGCGCATAGCTCGGTCCCGCTCGACGACCGCTTCGCGCCAGGCTCTCGGCAACTGCTCAACGCCCTGGTACGCGTAACCGAGTCGCTCCCAGAACGCGACGAGTTTCGGACTGGGAATGGCGGGGAGAAATAGGATCACAGCTTCTGCCTGTAGGTCTTGTCCTGCTGTTTCCATCTCATCGATCAACGTTCTGCCGACCACCACCGCGTCCTCGCACGGGGAGAGCAGAAAGTCGGTGACGCGCACCACGAGATTCTCCACGTGCCAGCCAAGCAGTCCCAACATCTCACCGCCATCTTCGGCGACCATAAACCCGATTTGCCCAAACCGTTCGGCGACGGTGCGTCGGGTTATCTTCGAACGTTCTCCCGGACCGACGCCTTGTGCCGAATTAACGAACGCTGCAATTGCCTCTGCGTCCAGTAACCTCGCCCGTCGTACTTTGATCTCTGATAGCATGTTGTACTCCCAGTCTGGACATACTGCGCCGGAGACGAAAATCAGCGCCCATTATACAGTGCTTCCAAGAATCTACAACGGTTGTGGGTCACGAAGGTACGGGACGCCGGTATTTGGCTCCCACGAATTTCACAGCACGGAAGCAAACCAAGAGGTCCTGTCCGGCCTTTATGGTGCGGCTCGCAGGATGAGGGGTAGATACCCGACATCGGTAGGCTGCGAGGCCGTCGTGAAAGTCCTGATGACCGAGGCTGCGCCGGCCCCACAAGCATTCCTCGCCGTGACGCGCCAATAGTATTGCGTGCTCGGCTCGAGCACCGCCGCGACAGTATATTCGGTGGCAGGGGAGGCGGCAGTATAGATAGGATCAAGAAAGTCGGTTGAGGTGGCAACCTCAACAATATAGAGCTCGGCTCCGGCGACAGGACGCCATTGGAGTACCGGTTGAGGCAAGATGTCCCGCATTTCTTGCGCCGGTGAGACTAGGGTAGCGCTTGCCGGTACGGTGGCGTGGAGGCTCAGATCTCCGAATGTGCTCTTGATCTGCCCTGCCCCGCTCCCGCTGATGACGATCTGGTAGGCTCCCGGCACGGCGGCTCCGGTTTCCGTGATTGACAGTGTGCTCGTATTTCCAACTTTGACGGGATTTGGCGCCAAGGTGACGATCGAACCCATCGGATGCCCCATTGCCTGGAGTGTGATCGGTTCACTGAACCCATTGTACGAGTCTGCATCGATATTGAAAATAGCAGGGTCCGGTTGACAGACGCTCTGTGTAGACGGGGTTGCGACCAAGCGAAAGCTCGGCACACCTTGGCAGTTATAGCAGACCAATGCAAAGTCCTGATCGATGGGATCGCCATTTCCGGGCACGCCATCTCCAGCCAGATTAGTTGCTACGATCCTAAGCGTGAACTCACCCTCGACGCCGGCGGGAAGAAAGACGCTCTCCACATTGTTGCGAAAATCAGCGCTGCCGCCTGGGGCGGAGTAGGCGCCTGGGACGGCGGAGGCGCCTAGGACGGCGGAGGCACCTGAGAACACGTTGCCATAATAGGTCTGGCCCTCGACCATCACCTCCAAGTCCAAGTTGTTGACATAGGGAGCCCCTACACTCGAGCCCGGTGCGTCGGTCCACGCCAACGTTACCCTGAAGGGGCGGTCCGTGCGCGCCACCCTACCGTAGAGTACAACCGAATCTCCGGTGTCCCGTAAGAGCGTGGTCTGATCCTGAACCATACGTGGTGTCGTATCAAAAGCCATGCCCAAATTGACAGCCCCATAGCCCTGGCTGGGAGACGGCAGTGTATCACCAGTGCTCACACCATCCAGATAGCGAGCCGAGTTGATGAGGTACGCTTTTAGCATCGCCGGACTCGGGTAGGCGCCGTAGGTATCCTCGTAAAAACGCGTAAGGAGTGATACCGCGCCTGAGACGGCGGGTGTAGCGTGGCTCGTGCCGGAGGACGCGGCATAGAGGGTTTGCCCGGTGGGATAGTAGGTATCACAGACGCCACGACCATGGTAGCTGCTGGCCTGGGAAGCGGCGCCTACAATATGGGTGCCCGGTGCGACCAGGTCGGGCTTTATTCGCCCGTCAGCGGTAGGACCGCGACTCGAGAAGCTGATGACATCGTTGGCGTTGTCCGCGCCTGTCTCCCCTATGAAACACCCGTCGACCCAGGTGGGCCGATAGCTTTCTGAGGCGCCTACAGTAATCACGTTCTTGGCGTTGGCCGGTGAACCGATGGTGCCGCTCCCCGGGCCTGAATTACCTGCGGCAAAGATGATCGTCATCGGCTGTGAGCCGGGCATAGCAGCGTTGGCGTCTCGGACGAGACCATCGTAAATCTGGTCGTCAAGTTGGTATGATCCTGTGCCTTTGGATTCGCCCCAAGAGTTGGACAGGATCCGGGTGCCGCGAAGATAGGCGTACGCTGCCAACTCGCCATAGTCGGGAAAGGCCCAGTATCCCGCGTTACTAAAGACCTTGGAACCGGCTACGCGACCGAAGGGATTGATGCCCAGCCCGTAGTTGTACCCGTCGACGTCTTGATAGCGCCAACCCGCCAGAGCGTTGTAGCCGCTCGCAATGGAGGCATTGAGAGTTCCATGGCCTCCCGCGCTATCGGCACTGATGTCATCGGTCCAGTTCGCGTTGTAGGCCAGTCGATCCGGGCGTTGGAGGTCTCCCGCTTCATAGAAGTCGGGATGCACCGGGACATCCGTGCCGTCGTCGATCCCGTCGTCGGTGATATCAACAATGGGATAAGCCGAGGCTAGTGTTGGGAGACCCACTGTCGAGGTCAGCCAACTGAGATAGCCGGGTCCGGACGGTTGTGATCCTGTCGCGTTCACATTCCCCGCGATGAGTTGGCCCTGGACTTCATCGAGCAACTCCGGCGTCATCAGCGATTCGACGCTGATGACGCCGGGTAGCGTCGCCAAACCGGTCACCAGCGCGCGCGGCACCTGGACGCCGACGATGAGGGTGTCTTGCACCTGCATCGCCGGACGGAGTACACCCGTAGCCGCGGCGTATATCTGTTCCAAAACCTCGCTCGCGCCGGCATGGTGATAGATTTGAATAGCAACCTCTGCGATTGCATACGCCTCCGGCGCTCCCTCCCGTGCCGTCCCCAAACTCTCTAGCAACTCCGGCTGTAAAGCGTAGATAGGATAGTAATCACCACGCCACCGCACAGGAGCTGTGTCGCTAACCCTATGTATCTGGTGGTCTGTGCCCCAGACAAGATAGGTGTAATCAGGTATATAGAAAACAACTTCCAACCCGGCGTCGATCAGAGCTGCGTACCAGTCCCCTTGAATAGGCCCCGGGAACTGGATCAGGCGCAGACCTACCCCGGTGCCCGTCGACTGAATATCAGGCGGCACTTTGTCAAGAGGATCGAACGTCCCGACTCGCATGCGCAGAACGGGTTCATGAGTTACAGGCACTGCCCTTCCCCGTTCAGGTGCGTTCGAGCCCGGACGGGCCGCGATGTTGGCTCCTGTGGTGCTGCCGATAGGAAGAAGGAGTAGCCCCAGCAAGAGGCCGGTCAGAACAGTTCTGCATAGACGTGCGTCCATAGGCTGTTCCCCTGTTCAGCTCTCATCGTCTGGCCTATTTCACTGTCGACGGGAACGCCTACCGGTCCTCACTGTAATGGGAGGACCGGTAGGCGGTATGCGTTCGGCATTGATGTGATCAGCGATGTCAGGATCGACAGCCCACCTTGACGATCAAAGTGGTAGTGTTCGTGTAGCCCGCTTTCCCGAAACTTCGACCGTGGGCGATCAGCTAGGCGTTTTTCAACTCGGCTTCCAAGTGTTTCTCTACACCTTGGAGCGCCTTGGAGACCGGGCAGCCATCCTTGGCCCCCTCGGCAAGTTTCTGGAAGGTCTCGGCGTCGATGTCGGCAACGACGCCGGTGGTCTTGATTGTGATTTCCGTGATGGCAAAGCCTCCCTCCACCTGCTCGAGTCTCACCACTGCTTCTGTGTCAATTCGCTCGGGCGGGAACCCTGCCTCGGTCAGATCGTCACTCAAGGCTTGTGAGAAACAACCTGCATAAGCGGCTCCGATCAGTTCCTCTGGATTGGTGCCCGTTCCCCGCTCGAACCGGGATGCAAAGCTGTAGGCGCCTTCAAAGGCGCCACTTCCCAGGCTCACAGTACCTTTCCCATCCTTGAGCGTTCCTTCCCAAACAGCGGATGCTCTACGCGCGACCATAATCCCTCCTGGCACTTTAGGTAATCCGTATCTACTTATTATTCTAGACAGGAGGAGCCGAAAGTCAAACGTTAATCTGCCAAATCGGGGGGCGATCCTATAGTCCTTCAGTAGCGGTGTAAGCGGGCAACGTCAAGTAGAAGGTGGATCCCGCGTCCCGGGAGCTTTCGAAGCGCAGACCTCCCTTATGGAGGGCCAGCAGCTGCTGACACAAGTGAAGCGAGAGTCCGTTCCCTGTGGTCTCACGCGTCTTTTCATCAGAGGCGCGGAAGAACATCTCGCCAATCCGATCTTGCTCATCCTCGGGAATTCCGATCCCCGTGTCCTGTATGCTGACGAGCAAGGTTTCGGTCGCGCCATCTAAATGAGCCGCCACCATGACAGTACCGCCACTTGGCGTGTACTGGATTGCATTCTCAAGTAGGCGCTGAAACACGAGCTTGAGGCGTGCGCAATCTCCCCTTGCGGGTGGGAGGTCGGCAGGCAGTGCAACCTCGATCGCTTGCTCTTTTTCGTCAAGTGCGGAGCTCAGTGCCTCGACAGCCTCTTGAAGGAGCGGGGCCAGTTCCACGGCCTCCAAGGAGAGCTTCAATGCCTCTCCGTTGGCTTTATTGATGTCGGAAAGGTCAGCGACCATGCGCGTCATGCGCTCGGTATTCGCCCGGATGGTGTTCAGGAAGCCGGCCTGAGGTTCGTTGATCGGTCCCATAATGCCTTTGATCAGAAGATCTGTATAACCCATGATGGAGGTTATGGGAACGCGCAGCTCGTGCGTGAGGAGAGAGATAAACGCGAGGTGCGCTTTGCGTTCCGCCCGTAGAGCTGCCTCAGCCTCTACCAGTGCCTGCTCCAGCGATGTGACGCGATCGTGGGTGTCGTGCATGAGCGGAATCCTCTGTGATGCTTAGGGAGTAAAAACGCCCGGAGCTCCCAGGCCGGGCGTCAGGAGGAGCGCGATAGAAAAGGCGACGCATCCAAGCAGAACACCGGCGATAACTTGAGCCGGGGTGTGGCGACGTAGCTTGACGCGGGACCAGGCCACGAGGGGCACTACGATCACGAAAGGCGTCGCCGCAAGACCAAATCCCCATACCAAGATGAGAGTAGTTCCGGCGATTGAGGCTGCGTGTACGCTGATCTTCCAACGCAAGGTGATCAAGAACAGCGCCAGCCACTGTACCAGGCTGGTTCCGACCATCAGTAGCAATACAGGGGGAGCTCCGCTGAAGGCCATAGCCGTCCATGCCAGCAGTAGGCTCAAGCACGTAATCGCAAAAGACCAGGTGCGCTGTTGCCGGAAATGCACATCCAGGTCGGTCACCTGTCCCCGGTGCAACTGCCAGAGTAGAAAGCCCAGAGGCGCGACCATAACGAGGAGGATATACAATCCCGTCCACATCCACAGGCGTGGACCAGACACCCGTGGCAGAATCAGCAACAAAAGAACCAGTCCCATCACGGGGGGACTTCCAGCTTGTGAGATCCAATGCGCGAGATGCTGTCCCCACGTCTCAGGGCGCGGGACCGCTTGAACGCTGGGTTCCTTTTCGGACTCACCACACCGGAGCCTGCCTGGTTGCTTGCTGCACATATGTTCTCGACCCCCTACTAGATCAAGTATACCACAGCAGTTGCGCTTCTCGCCGGTTGGGATAGGATGCGAGATGATCAGAAAGACCTATCCTGCCATCGGGAGGACTATGGATGAGACGACAATCGCAGGTTGCCTTGGTTACCGGCGCACGCTCCGGTATCGGCTTTGCCTGTGCTACGGCACTGGCGCAGAACGGCTACAAGGTCTATGGAACGACGCGGGATGCGGACGCCGTCACTTCGGACTTGGGATTTGAACTGCTGTCTATGAATGTAGACGTTACGGCTTCAGTGGAAGCCGGCGTGCAGCATATTCTCCAAGAACAGCAGCGCCTGGACGTTGTAATTAACAACGCGGGCTGGGGATACGGGGGAGCGGTCGAGGACACCTCTGTTGATGAAGCCAAGGCCTTATTCGAAACAAACTTCTTTGGCGTCATGCGGGTCTGCCGGGCGGTGCTGCCCACGATGCGCGCTCAACGGCGCGGTCTCATCGTGAATGTCAGCTCGATTGGAGGGGTTATAGCAGTTCCCTTCGTCGCCTTCTACGGCGCGACTAAGTTCGCTGTTGAGGGACTGACAGAAGCTCTGCGGATGGAGGTCAAACGCTTCGGCATCGATGTGGTTCTGTTGGAGCCTGGCGACATTCGCACGCCTTTTACCGAGAATCGTCGCCATACGGCAGCTTCCCAAGTTTCCGACCTATACAAGGAGCAATATGCTGCGGTGCTCGCCAAGATAGAGTCTGACGAGCAGGCCGGCGCTTCGGCTGAGCAGGTAGGTCGGACTGTGGCGCGTATTGCCAACCGTCGCCGGCGGCGCATTCGCTACGTCGTAGGACCTTTCTACCAGCAACTGGCCATTGTCGCCAAGGCGCTCTTACCTGGAACTCTGTTCGAGCGCATAATTATGATGAACTATGGGCTTTGACGTTGCAGGTGTTATCCTCTATGATGAAGTGTGTTCAGCTAGGAGGTAGCCAATGGCTATTGAGTTCCTCTCCATCGTGATCTTTACATTTGCCCTTGCCCTGCTCGGTTTGGGCGCCTTTACGTGGTGGATGGAGCGCGGACCTCGCCGCCAGGTGGGCACACTGATGATCATACTGGCGCTGCTCATTGCTGGGAGCTATGCTTTTCTTGCCAGCCGCTTTGCCATTGCTGTCTTTGGCCGCCTTATTATCACGATTGATCTACCGCGTCTGATGGCAACTGCTGTTATCTACACCATCGGCGTTATGTTCGGATTTGGATTTGCCGGCGGAGTGTTCCTGTGGATATCGGGAAGGTTAATTAAGCCAACCGGCTTTGAGCGTAAGCTGGCTGTCTTTGTGACCGTGACCCTGTTGATTGCGCTGGTGATCAGTGTGGTAGCAGTTCAGATCAGTCATTGAGCCACGAGCGATGCTGGAGGGC
>SLDA01000124.1 GCA_007125545.1 Thermoflexales bacterium | reverse complement strand
GCGAAATCCCCGCCGCTCATCCGCCCATTTTCGGTTATACTACACACACGACACCTCCTGTTGTTGTGAGTTCTGCGGATACAGCCTCACTCTACAGGAGGTGTCGTTTTTTGGGTTGCGCTCGCGCTACTGCTTGGGTTGGCTTTTACCTCTCCGACTTACTGTGGAATCCCGGCATCATGGTTCCCCGAGTCCTATTCCGGTCAAGCTAAGTAGCATTGCACACTAGCCTTGTTGGTCCATAAAGTAGATTGACGTACAATTATAGTACGGGTGTACTAGAAAAGGATCCGAACATATCCTATGTCAACTCAATCAGAATCCAATCAGCTACGGACTTGGCGGCTCACTCTTCTCTGCACAGCACTTACAGCCTTTCTTATCCTCATATCCGCGCGAATCGCAGATCGTGTGCATGCGCGTCCAACGCCAGAAATCAGCGTGGCGGCGCATCTGATAACGCCGACACCACGGCCCAGAACACCGACACCCAGCCCGACGCAGACGCCCACTCCGACCCCTACACATACGCCTACGGCTACACTCACGCCTACGCCAACCCCAACACAGACTTCCACGCCCACACAGACGTCCACGCCGACGCAGACGCCAACTATGACATTGGAACCGATATCTGCCCACCGACCCACAGCAGTTCCCATCGGGGTCTTGCCACCCCAGCACATTTCTGCCACCTATGCTATCCCGACCGCAGTGCCACGGTACCCGATCCCCGAGGACGCACTGACAATTCTGCTGCTGGGAAATGACGAGCGCCCCGATTGGCAACATTGGAACACCGACGCTATTCACTACGTCGTCATCTATCCGAAGATCCCGTCCGTCTCGGTGCTATCGATTCCACGAGATCTCTATGTCTATCTGCCCGGCTTTTACATGAGCCGTATCAATACGGCCGACATGATCGGAACGCTGAATAACTACGATGGAGGCGGCTTCGGCTTACTCAACCAGACCTTGCTCTACAATATGGGTATCACCGCAGACTATTACGCTATGGTCAATATGCCGGGCCTCAGGGGAATTGTCGATGCGCTCGACGGGATCGAGGTACCAGTTCACTGTCGAATCGAGGACCACTGGCCTTACCCGACCGAGAGCGGAGAGTATCTATGGGTGGTAGTTGAGCCTGGTTTCCAGCATATGGACGGCAAACTCGCGCTCTGGTACGCGCGAACGCGCAGGACCACCAGCGTCTTCGATCGCGAGCAGCGACAGCAGCAGGTTTTGGAAGCCATTTGGCGCAAGGCACGATCCAGTGGGGTCATACAAGCGATACCCTCTCTGTACGAACAGTATAATCAACTGGTTGATACAAACCTGAAGCTGGGCAACATTGTCACGTTGGGTGTTCTGGCCGCGCGTATGGATACTTCGCAAGTGGCGCGCTACAATATAGGGCGCAGCCAAGTACACCCATATGTCACTCCGGGAGGAGGCAGTGTCTTTGTGCCGAATTGGGAGGAGATGGCGGTGATGATCGACCGCGCGCTGCTACCCCCTTCGCCCAGCCGCGCCGCTCTGGCCTCCATTCGGGTCGAGATCTGGAACAGCACTTCCAATCAACAGTGGGAACTGCTGGCTGCAGATAGACTCTGGTCGTCAGGTTTCGCCGCCACCCCGGGTTCAGCCGATGGCGAAGTCCGCACCACAACGGAGATTCACGTGTATAGCGACCATGCTAAAGGTACAGGAGTGAGTACCGTTCAATCCATCTTTAATGTCAGCGACGACAATGTCCACTTCCTTGGCGCGACCGATGATGAGATTAAGCTCCGCCTGATTCTGGGTGAAGACTACAATCCTTGCCGCTGACAGGGTCACCGATTATGAAGCTGCTATAATACGATCTAACTCTACGAACTATACAGTGAGAGAGATGGAGTGAACCAAAGGTGATACCACTGACATTGGCACGCGATCTGAAGAGGGCGGGACTGGACTGGCATCCAAAAACAGGGGATTGTTTTGCGATCCCCGACCGGGATCTTGACGACCGTGTTTTCTACATTACAGATATGGCGATTCGGATAGCACTGCTGCACGGGCAGCCGACCGTGATGTTCCAGGGAGCGTATGAGTGGGCACTGGACTACATCTTGCTTACCGAGGTCGTCTGGATACCAGAAGAAGGCCAGCTTCGCGGAAGGATCGAGTCCCTATTGCCCGTATCGGCATCACCGAGCTTACGACTCACTCAGACCCCGGGTGGCTACGTCTGCGAGATAGCAGACGGCGTTGAGTACAGCACCCACGCCGGAGAAGACGCCGCCTCAGCCTACGGGCACGCGCTTCTGCATCTCCTATCCCCGCCAGAAGACTCAACACACGAAAGGACTCCTTAATGTCGATTTCCGATGATCCAAGCCTCGATCTCGCCAATGCGGATCTGAACGAGGCCATGGAAGCTATAGCGCGGCGGGACTCACCCGAGCGACGGCAAGCCCTGTATCAGGCCCTGCTCAAGAGTGTTCTCATCGTTCCCACGCCCGACTCCCCGGATGACCGCGCCGAGACCATTTTGGATGAGAACGAGGAACTCACTTTCCTGACCTTTGAAGATGATCACGGTGACACGGTGCTGATCGCCTTCGCGGACGAGAGCGCCGCACTTAAGTGGGAACCGGAAGGGCTGTCCTATGTCGGATTGCGAGGCCCAGATCTCTTGCTCATCGCGATGGAGAACGAGGTCGGTGAGCTGGTGCTAAACCCTGCCGGTCCGAATACCCTGCTGATGCAGCGGGACGAGATCGAGGCCCTGGCCCAAGGCGAAATCACCTTCTCCGCCGCGGCTCCAGGGCGACCTTCCCCACCAGGCATGACAGTGCTGATCGGCCCACCCGAGGAGATGCCACCCAAAGACTGGCAGAGCGCGCTTCGCGAGGTGCTACGACAATATCCGTCGGTGGAGGCGGCCTACTTCTTCCAACTACACATCCCGCCCGAGGGTGCGCGCCACGTCATCGGTCTGGTACTCTATGAAGGGTTGTCCCGTGAAGCCCAAGATGCGTTGATCGAGACTATACTCAAGGAGTTCGAGGCTTTGCTACCAGAGGGCCAGGAGCTAGATTTCGTGATTCTTGACGAACCGAATTTCCGCAAGACTGTCGAAGATACGGTCAGCGGCCCGATCTACACTGCGTAGACTTTGTAACCCACGATAGAGACGACAAGCTGTACGCCGCGTATGCCGGGCCGTACGCGGCGTGTGAGCTAGCGATCTTTGTTGCCCTTCTTCTCGATCACGCCGGCTTCGCGCCTACTGGGACGAAGCGTTGCCGATTCCCAACTCTCTCGCGGCATCCGGGGCTCCAGCTCGACGACCTCAGGCTCATCACCTCTCGCCTCCCGTCCACGATCCCCAGTATCCGGCCGGAACTTGGCATATTGTGCCACGACCTCCGGCGGAGAGAGCGAAATGAACATGCGCATACCGATCAGCACCAGGAGCAGGTCATCAACCTGTCCGATCCCTAACAGGTAATCGGGAATGATGTCGATCGGCGATACCACGTAGAGCGCAGCCAGTAAAGGCACTAGCTTCGTGCTCAGTGGCACACGATTGTCCCACAGTAGTTGCCACGCCAACTCGAAGTTCCACAAGAATTCACGGAACCAGCCGGCTTGTTCGCGTTCACGGTCATTGACCGATTCATGGTCGGAATCCTTCCGCCCCATCACCCGTTCCATCTGCGTCTGGTTCATCAAGCCTCTACCTCCATTATCTTGAAAGCCTGCTAATGGTTACAGGCTCTGAATAACATTACGTAACTCAGGCCCACGCGGTTGCATCCAGGGAGATGCCTCGAGCCTTCTATAAACCTTGTATTGGGCGACGCGTTCAGATGTATCTAGATATTATATCGGCGAGATTCCGCCAATCAACCCCAATTGGCTTTCCGGGTCCTTTTGTGGTAAATTTAGAGGCGTTGGATGGTTCGGATTTCTGATACCAAAGGATAGTTCCCCAACACCGGGAGTGATAATTGCCAGCGCTAATGGAATTGCAGTGAAAAGACATGCCTTTCTTGATTGACGGCCATAATGTGATCGCTGCATTGGATGATATTGACCTCGATGACCCCCACGACGAGGCCAAGCTGGTTATGCGACTGCGGGCATGGACGGGCAGAATAGCGCGCAAAGCGATCGTCGTTTTCGACGGCGGGCTGCCCGGCGGCCCGTCACGCACATTGTCCACGACCGATGTAAAGGTTATCTTTGCGGCGCGCCACCATACCAACGCGGATAGGGTAATTCGCGAGCGAGTGCGAGCGCTGCCCGACGCCGGCAACTGGACCGTCGTCTCGTCCGACCACGAAGTTCGCGACCAAGCGCAAGAGACGGGCGCACGAACCCTGACCGCCCAGGAGTTCGTCGAGTTATTGGAGCGTCCGACCACACCGGAAAAGGAAAAACCCGATACAATCAGTGCCGCCGAGGTCGCCGCATGGCTAGAGGTCTTCACTGAGCCTGAGGAAGAAGAGCAGGCGTCGGCTTCCCCACGGCCCGACGTGACCCCGCGCACAGCATCTGCCAAGGTCAAACGCAAGTCCCGCCAGCCTCGTCCAAGACCACCCGAAGCGTCTCCTAACCGGCATAACCCGACCATCGGCGAGCGGTTGGGCATGGAGGTCTCGCCTCCTCCCCCGCCTCCGAAGCCGAGCGGAAAACCAACTGAAGTGGATGACGCGGAGGTCGCCGCGTGGTTGGAGGTCTTTCAGGATGATCCTGACAGTCATATCCCCCCACCCAAGCTGCCAGAGCGGCGCTCCTCCAAGCCCCAGGCCAAAGAGCCCGCAGAGCCCGTCGTCCGCAAGGACGGCAGCCTGTCGCGGTCGGAGGTCGATACTTGGTTGTCTGTTTTCGAGGCACGAGCCGCGCCTGATGCAGAGGGACAAGCAACAAGCGCGGACAAGACCGACGCCACGAGCGCAAAGCCTGCCAACCCACCGAAGCGGAAGCGCCGAAAAGTGAGCCGCACCCTTGCCAATCACCAGGAGAAGCTGGGCATCAACGAAGACAAGTTGCAGGGCGAATCAAGCCTCTCAGAGGACGATCTGGAACTCTGGCATCGTCTGTTCGACGATGAGGAGTAAAAAAGGATTGTAGTCGGGACTCGATGATACAGGAGGGTGGACACTATGCGCAGACCCCAAGTCATCCTGGGTACGGCAATTCTCATTCTGGGCCTGTTATTGCTGATCGGCAACCTGACCGGCATTGACATATGCGCCTATCTCTTTCCCTTGATCTTAATCGGCATCGGCGTCTGGATTGTGACCCGTCCCTCTGTCATTGCTGGAGGCAAGGATACGCAGATTCAACTCATCGGAGATATCCATCGTCGCGGCAAGTGGGCCGTGCACGACCAAGACTTCTTATGCGGCGTCGGCGACATCTACCTTGACTTCACGGAAGCACACGTACCTGAGGGCGAGACGAGACTCCGGCTCTATGGCATCGTGAACGACGTGAGGCTGATTATGCCGGAGGCGGAGGGCGTCATAAACGACGCTAATCTAACTATGCCAGAAACGATCGGCGTCTCAATCGCTTCGACAAGCTTTCTGACCAGCGCGCGAGGGTTCGGCGACAAGCAGGATTACTTCTTGACCGTGTATGAGAACGAAAGCGGCTCTTATGCGAGTGCAACTCGGAAGATCCGTTTAGAACTGTTCTATTTCGTGGTGGATCTGAAAATACGGAGGGCATCGATCGGGACTGCAGGCTAGCACCCAGCACCTCTCCGACTGATCAAATAAGCGGCAGGCGATATGCTACGCAAGATCATCCACCTCGACCTTGACGCGTTCTTCTGTGAAGTCGAAGCGCTCCATAATCCGACCTTGCAGGGCAAGGCTTTTGCCGTTGGCGGGCGCCCCGAACATCGGGGTGTGGTCGCGTCCTGCTCCTACCCGGCACGCCGCTATGGCGTCCGGTCCGCTATGCCGACAGCACGCGCCCTCCAGCTGTGCCCCGACCTGATTCTGGTACCAGGCCATGGCGCCTGGTATCGGGAAGCTTCGCGTCGGGTGATGGACCATCTCCATAATCTCACCGACATCGTCCAACAGCTTTCCATCGATGAAGCCTTCGTTGATGTCAGCGATCTGCGCACGCCGGCACGCGATATCGCCGAACAGCTCCAGAAACGGATTTGGGACGACGCACATCTCCCCTGCTCACTGGGTGTGGCAACCAATATGCTCGTTGCCAAGATCGCGAACAACGTGGGTAAGGCGTCGGCAGGCGGTGTTGGACCGCCAATGGCCATTCAGGTCGTGCCGCCAGGGGGAGAAGCCGTATTTCTGGCACCGCTGTTCGTGAGCGAGCTGTGGGGTGTCGGGCCAAAGACGGCCGAAAGTCTGCTAAACCTCGGCATTCATACTATCGGTGACCTGGCGAGTTGGCCCAAACAGGATCTGGTGAGGCGGTTTGGCAAGCATGGAGAGGACCTCGCCCGCCGCGCCCGGGGAATCGACGAGCGCGCCGTCACGGTGGACCACGAGGTCAAATCCATCAGTCACGAGACGACCTTCGCCGAGAATGTCACTGATGAGGTCGAGCTACGGCGGACACTCAGCCGCCTTAGCGAGGACGTCGGGCGCCGCCTGCGTAGGGCGGGACTGGCGGGGGGTACCGTCAAACTCAAGCTCCGTTGGTCTGATTTCACGACGTTAACGCGTCAGGTCACCCTGAATGCGCCGACTGACCGGGACAACGATATCTACGACGCTGCCCAAGCACTCTTGATGGCGACCTGGTCCCACGGCAAGCCCGTGCGGCTCATCGGTGTGGGCGCCAGTAACCTGACGAAACCGGTAGAGCAACTTCAGCTGTGGGAAGATTCGAGGGAGAAACACCGGCGACTACAGGAGGCGCTGGACGACCTCAGAGCTCGGTTCGGTCACGACGCGATCCAGCGGGCCTTCGAGATTGAGCCGCGTGAGCCCACGGACCCGGATACATAGCGCCTAGCCCAGCACGGGTGCACCGTGGAGCTCGTCTCTACCCGGCAGCACCGCGGGACAGTGGGGTCGGGATAAGGATTTGCTGATCCTCTACCAACGAGCGGTAATAGTCATTGTCGACCAAAAGCTGTTCGTGCGTGCCGGTTGCTACCAATCGCTTCTCGTTCAGCAGCAAAATGCGGTCCGAGTTCTGCACCGTGGCCAAGCGGTGCGCCACTATGAACAGCGTCTTGTCCCCGATGAGAGGGGGCAACGCATCCAGAATCGACCGCTCCAGCCGACTGTCCAGGGCTGATGTCGGCTCATCTAGCACCAGGATGTCCGGGTCCTTCACGAGCGCGCGGGCAATCGCCAGGCGCTGCCGTTGTCCCTCGGAGAGCTTGACTCCACGCTCACCCACCGGCGCGTCGTATCCCTCGGGCAAATCGACGACGAAGTCGTGGATGCCTGCCGCCCGGGCTGCGCGCTCCACCTCCTCGTGGCTCGCCTCTGGATTACCGTAGCGTAGATTGTCCAGGATCGTCCCGGACAACAGCAGCGTGCTCTGCGCCACATAGCCAAGACGCCGCCGTAGCGATCCCAGATCGTAGTCGCAGGCGGGGCATCCATCAAACCAGATCTCACCCTGCGTGGGTCGGTAGAAGCGCAGCACCAGACTCAGCAGCGTCGTCTTCCCCACACCGCTGGGACCGACGATAGCCACCCGCTCGCCCGGACACACCACAAAGGAGACGCCCTCCAACACCGGCTCGGCACCGTCATAGGAGAAGGAGACATCTCTGAACTCGACCTCGCCGCGCAGCCGCCGGACAGCCAATGCCCCTTCCGGAGCCTCCTCCGGCACGATATCAAATAGAGCGGACACCCGTTCGAGGGATGCAAGCGCACTCTGGAGCTGGATATTGGCGGTGGCGAGGTACTGGGCCGGACCGTAAACGTACCCCACGTAACTCTGGAAAGCGAATAACGACCCCAATGTCCACTCACCGGCGATTACCAGATAGGCACCCGCCAAGAGCGCTACGCCGCGAGACAGGTCACTCAGCGCATGGACGACCAGGCTCGCGGCAGAGCCGACGACCAGGCTCTCAAGGGTCACCTCGAAACTGGCCTGCAGTTCCGACACAATCTGGCCCACCGTCCGCTCTTCCGCGGCAAACGCCTTGATGAGGGAGGCCGCCGACAGAGATTCCTGCATCCGGCGGGAGACGTTGGCACGGCGCTCCATATCCTGATGGCTCAAGATGCGGCTGCGGCGAGTGAAGAAGCGTACCGCAAACACCATTCCGGGCAAGAGCACGAGCGCCACGAGGGCCAGCCTCCACTCCAGGTAGAAGAGAAGGACAAAGCCGCCCACCAGGCGCAGGGACTCCGTCGCCAAGTAGACCAGCGTACTGGAGAAAAACCAGCGCAGCCCACTCACGTCGGAGGTGAGGCGCGACATAAGATAACCCACCTCCTGGGCGTCGAAGAAGGACTTGGGCAGCCGCAGCGTCCGCTCCAGGAGCTGTTCCTGAATATCCAGAAGCATGTCCTGCTCAAAACGGGTGAAGGCGAACTGGCCCAACGTATTGGCCACCGTCACCAATCCCTTGACCGCGGCAAAGGCGAGGGCGGCCCATAATAGGCGCTGCACCTCTTGGGCGAGGATGACATCGTCGACCAGGTAGCGAGTAATGAGGGGCGGGAGGAGACTCAAGAACGAGGTGAATAGGATAAGCAGCATGCCCAAGCCCGCCCTGCGTCCGTGCCGCACAAAGAAGGGATGTAGGTTTCGCAGGCTAGCCCGGGTCGCAGCATAACCGTCCTCATCCGCCAACCGATCCTCCGGCGTGGCCCGGGACAGTCCCTGCTTCAGGTAAGTGAACCAGTTTCCCACGTCAGGCGACCCCGCCGGAATGGACCGTGCTCACGTACGGCGACCTATGCTCGTTCTGCAAGGGAACCTCTGCCAGCCTGAGGCGAAACTGCAGATTCTGGTGCGCAAGAGCCTTTGACCTCCACGCGTCGGCACCCACTCAGACCTCGCCGTCGACGAGGAGTTCCTCCGGCTCCACGTCTTCGCCCGCCACGACCCACGCCGGAGACTCCGTCAAGAGCGCCTGGAGCTCATCGGGATCTGGGCACTGCGTGATCCGAATCCGTGCCCGCCTGGGGATTCCAGAACTCTGAAGATAGGCGCGCAGATGCTTCCGGAAGCGGTGCACTCCGGCATAGTCGCCGTGGAACTCGAGCATCATCGCCAAATGCTCCAGGACCACCGGCAGCCGCTCGAGCCATGGGATGGTATCACGATCCTGCCCGGCGAAGATCCACGGATTTCCGATGGCTGCCCTACCCACCATGGCTCCGTCGCACCCTGTCGCGTCCAGGATATGGGCGATATCGGCGACCCGCTTCACATCGCCGCTGGCAAGCACGGGAACTTGGACGGCCTGCTTCACCTCGGCGATCGCGTCCCAGTCGGCACTGCCCGTGTATGCCTGTTCGGCAGTGCGTCCGTGAACGGCAACCAGCACGGCGCCGTTGTCAACCATGGCTCGCGCCACCTCCAGATAAGTGCGCGAATCAGAGTCCCAGCCAAGCCGGATCTTTCCGCTCACCGGCGTATCGAGCACAGCGGAGAGCTGCGCGAAGATACGGCCAACCCTGGCCGGATCTCGCATCAGCGCTGCACCCGCACCCGAGCGGGTCACCTTGGACTTCGCACATCCGAGATTGATATCGAGCAGGGCCATATCCAAGGGCTCGATACGGCGCGCCGCCTCGACGATGACCGCTTCCTCGCCGCCGAAGAGTTGAACCGCCAGCGGCACCTCCTCAGGATGCAGACGCAGCATCTCGGCGGTGCGACGCGCGCCCCAACGTCCCGGACCGTGTACGATGGCAGGGGAAGAGAGCAAGCCCGTATAGACCAGCGACGCGCCGAAGCGCCGGCACAACCGTCGAAAGGGCTGGTCGTTATATCCGGACATCGGTGCGAGTATCACGCGCCCAGCTATGGGAACGTTCCCGGCGTGAAAAGCCGGGGGCCCAGTGTCCGAATGCTGATGGAGATGGCGTTCTTGTTTCATCAGGCCCGTATTTTACCACAGGCTCTGCCGCATGACCGTTCAGTATCGTGAGTGCCCGCCGCAGATTCGGCGCACCGTGCGAAGCTTTCTGTGGCCTCACTGTAATCGTACGCGTACGGGCAGGAATGATTGGTCCACAACGAAAGAGACAGCGCCAGGATGAACGCAGTCAAGATACCCCCGGTCCATGCCCCGAATTTCCGCTTTTGCATTGTGTCATCCTTGTCGGCAAACCTCTCGAACCCCTCCGGCAGCCGGTGTCCCAAAAACAGGTCCCATGCCAGTCTGTGACCGTCACCTACACCACAATCGTGGTGTTCACCTCGACCGTCCTCGAACGCACCTTATCACTCTTGGGCAGGATCACCATCAGAATGCCCTTTTCGAACCGCGCCTCTGCCTCACCAGCCCGAACCGGAACGTTGATAACTATCTCTCGCCGGAAGGGACCGGATACCCGCTCCTGAACGAGATAGTCCACGCTCGGTAGCGGCCCGGGAAACCGGCCCTGAATGGTCAATGTGTTGCCCTCCAGCAGGACCTCCAGATCCTCGGGCCCCAGCCCCGGCACCGCCGCCCGGATGACAATCTCATCGACCGTGGCGTAGGCATCCACGGGCAAGCGTAAGACCCGTTCCTCACCCCACTGTGTCCATCCCGCGCTAAGCGGCGAACGAGGTCCCCCCACCCACCGCGACAATCTCCGGCGCAACGAGCCCAACTGCTTCATCGGTTTTGGGCGTATAATACCCATCTTTCTGCCTCCCCTCTCCACACGCGGCTCAGACATCTCACCCGTGAAACGACCCGCCTTTATTGTATAACATGATAGGGTAATGCCCGCATCACCATAGCGGGCCTAGCAAACCCTGGCCTTTCAGCAAAAAGCGATTGACAAATAACGGGTTACGGATACAATGACCCCAGTCGAGGAACTTATGACAAATAAACTAATGTCGCTATGGGGTATGAAGAAGCCGGACCACTAGGTCCGGAGATTTGTGCTTCTGAGTCCTGACGACAGAAACAGCCACCGGCCCTAGCTACAAAGCTAAGGGCCGGTTTTTCTTGTATATCGAGTGGAGGATTGATGTACCAGCCTAGCAGCAGCGTCGTCGTGAGCGAGAACAAGACCAAGTGCAGCAAGACAGGTAAGCCGAGCGAACTTCGGCCTGGGCCTGGATAGCTGGATTTGGCAACTCGCACAGCCAAAACACCAGCTTCCCAGTCCAGGGAGGCTGGTGTTTTCTGTTATCACTGATCAGGAAAAGGAGAGCCATATGTCGATAGAGGAATTTCACATCATTGAGTCAACACTGCGTGAGGGTGAGCAGTTCGTGGGCGCCAGCTTTACCACCGAGCAGAAGGTCGAAATCGCTCGCCTGCTCGACGCTTTTGGCGTGGAGTGCATTGAACTAACCTCACCCTTGGCCTCACCGCAGAGCTATGAGGACGCCTGCACCATCGCCGGCCTTGGCTTGCGCGCCAGGATTCTCACCCACACACGCTGCCGCATCGAGGACGCCAAGCGCGCTATCGATACGGGTGCGGATGGTGTTGACGTCGTGATTGGCACCTCGTCGATGCTCCGTCGCTTCAGCCACGGGAAAGAGATCGATGAGATCACCGACATCGCTTTGGAGGTCGTCAGCTATGTCAAGAGCCAAGGTGTCGAGGTCCGCTTCAGCACTGAGGACTCCTTCCGCAGCGATCCGGCAGACATCTTCCGAGTGTACGAAGCTGTCGACGCGATCGGCGTTAACCGTGTGGGCATCGCCGACACCGTCGGCGTCGCGACGCCCCGTCAGGTCTACGGGATCGTGCGCGATCTGCGACAGCGGGTCAGCTGCGACATTGAGTTCCACGGCCACAACGACTCAGGCTGCGCCATTGCCAACGCCTATGAAGCCCTTGAGGCAGGCGCCACTCACGTCGACACCTCGATTCTCGGGATTGGCGAGCGTAACGGGATCACGCCACTGGGCGGGCTTATAGCGCGCCTCTACGCGAGTTCGTCCGCGTCGGTAGCTAAATATGACCTGCCGCTCCTGCAATCCCTGGATAGCACGGTAGCACGGATGGTGGGGGTCGATATTCCCTTTAATAACTACATTACGGGGATCACCGCCTTCACTCATAAAGCCGGCATCCACGCCAAGGCTATCCTCAACAATCCAGAGACCTACGAGATTCTCGATCCACAAGCTTTCGGGCTCACACGCTACATCAGCATCGCGCACCGGCTCACCGGCTGGAACGCGATCAAGAATCGGGCTGATCAACTAGGGCTGGGCCTGAACGACGAGACCATTAAGACGGTCACCGCACATATCAAAACGCTTGCCGACGAGAAACCGATCTCGCTGGACGATGTCGACGGGCTCCTACGCCGCTGGTCAAATGGTGGTAGTAGGGAGTAGGTAGCAAAAAATAGGTGAGTAGAAAGCAGGCGAGGGATTCACAGGCACAACTCTCTGCTCCCTACTGTTTACTTCATATCATTGGCGAGGAAAGGACAATAAAATGTCACAAACACTCAGCGAGCAAATTCTGTCCCATGCAGCCGGGCGACCTGTCCGAGCGGGTGAGTTGACAGTCGTGGAAATAAGTCGAGCGATGACGATTGATTCCATAGCACCCGAGGTTATCGATGTGCTGCATGAGCAGTTGGGGATTCACCAGATTCCGTATCCCGAACGGTGTGCTATCTTCATCGATCATGTTGCACCCGCGTCTAGCCTGGCGACCGCCCAGGCCCAGGTACGCGCCCGGCATTTCGCGCGGGAACAGGGCATCGAGGCCTTCTACGACGCCGGGCAGGGCATCTGTCATCAGCTTATGGTCGAGCAGCACCTGGTCATGCCCGGCAGCGTGGCCATTGGCTCCGACTCCCACAGTACAACCTACGGTGCCATCGCAGCCTTCGGTACGGGTATGGGCACCACGGATGTGGCCCTGGCCTTCGCCACGGGGCACTCCTGGCTGCGGGTGCCTGAGACGATCCGCGTGAATCTGACCGGCACCCTCTCCCCCGTGGTCGACGCCAAAGATATCGTGCTTCACCTGCTCAGTCGGGTCCGCGGCGACGGGTTTACCTATCAGGCAGTGGAGTTTCACGGTGCCCAAGCGCTTTCCCTCGGCTCGCGTATGACGCTCTGCAGTATGACGACCGAGATGGGAGCGAAAGCAGGTCTCGTCCCACCCGACGACCTGACCCGTAACTACGCCCCGGTACCGGACTGGCTCCGCGTGGAGGGAGGGGCCGATTACGAGGACGTCATTCACGTCAATCTGGACGAGATCGATCCGCTCGTCGCCTGTCCTCCCGCGGTAGATAACGTCGTCCCCGCACGAGATCTCGCGGACGTTCATGTGGATCAGGTCTTCCTCGGTACCTGCACAAACGGCCGGCTCCAGGACCTGGTTGCCGCTGCGGAACTGCTACGTGGGCGCCGGATTGCACCGGGTGTACGTATGATCATCATTCCAGCCTCTCACGCTGTCCTTCAAGCGGCGAGCGAAGATGGGACTTTATCGACGCTCCTCGCCGCAGGCGCTACCATCGGCACGCCCGGGTGCGGCCCCTGCATTGGGCGCCACATGGGTGTCATCGGTTCGGGCGAGGTCTGCCTATCGACCGGCAACCGCAACTTCACCGGACGTATGGGCGCACCCGATGCCGACATCTATCTATCATCCCCCCAAGTCGCGGCTGCGACCGCTCTACGCGGCGTGATCACCGACCCGCGTGAGATATAGCGACGAGTCAATCATAATGGAGGTAACTATGAATCGCATATGGTGTTTCGGAGACGATATTGACACCGACCAGATCATCCCAGGTCGGTACTCACCCTACATGACCTCTGAGCAGGATCTGGCCAGGTACGCGTTTATCGAACGGCGCCCTGACTTCGCGCCAAACGTACGGCCCGGCGATATCATCGTCGCCGGTAAGAACTTCGGTTGCGGCTCCTCTCGCGAATACGCCCCGCGCGCCCTGCAAAAGTGCGGCATCGCCGCGATCATCGCCCCAACCTTCGCCCGCATCTTCTTTCGTAATGCGATCAACTTGGGCATTCCACTCTTCGAAGCCGATTTGACTGGTGTTTTGGCGGATGGGGACGACGGCCGTCTCGACCTTGCCCTGGGACAGCTGGTGACACCGCGGGGCGTCCACGCCCTACCCCAGCCACCGGCCTTTGTCCGCGCCATACATGCTGAAGGCGGGATTGTTGCTTATTACCAGAAGTATCACCGTTTTCCGGTAGAGTCGTCAGGCGAGGGAACAGACACATGGTAAAATCGTACAGGCGGTCTGTCTTTCCGTCTGTTCGCTATTAGGCCGGACGTGGATTCAATAAACAAGGAGAGAGTTATGTTTGCCGAATGTCTTGAGTGTGGTGCAGAAGTGGAACTGGCCGAAGATACCATCGTCCACGAAATCGTTGTCTGTCCCGACTGTGGCGTTGAGCTTGAGGTGACCCAGCTTGATCCTCCTGCCCTGGGTGCAGCGCCCGAAGAAGAAGAAGATTGGGGCGAGTAGGCACTTATGTCGTAGGATGGCTACTGCATGACGCCATCCTACGGTCCATCATCCCGTTCACGGAGGCGCTTCTATGAATCCAAAAGTTGGCATTTTGCTCTCACGCGTTCGTACTGAGGAGAAGCTCCTGATCCAGGAATTTGACAAGCACGGTGTGGACTACGATACCATCGACGATCGGGAAACCATCTTCGACATTCAGCACAACGGCTACCAGCAGTATGACGTGATCGTCGAACGTTGCATCAGTCACTCCAGGGCGCTTTTTGCCCTGTTGCTCTTCCAAGACTGGGGCATCCCCACAGTCAACAGCTACGAGACTGCAAACAACTGCGGCAACAAGCTGCTTACCACCAGCGCCCTAACCCGGGCCGGTGTACCCACCCCCACGACCAAGATCGCCTTCACGCCGGAGTCAGCGCTGGCTGCGATCGAGGAGATGGGGTATCCTGTCGTGCTCAAGCCCGGCGTCGGCTCCTGGGGCCGCTTGCTCTCCAAGATCAACGATCGCGAGGCTGCTGAGACGGTGTTGGAGCACAAGCAGATACTCGGCTCCTACCATCATTCGATCTACTATATTCAAGAATAT
>SLDA01000125.1 GCA_007125545.1 Thermoflexales bacterium | reverse complement strand
TAATACAGCCAACCTTAGGTTCTGGAAGGAACCTAAGGTTGGGGGATGCGAATCGGCTCTCCGCCAATCGGCGGTCCGTCTACAGCGCCGTCATGACCACTTCGAGCGCTTGCGCGGTCTTGCGGACCTCTGTTTCGGCGTCCATGCCATCCCAGAGCACGCGCTCGATCATGTCCTGCAGGTAGCCGGAGACGCGGGCATAGTTGGGAAGCATCGGACGGTTGCGGACGTGGGCCAGGAGCGGCACCAGTTCCGAGAGCCAGGGATGCTCCGGGCGTATGAACCCCTGGTTGACCGAGACGTAAGGCGAAACCTGCAGATTCTCTTCGCAGAAGGCCGACGAAGCGCTGCGCGTCGCCATCAGCTTGAGCAGTTCGAGGCATAGGTCCTGATGTGCCGACTGGCGGAAGATGACCCAACTCGTCCCGCCCAGGGAACCGACCGGCGCCACGTCTTCCGACGGACGCGGCAAGAGCATAAAGCCCAGGTGGCGCGCGGCGTCCTCCTCGTCATCCCAGGCGGATTCCTCGCGGATCCTGGGCCATTCATAGGAGCCCCCAAGAGCAAAGGGAGCCATCCCCTGCGCAAAGTACCGGGCCAGATGCCACCAGCGGCTGCGGAAGACGTCGGTGGGCAGATAGGTTCGCCGGTCCAGGGTGATCGTCTGCAGGAAGCGGAGCGCGCGCGACACCTCCTCGACATACTGGCCCAACACGAGGTCGCCCGAGTCACTGACGATGTTCGCGCCGGCCATCCACATAAAGGGCAATAGCAGGTTGAGCGTCGCCTCGCCTGTGCTGGCAGTGACGGGCAGGACGAGGGCGAATTGGTGCCTGTAGCGTGACATCACGCTGGGTTGCGCGAAATGGTCGAGGAGTTTGATCCACTGCTCCCAGGTTACGGGTGGCTCCATGCCTTCTCGGGCCAACCAGTCCTTGCGGTACCACATGCCACCGATATCGGCCTGAACCGGCACGCCGTAGAGGCGCTCGCTGAAAGTGTTGTTGCGCACGACCGGGGTTTCCAGGTCTTGGGCCGTGTCGCCTACCCAGCGCGCGTCCAACTCGTTAAGCGGCGTGAGGTAGCCTTCGGTGGCATAGTGGCTCAGCCAGACGAAGTCCATCGCTGCCAGGTCGGGCGCCTCGCCGCGAATCACCGAGCGTTGCAAGACTTGGTGGAACTCGCGCCGCCCGCACATATGGATGTCGAGGTCGACTTCGTGTTGGCGCTGCTCTTTGTTCCAGCGAGCCACTGCCTGCTCCAGTGAGGCGAGCCAGCGAACATCATAGTGTGCCAGCACCCGCAGCTTTGTCTGCTGGATGAAGCTCGTGGCAGCGGCGGGCGCGACGAAGGAGCCGGCACCGGCTCTTCGGTAGATCAGCCCTTCACGCGCTAGCTCCGCCATAGCCTGGCGGACCGGCGCACGACTGATAGAAAGCTGGTCGCATAGCTCTGCCTCAGTTGGCAGTTGGTCGCCGGGACGTAGCTCGCCGGCCTCAATTTGGCTCTTGAGGTGTTGTTTGAGTTGATAGTAGATAGGTATTGCTGAATTCCTGTCGATGATGGCCATTCTGTTGCCTCCCCGCCCCTGTATCATATAGGTTTTGCTGCCTACTTCGTCATGGCCGTTGTTTGGCAGATAGGATAAGGTAATGCCATGACAAATCTATTCTACGGCACTATTCTGCCAGGGCAAGTAAGTGAAAACAGATATAAGGATCTGATTGCGACTGCACGAGCAGGTGGTTTGACCTGGCGGCGCCCTACTCTATAATCTCATCCAGACGGGCGCGCCCGGCGCCGGGACAATCCAGCTAGAAGGAGACACCATGGCAGGCGAACAGATCGATCGATTGGTTGTGCTCATCGTCTATCGTTGGCAGTACAAGGGCCTGATCGAGGCGCTAACCAAGCGTAACTATGCTGCTACGGTTATTCACGCGACGGGTGGGTTGATGCACGAAGGCATGGTGACGCTCGTCATCGGCACGTCCCACCGGCGTCTGCCCGCGCTCTTCTGCCTGGTGCGCGATACTTGCCCTGCCAGTACCCGCTATATCCCCTATGACGTAGATATGATGATTCCCTGGGAACCGGAGTGCGAGATCGTCGTCATCCGTGCCGGCGGTGCGACGGCGTTTGTGGTTCCCGTGGAGCGTTTCGTTCAGCTCTAGTCCCAATCAGCTGGTGTTGGGCGCTTGTAGAGGAATTGAACGAGTTTCCGCAATTATGTAGAAAAATGCTTGACAAATCTCTTTTCCTATGCTATAGTATCGATAGTTGAGACAAAATATAGACAAGAAGTCTCCAAACTAGTATCGAGTAACTTTAGTAAGAAGTATAGGAGAAAAGAGAGATGAAACGCTTACTGTCGGCAGTTGCAGGTTTGGCCTTGGCTTTGAGTATGTCGGTTCCGGTCTTCGCCCAGACGCGTGGGCCTCAGGTTCGTGCGGTGCACGCCTCGCCCGATGCGCCCGCCGTTGACGTTTGGGTAGACGGCAACATTGCGTTCCAGAACGCGCCCTTCACGGGCATCACCCCCTACGCGGAGCTTGGCCAGGGGATGCGCAACATCCAGGTTGTCCCCACCGGCGCCACGGAGCCGGTTGTGATCGAGGCTGATCTCGATCTCCAGAGCGACACAGACTACACGATTGTCGCCGTGGGTTTGCTGGCTGACATCGAGCCGCTGGTGCTGGTTGACAACAACAGTCTTCCTGCTGAGGGTATGGCGCACGTACGCTTCGTGCACGCCTCCCCGGATGCCCCTGCGGTCGATATCGCAGTGACCGGTGGCCCGGTGCTCTTCGGCAACATTTCCTTCCAGGGAGTAGGTGACTATCTGCCCGTCGACGCTGGTACGTACGATCTTGAGGCGCGCCTGGCCGGTACCGAGACTGTGGCCCTGAGCCTACCCGGCACGAGACTGCAGGAGGGCACGGTCTACACTGTCTACGCGATGGGCCTGGCCGGTGGCGAGCCCGCTCTGACCGCCGCGATCAGTGTCGATGCTTCACGCGCCGCAGGGATGACGCTTCCCGCCACTGGTGAGAACGCTGCCCTGATCGTCGCCGGACTCTTCAGCGCAGGGTTGGCCCTGGTCGGCCTGGGATACATCTTCAGCCGCCCGGAGCCTGCCAAGGTGCGAGTTAAGAACTAACCCCATATCGGTTCCTTTGCTGGAACGGTGCGCGTCAACTTCTGACGCGCACCGCCTTTTTTGTTTTGTGAAGACCGGCAGGTCGAACCTTGCCCGATGGAAACCGCGAAACCGTCGCGGCTCGCGCCTGAGTTTCCCGAATTTTATCGATAAGTATTGACAAATCTATTTTCCTATGCTATAGTATTAATAGTTGAGACAAAACATAGACATTAAGTCTCAAAAAAGAATACAATCTTGATAGTGTTTCGTATAGGAGAGAAGAGAGATGAAACGGATACTTTCGGCAGTTGTGGTATTGGTCTTGGCTTTGAGCTTGTCGGCTCCGATTTTCGCCCAGAGTCGTGGGCCTCATATTCGGGCCGTGCACGCCTCGCCTGATGCGCCCGCCGTTGACGTGTGGGTAGATGGCAGCATCGCGTTCCAGAACGCGCCCTTCACAGGCGTTACGCCCTACGCGGAGTTGGGGCAGGGAATGCGCAACATTCAGGTCGTCCCCACTGGTGCCACGGAGCCGGTAGTCATCGAAGCAGATCTGGATCTCCAGGCCAACACCGACTACACGCTGGTGGCCGTTGGCTTGCTGGCTGACATCGAGCCCCTGGTGCTCGTTGACAACAACGCGCTGCCTGCTGAGGGTATGGCGCACGTTCGCTTTGTGCACGCCTCGCCCGATGCGCCCGCGGTTGACGTCGCTGTGACCGGTGGTCCGGTGCTCTTCGGCAACGTTTCCTTCAAGGGTGTGGGTGACTACCTGCCCGTCGATGCCGGTACGTACAACCTTGAGGTCCGCCTCACTGGCACCGACACTGTGGCCCTGAGCCTGCCTGGCACCAGACTGCAGGAGGGCACGGTCTACACAGTTTACGCGATGGGCCTGGCAGCAGGCGAGCCCGCGCTGAGCGCCGCAATCAGTGTCGATGCATCACGCCCTGCAGCCCCAATGCTGCCCGCCTCCGGTGGTGACGGCGTCCTGATCGTCGCTGGGCTCTTCGGTGCTGGACTAACCCTGGTAGCGCTGGGATTCATCTTCAGCCGCGCCCAGCTTGCCAAGGCACGCGTTGAAAACTAACCCCATATCGGTTCCTTAGTTGGAGCGGTGCGCGTCACAAATCGACGCGCACCGTCTTTTTATTTCTGCGAACGTTCATCCCCGCTGCAGCCAGGTCGCCATCTCGCCCGCACCGCGGTTGCCCCAGAGGGCATAGGGGATAGCGACAATCGGAACCGGC
>SLDA01000101.1 GCA_007125545.1 Thermoflexales bacterium | reverse complement strand
CCGTCAATGACTCTCGGAATTTAGGGTGCGCAATGTTGATCAGGGCTTGGGCCCGCCGGCGAATGCTCTGGCCATAGAGGTCGACCGCCCCATATTCAGTTACAACCCAGTGCACATGGTTGCGCGAGGTGACGACCCCGGCGCCCTCTTTCAAGAGTGGGACGATGCGGCTCATTGAATCCTGCTTGGCGGTGCTCGGCAGTGCAATGATCGGCACGCCGCCTTTGCTGCGCGACGCACCGTAGATGAAGTCCATCTGCCCTCCCACGCCGCTGTAAATCTTGGGACCGATGCTATCCGCACACACCTGACCCGTCAGATCTACCTCGATAGCGCCGTTGATGGCGACCTGGCGCTCATTTTGCCCGATCACACACGGATCGTTCACGTAGTGGGTGTGGTATAGCTCTACCATTTCGTTGTGATCCAGCCATTGGTAGAGCTTGCGTGACCCCAGGATGAAGCCGGCGACAATCTTGCCCGGATGCAGCGTTTTTCGTGCACCCGTAATCACGCCCTTCTCCACGAGATCCATAACACCGTCAGAGAACAATTCGCTGTGGATCCCCAGGTCCTTGCGGTCCTCTAAGTGGGGTAGCACCGAATCCGGGATTGCGCCAATGCCGAGTTGCAGGGTAGCCCCGTCTGGGATGAGCGACGAGATGCGTTGAGCGATCTGTTCCGCCACCGGATCGTCAGGGTTCGCCGACATCCGAAACTCTTCAAGGTGCGTTTCTGCCGCGACGATATAGTCCAGGTCGCTGACATGAATCAGCGTATCACCCATAATGTAAGGCATCTGCGGATTGATCTGGGCTATGATCTGGGATGCAGATTCGGCGGCAGCTTTCGTCAACCCCGTCTCGATACTGAAAGAACAGAACCCCTGGTCATCCGGCGGCGACAGGTGGATGAAGGCCACGTCGATGGGCAATACTCCCTGCTTGAAGAGTAGCGGGAACTCCGAGAGAAGGACCGGTGTATAGTCAGCCCGCTTTTCCCAGATGGCTTTGCGGACATTGTGACCGATGAACATCGCATTCGAACGGAGATGACCCTCCATCTCCGGCTCATTCCAGGGTGCCGCTCCCACGGAGAGCGGTTGGGCGATCTCTACTCCTGTGACCTGGGGAGCGTAGGCGACCAGCGCATCCGTGAGCGCGCGCGGCACGCTGCAGTTTCCGGTCAAAAAGATGCGTGAGTTTGAGCGGACCGTCGCCTCCACTGCCTCGGCCGCAGTGACAAGTTTACTCGTGTAGATGCTTTGCCAATCAGAATTCATAGAGTACCTCATTTGAACCTATGAGATCACATCACTCTCGTCGATAACGTCCCGCATTCTGCTAGGTCGATCGCAGGCATCGTTGGGCGTCTACGCGATCTTGGCTACCCCATTGTCCGGGCGAGTCATGTATACGGTTGGCGCGGTGCCGTGTTTGGCCTCGTAGACCTTGCCGAGATGCGCTTCCACATCGGTCACAGCACCTTCATCGACTAGGGCTATAATGCATCCACCAAAACCTGCGCCTGTAAGCCGGGCGCCATAGCAACCATCCACTTCCACCGCGGCTTCGACTAACGTATCCAATTCAGGAATGCTAACCTCATAGTCGTCTCGTAGACTGCGGTGGCCCTCGATCAACAGCTCACCTACATACGCGAGGTGGCCTTCGTAGAGCGCGCGCGAAACCTCAAGCACTCGAGCGTTCTCGGTGACCACATGGCGGGCGCGGCGATACACCACTTCCGGCAGCATCTCCTCGAATTGCAGTAGTTGCTCAACGGTGACGTCGCGCAACGCTGCGACATCGGAAAGGTGTTCCTGCAGGATGGCGACCGCTTCTTCGCACTGTGCCCGGCGCACATTGTATTCAGAACCGGTCAAAGCCCGGCGCACCATACTGTCGGCAACGACAATAGCGATGCCTTCCGGCATGCTGAAGTAGGCACGCTCCAGTGTCCGTGTGTCGAGCATCATCGCGTGGCCCGCCTTGCCACAGGCACTGATCATCTGGTCCATAATGCCACAATTCACACCCACGTACTGGTTTTCAGCCCGCTGGCAAAGAAGCGCGAGATCCGGCATGGACATGCCGAAGTCACTCAGTTGGTCCCAGGCATAAGCGAAGGCAACCTCCAGGGCGGCGGAGGAGGACATCCCCGCTGCTACCGGCACATCAGAGGTGAGCACCGCGTTGATCCCTACCGGCTTCAACCCCTGCTCAAGGAAGGCCCACACGACGCCCTTGGGATAGTCGGCCCACCCTCCATCAGAAGAGGGGACCTGATCGACAGGAAAACTCTGTTCGTCGTTCTTCATATCGATCGCCCGCACGGTGGACCAGCTATCCTCGCGCGGTGAGACCGCGAGCCATGCCGCGCGGTCGACGGCGACGGGAAGGACGAAGCCGTCATTGTAGTCGGTATGTTCGCCAATCAGATTGACCCGACCTGGAGCGCGTACCACCAGGCTGGGTGAATCCTGAAAGCGTGAGCGGAATGCAGCTGTGACTTTCCGGTAGAGCGTGTGATCGAGCATAGCAGCCTCCTCAGGTACGGTTGTTTATTATAGCTTCTTTCGACAAATGGACTTAACTATGCCGTTGGTCAGGCTTCTTCAATCTCCACCAGCACGCCATGTTCGGCGAACACGGTGACTAAACGGTCGCGATGACGGTCGGAAACCACAACCCATTCCGGCGTAAGCTTCGTTTTGATCAGTTCTCTCACGCCGGGCAAGTTCAGATGCTCTGGCTCTGCCACCTTAAGAAGCCAGACGTGTGTCAGCCTCGCGCCACGTTGCTGCTGGTAACCATTTTGGATGGCGAGCTTAAGATGGTCCGGAAGCTGCTGGCCTCCCGTTGCCGTCTCGAGAAACTCAATTATCCGGTCGGTGGAGATGCGTTGCTGCTTTGCCCGGTTCAGTGAAGACGACGAGAGTCGGTAGGAATAGAGGTGCGTCCTATCCGGAGAGCTTAAGTCGCCGCTCGCAGTGGACATGCTCACCAGATCGGCAATGCGGCTGAGCTGAAAGCGCTCGTAACGGCGGTGCGAGGGCACGGTAATCTTCCCATCATTTTCTATCACGATTGGAGGCGGGGCGGGTAGGTCCGGAGGAGGTGGCGTTCCCAGCCAAGCTATCCCCATTTCGGTGATAGAGAAGGCATCGATGAGATCAGGCTCCGGCCCACCTGTGCTCACGGCGCCCAGCCAATAGAGAGGGCCGGTGATGAGATACGCTACGAGCGCTCCCTCCACCGAATCCCATGCGTCGAAGCCGCGTAGCGGCGCCTCGGTAACTGTACTGCGGGGCGCCCAGGCCTCGTAGTCGCCATCAGGACGCAGGAAATCTGTTGCATAGCTCTTCACGTAGTCGGTGAATGCCGGCACACCATACCACGCGCCCGCCCGGCACTGCGCCAGGATCTCAAGGAAGGCGTTCCTGATCTCCGGTGGCGGCGTAGGCCAACCCCTGACTGGATCGGGCCGTAAGGTCGGAATCTGGGCCACATCTTGCCACTCGCAGCTCTCGCGCCACGCTTCAAACAAGCTACTGACCTGAGTCCATGTATCGGACTGCAGCCATCGGACAATGGCATCGGGATTCAGCGTGTGATCACGTGGTCGCATCCAGCCTTGTTCGAGGGAGAGCGTTTCCAGGAAGGTGCGGCGGATCTCCGCAGGGTGGTGCAGTGTGGAGAGCAGCTGTTCATCGGCTGCGTCCCCTCGCTGCAAGGCGGCCCAAAGGGTGACGAGGTCATCGGCGAGCATGTCCTGGTGGGTGGTTGAGCGGGCAGGTGCCGGGACTTCCTCCGGCGGTGGTATGGACACTGCGGGTGGCGGTGGCATATAGAGCATCAGTTCTTCGGGGACAAACGCCATCTCCACAGGATGCGCGGGATCCTCTGTGAAAGCGCGTTGAACGAGGCCCAAGAACCACAAGGCCTCAGCCGGGGATTGCGGATCGTGCCACAACTCTTCACGCTCCAGCCGCCCCGCACCTAATGCTCGGACCTCGCCCCATCGGCGCACGAAGACCGTCCAGGGCAGACTGCCGCTCTTGCGCAAGAGATCGTCGAGCGCATCGCGCTGCTCCGGAGTGAGCTGATCCAAGATCTGACCCACAGCACCCTCGGTCGCCATCCCGTCCAACAATTCAGCCGCCATATCGGTCTTGCGGGAGGCCCTGAGCGTGATGTCCCACTGGCGGGCGAGAACCCGGAGTCGCGATGGATCGTTACCCAATAGAAGCTGATAGAGTGTTTTCAAAGCCATAGTTTATAGCCCAAGTCATTATAGCTGTTGACAAGCAAGCCGCAACTCCCCGTTTCTAACCTTTCGTTGACACGCTCGCCTCCCGGGCTATAATCGCTCTGCTCGTGCTACGATATACTACGGAGGTTTGGCTAT
>SLDA01000549.1 GCA_007125545.1 Thermoflexales bacterium | reverse complement strand
GTCCGTGCCGTGTCATCCAGGGGCAGCGCCAACAGCCAGGCCAGCAGGGGATAGACATCGTCGCAGCGGTCGGTGCACGAGGCCTCCACCACCTGGTATAAGGCCTCGCGCACCGCCACAGGTGTGGCAGCCGGAGACATCCCGATCAAGGCTCGCACCACGTCGACCCAGATCTGATAGGCCGCCTGGGTGGCGTATGAGAGACAGCGCCCCTCGACCCAGCGGAGCGAAGGAGCCGGTGAGTCAGATGACAACTGTGCGGATGCAGCCTCTGGCCACGGGACCACTGCAGCAATTGGCGTCAGCCTGGCCACATCTCCATCTCGCCGTTGCGCTAGCTCGTTAGCTCGTCCACTCGCGCCTCTCGCCTCCGCGACTAACCGCGACTTGCCGATGCCCGCCTCGCCGACGATGGTGACGATCCCGCCAACTCCCGCTCTGAGCTGATCGACGGCTTCCTGGAGCGCCGCAAGCTCACGATCCCGGCCCACAAGAGGCCCGGAGAGCCCGGGCAGGCCACGGCCCTTGTCGGGGGATGGGACGTGCGCCAGGGGACGATGGGCACTCGCATCAGGCTCCCACGCGAAGACGCGACCCACGAGGCGATAGGTGCTGTCGCTGACTCGGATCTCTCCCAGGGAGCTCTCGTGGTGGAGATACTCAGCCTCGGTGAGATCCTCTCCTAGAGGCACCGCGACTCCGGACAACCTGTTGATGATCGCCACACCGGTGTGCACGGTGGTGCGCAACCCCAGGGACGGCATCCCCACCTCACGCCGATAGGCCTCAAAGGCCTCCCGCATCGCCAGCGCCGCCACCACCGCCCGCTCAGGATCGTCCTCCTGAGCAGCCAGCAGGCCGAAGTAAGCGCTGATGGTATCCGGCCTGGTACGCTGCACCGCTGCGCCGAGGCGCTCGAGCTCTAGCGAAAGCATCTGTATCGCAGGCTCCAGGGTCTCAGCCCAGACTTCTACGTCCGGGGGTGCTGTGCGGGCGTTACCGTGTCCGACGTCGGCGATCACCACGGTGACCCAGCGGCGCTCGCCCTCGAAAGCCGGTGGCGCCTGAGCCTCTGCCGTAGCGACATCCTGTCCGCGAACGCGAACGTCCGCCGAGGCCTCGGTGCTGAACGCCCCGTCGCCGGGCTCGGACGTGGCTGGCTCTGTCACCTCATGCGGACTGACTACGCTGGGCTCGCCCTTGCGTGCCGGCTGTAGGGCACCCGCGCGGATGCTCTCGTAGAGGTCCTGGGTGCGTGCGTCCGGACCGATGCTCAGTTCAGCATCAAGGATCTGCTGGCATCGGGCGAACTGGGCCAGCGCCGCCGCCCTTTGACCGCTTAGGGCCAGCGCCCGCATCACCTGCCGGTGAGCTTGCTCGCGCCACGGCTCCAGCGCGATCTGGCGCCGCGCATAGGTCAGCGCCTGCTCATACTCTCCCTGAGTTTCGTGATGAGCCGCGAGGCGCTCGAGCGCCCAGAGGGCCAGCTGGTGGAGCCCCTCGCGCTGTATCACCAGCCACTCCTCGAAGGTCGGACTGTCAAGGGCGAAGCCTTCGAGGAAGTCGCCGCTGTAGAGAGGGGCGGCCTCGCTGAGCCGCGAGATGCACGATGCACAGGCCTCGCCGGAGTCGTGAGAGTGGGATCTCGATGCAGCGATCAGAGCGATGAAACGCAAGACATCCACCTCGATGGCCGCATCGGGGTTCAGCTGCAAGCTGTCGCGGCTGATCAGAAGGTACGGAGGTTTGGCCGCATCGTCGCGCAAGGCCCGACGCAGCCTATAGAGCGCGGTGCGCAGATTCCGCAGCGCGGTGGACTGTAGCTCTTCCGGCCAGAGCAAGCCGGCGAGACGGTCTCGGCGATGCGCGCGCTGGGCTTCGACAGCGAGATACGCCAGGAGCGCCCGCACCTGGTCATACCCCATGTCGGTAATGGGGGTCTCAGGCCTCCAGACGTCAAACGTGCCCAACAGCCGGATTACCAGGCTTGCATCCATCGGTCCTCCCGGTACCGCACCCCGGTGACTACCCTTCTATTATAGTGCCAGATCCCCCTCAGTTCAAGAAAATCTTAAAGAAACGTCTTGTTTACGTTCTGTTTGCGCTTGCCTTCACAGTGGGTTCACGGCCATCGTCGATGATATGGACAGATAGGAAATAGGATACGGATTCTGGAGGTGAGTGATGAAGACCTGGGTAGTGTTCTACGACAATATGCATATCCGTGAGGGATACGAAGAACGGGTGAAGGAAGCGCAGCAAGATTGGGCGGCGAGACCGAAGCTGAAAGCCGAATGGACGGCAGATGCCGCCCGGCTCCGAGCTCTCGTATCCGGGATAATGCGCCAGGTTGCGTTGCTCACCACACGTAGAGAGATCTAGCGCTACTGTCTTGAGAGGCGAGCCTGCATGTGCGCAGGTCTCCTTGTAGTGAGCAGGACGTGATGAACAGATGGCGCAGTGGCGACAGCAAGGGCGCTTTGGTTTTTCTCATAGACGCGCAAAAAGACGCTGACAAAGACGCGAGACTTGACGGCGTCTAGCCGCCCCAGCGCTATGATAGGAGCGCAAGAGGACGAAGGAACTGAGGAAGTCGGGGGAACTGAAGGTAGGGAGGAACAATGAACGGGTACCTGAGCTATTCAGAGATTCAGTCGGTGATGGCCGATCGATTGCCGCGCAAAAAGCGGGAGCGGATCGTACTTAACCCCAGCCGGCACGTGTGGATGCACGACGTCGTGCGGGCAGTGCTGAGCTTCCTGTTCTAGCGTGCGCGTGCGGACTGTGAACGGACGCTAAAAGGAGTGGCGAGATGAATACCTGGTGGACGCCTACGGAAGTGCAGATCGTGGTTGCGGACAAGCTATGGGGGCCGAAACGCGAACGGGTGATGCTGAGTCCGAGACGACGGGTCACGATTCGTCAGCTGAAGATGACGCTGTTGAGCCTAATATTCTGAGTGGAAGGGTAAGGAGGACGGCGATGACTGTGTGGCCAGGAATGCCAGACGCGAGTTCTTTATGTGAGCTTTGGGAAGCCCGGCTGAGAGACGCGGAGCAGGAGCGCTTCATTAGGCGGTTGCAGCGACGCGCAACGCGACCGCTGTGGGCACGGATCTTGGCGCTATTGGACAACAAGCCAGATCCGAAGCCGGTGCTGCATCAGGAGCTGACGGCGTAAACTCAGGCTCTGGGATGAATCAGCTCTCGACGGCTCCGGTGACGTTGTTAACAAAACCGGAGCCGTTTGCTACCGGCGATGGTTACCGAAGCGTGAATGCGGGGCATTTGTTCTGCGTAATGGGTCGTACAGGATTCGAACCTGTGGCCCTGGGCTTAAAAGGCCCCTGCTCTGCCGGACTGAGCTAACGACCCAGACACGGAAAGTATATCATGGGGGAAGGGGAAGTCAACTTGATGATGTTCTCCCAGGTGAACCAGATGGGACGTACAGGCGCAGTCTGATGCCCCGAATCGGGGCACGATGATCTTTGCGGAGGCCTGCTGTGCGAACCAGGAGGCCCACGCGCACTCCAGCCGCGTGTCCTCCGCCAGCCACAGACATACCGGATGGGCCTGCTGTCTTAGATAGTCGATGTGCCAGCGCAGCGTCTGGCTACCCGCGAGGTGGCGTCCGACTCGTGCACGTAGCCCGCCCGGTCCCCAGGCGCTGCCTACATAGAGGTACAACCCCTCGGGGAAGAGCCACGCACCCAATGCGCCGACCGTAATCTGTCTCTCTGTCTCCAGGTGCAGCCCCAAAGCGTACGTGCCGCCTGTCGAAGGAAGGTCCACTGGGTTCGCACTGGCGATCGCAATCTCTTTTCCTTGCACCTCTATGCCCCTCGGCGTGAGCGATCTGCTTCTCTCAGGACAGCACGAGGCGGTTCCAGAGTCTGCTGCTGAGCCAGGTGAGGGCAAGACCCAGGCCGATTGCGAATCCGCCGGCAACGTCCATCAGGTAAAGCGCACGCCGAGCATTGAGTTGCCACAGCAGGATCCCCTCTTGAGCCGTGGGCGGGGCCAGAGCGAGCAGTCCCAAGAGGATGAATGCAATACCTGCCGCACTGGTTGTGAAGACGACCCAGTTGTTTTCCTGAAAGAGCATCACGATTCCTCGGGCGGTGGGACCGGCAACTTGTCAACGGTGGTGTCCATCCATTTGTCGCCAGTTTCGATCAGCATAACCGGTATATCGTCACGGATCGGGTACTTGCGCCCACAATCCTCGCATACCAGCCAACTGTCCTCGCGGACCAGGTCGAGAACGCCGGGATCTTCCTTCTCTTCCAAGCGGGTCTCGCCACTCACACAGTGCGGACAGCGTAGGATATCCAGCAATTCAGCGTCGACCATATTTCCTCCCGAAGGTGTTTGGACCGATTTGAAAGCTAGCTGCGCGCCAGTATACCACGCGGCAAGT
>SLDA01000192.1 GCA_007125545.1 Thermoflexales bacterium | reverse complement strand
TTGTTGCGGAGGTATCGGTGCCGGATTACGCCACCTCCTTTCATATGGGCCTGGTAGAGGATATCAGCGAGCAGCGGATGGCGCTCGCCGCGCTGATTGAGGCCGAGAAGCTGGCACTGACCGGGACGATCGCAGCGTCAATCGCGCACGAGGTCAATAATCCGATGCAGGCGGTGGTGGGGTGTGTGGGCCTGGCGATTGAGAAATTGGAAGAGGCCGTGCGGACGGCGAATGGCGATGTGCGGGCTCCACTGCAACTGCTCCAGGTGGCGAGCCAGGAGATGCAGCGTGCGGGTCATATCATCGCGCAGTTGCGCGACCTCAACCGCCGCAGTTGGCCCAACGCGTGGCGCCCCGTCAATTTGGGTGACCTGGTGGAGAGCGTGCTCACGCTCTCTTCAGGGGAGTTGAGTCAGGGCGGGATCGACCTGATCAAAGAAGTTGACCCTGAGCTGCCCCCGGTGTTGCTCGTACCGGCCCGCATCCAACAGGTGATTATGAACCTCGTCCTGAACGCGGTCGCGGCTATGCCCTCCGGCGGCGAGCTGCGGGTGCGCGTGCGCCCGGAGCCGGACCGGCAGTGGGTGGTGGTTGAGGTTTCGGACACCGGAGTAGGTATGACCGCGCAAGATCTGAGCCGGTTATTCCAGCCCTTCTTCACGACGAAGGAAGATGGCGTGGGCCTGGGACTGCACCTGTCGCGCAACATCTTGCGGGAGCACGGCGGCGACATCACCCTGACCTCTACAGTGGACGAAGGCACGACGGTGGTGGTACGGCTCCCGGTGGCGGAGGATGCGCAGGATGGGCAGGATGCGCGGGCCGAGGAGTTGCAGCGCAGCGAGTAGGGGCTGGAGAAGTGAACCGGACGGCACCCGGGTCCATGCCCCGGCCCTTGTCCGATGTGCCATCCCTGGTAAGATCAAACGGGTGAATGATGGACATCAGCGTATGAGTCAGCGGGCGATTCGCTATTATCGTGTGTCAGGTCGAGGAGTGTCTTGAGCAATAGACATGAGCACGCATCGATCTGCAGTGGTATATCCGGCTCATCCGCCCAACTCTCACCTGGTATGGATATCGGGCCGGCGGCGCTGCAGACGGTTTTGGGACAGATTGCTGAGGGCTATATTGTTAGCGACCCCACCGGGACGATCATCGGGGTCAATGCCGGTGTAACGGCCCTGCTGGGCGTCGAGCCGCAGGTATTAGCAGGGTCGTGCCTCCAGGCTTACGTCGGGGCGGAAAGCTTGCCGGTGTTGGAGGCCCTCATCGCGGAGCTACACAAGCACACGTCCCTGCAAGATCAGTATGCGCTCCCGCAACCCCTACAAAGGTATCTCCGCTTCCGGCGTCCTACGGTGCAGGTGCCTGGGTTTGATGTCACGGCGGTGCCTGAACGTGACCCCGAGCGCGGGCTGGTGCGGATACATTGGCTGCTGGCGCCGGCAGCCGAGGCCGACTGGGGTCCGCCAGGTGCCGGGGTGTTGATGCAGACCGCCGGACCCACTTTCGCCGAAAGCGACCGGCATCACGCTCGCGCGCTCGGCAGCCACCCCTGGTTTTTGGAGCATCTCACCCAGACCGCTGAGATCGCCATTGCGATTCTGGATGCCTCCGACTACCGTTATCTCTATGCCAACCCTTTCCTGGCCAAGATGCTGGGCAGGGCGGATGAAGTGCTTGTGGGACACCGTGTCGTGGACGTGTTGGGTGCACAGGCGGGAAGAGATATGGTTGCGATGCTGGAACGTGCCCGCGCCACCGGGAAGGCGCTGCACATCCACGAGTATGAGACGGAGATGGCGCCGGGACAGCCACAGACATTCTGGGATGTGGAGGTCTTGCCGATGACCAATGCGGGCGTTGTGAGCCGCCTCGTTGTTGTCGGCCACGAGATCACGACCCAGGTCCGCGCGCGACGTGAGGCGGACCGGCTCGCCGCGCAGAGCGAGGCCATACTCGATAGTTTGACCGAAGGTGTCATTGTCTCCGATATGGGGGGTCGAATCATCACGTTCAACCCGGCCGCGCGCGGCTTGTTGGGTTTCTCCGAGACTGAGGATGCGCCCACCACGCTGGCAGAGATCTTCACTGCCTTCCAACTCTTTGATCTGACGGGCCGTGCTCTGCGTCCGGCAGAGTGGCCGATGGCACGTCTGCTCCACGATGCAGAGCCGGTTATGAACGAGCTCATGCGCGTGGTGAGCCTTGCGGACGCGGGTGAGTGGATTGGCAGCTGCAGTGGTAGTCTCGTGCGCGACGCGTCGGGCACGCCCTATTTGGTGGTGCTCACTTTCCGCAATATCACGGCCAGAGTCCAGGCCGAGCGTGAGCGTGTTCGTCTGGTCCAGGAGCTGCGGCGCCTGGCCGAAAGGTTGGCGGCGCTGCGCGACATGGACCGGGCGGTGCTGGAGGCTGCGACGATTGAGGAGATGGCGGCGAGTGCACTCCCCTGGCTGCGAGATGCATTGGGTTGCTGCCTTGTCAGTCTCGTTCTCTTCGATGCGCCCGCGGGCGAGATCCTGGCCTACACCGCGAATGGCTCCCGGCAGGCGGATGCTGTGCGGCTCCTGCAGTGCCACGAGAGCCAGGCGCCCATGCTGCACGGGTCCCTTGGGGTGATGGATCGGGGACCGGTGATAGTGGAGGAGATAGAGGATGCAGAATCGACGCCGCCGGACTTGAAGCCCATTCTGGCCCTGCTGCGACCTGCCGGGATACGAGCGTTTAGCGCCATTCCCCTTGCGACCAGCGAGCGGGTGCTCGGTGCCCTCGTGATCGGGTTGGAGCGACCCGGGCGTCTCGATCGCGAGCAGTTCGCCATCGCCCAGGAGGTCTCCGCGGAGTTCGCCGTGGCGATCCGTCAGGGCCAGCTTCGCGAGGAAGTCCGGCAGCACGCCGCCCGCATGGAGTTGCGCGTGGCTGAGCGGACGGCAGAACTCCAGGCCAGTGAAGCGCGTTTCCGGGCGATGTACGAGAATGCGGCCATCGGCATTGCGGTGATCGATCTGGGCGGCTACATTCTGCAGGTGAACCCTGCCGCTCAGAGGATGGTCGGGCACGCTGAGGACGAGTTGATCGGCGCGCACTTCAGCGCCTTCAGCGATCCCGCCAAGCGCGAGCGCGAGACCCTGGTGCTGGACCAGTTGGCGCGCGGGGAGATCAACACGTATCGTGGTGAAAAGGGGTTCCGAACTACCGAGGGCCGGGACGTTTGGGTTCGACTCTCGATCTCGTTAGTGCGGGATGGCGAGGGGGCGCCCTCCTTCATCTTTGGGATGTTGGAGGACATCACGGCGGAGCGGGCGGCTGAGGAAGCGTTGCAGCGGGCCGAGAAACTCCTACTGACCGGGCGGTTGGCGGCCTCGTTGGCGCATGATATTGGCAATCCGCTCCAGACGATTGTGGGCTGCCTTGGCCTGGCGCGTGAGTCGCTGGGGCCGGGCGCCGAGCTAGCTCTCCGCCATATGGAGATGGCGGCCAGTGAAGCCCATCGCGCTGCCGGCATGGTGCGCCAACTGCGCGATCTGAACCGGCACGCGCGCCCCGAAGAGCGTGTGCCCGTCGACGTCGTGGCGCTTGTCGAGAAGGTGCTCGAACTGGCACAGTCGGAGGTCTTGCGCCGGGACGTGGAGGTGGTGTTCGTCGCACCGGCGCCGGCGCCCAGGGTCCGCGCTGCCCTGGATCAAATGCACCAGGTCTTCGCAAACCTCGTGCAGAATGCGATTGAAGCCATGCCGGAGGGCGGCCGGCTCGAGGTGCGCATGGAAGAGACCCGCCACCCGGACGGCGTGTCAATCTCCTTCAGCGACACCGGCCTGGGAATATCGGAAGAGACCGCCCAACATCTCTTCGAACCCTTCTACACGACCAAAAAGGAAGGCCTCGGTCTCGGCCTCTATGTGACCAACGGCATCGTAGAGAGTCACGGCGGAAACATAGAGATGGAAAGTGTGCCAGGCGAGGGCACGACCTTCAGAGTGTGGCTCCCCGCCGCCGCCGCAGACTAAAACCTACTCTCCCAAGACCCCAGTCCCGTGGTATGTGTCAAAGTCATTGACACATACCAGAGCCGGAGAGCCGCCGTCTACCCCAGCAACCTCCGGTCACGCATCACGCATCACTTCTCACGCCTCTGCCTCTGCACCGGACGCCCCCCACCAACTCCCCCCAACTGCCGACAACCCCATGCCGCGCCGGCGAGCTACCACGGACAAGGCGATCCCGGGTTGCGACAAGGGGGGAGAGCCGGATGGCGGCGCTGGTCTATCGATGTGCGGCCGTTCCGTGCTTCCCCGAAGGCACAGAGCCGGAGAGCCGCCGTCTACCTCAGCAACCTCCGGTCACGCATCACGCATCACTTCTCACGCCTCTGCCTCCGCCTCCTCCCCGTCGGGGGAGGCCGGGTGGGGGTCTGCGCCCG
>SLDA01000036.1 GCA_007125545.1 Thermoflexales bacterium | reverse complement strand
CGGTCACTTCAGGCGCGACGTTGGTCACCGTGACCTCGGTCGTGGTTTCGTAGGTGCCGCCGTCGTCGTCGCGAACCCGGCCCTTCACCGTATAGGTACCGTTGTCGGGCCAGGTGTATCGAGCCGTGGCTTCCGCCTGGTCGACGATCTCATATATGCCGTCGTTGTCCCAGTCGAAGGAGAAGGTGTGGGTATCGGCGCTCCCCGGATCCCACAGGTCGATAAACGTCACCGTGACCGGGCTGCCCTCAGGCCGCGGCCCGTCGTTAGTGAGTGTGGCCGTGGGCGCGACATTGCTCACGGTGACCTCTAGGGTGTCGGAGGCGCTGTAGCCAAGTCCATCGTTCACCGTCACGGTGACGGTATAGGTGCCGTCATCCGCATAGACGTGGCTACCGGAGATGGTGGAGGCTGTCTCATCCACAGCGCCTGCTGTCTGTGTCCCGTCGCCCCAATCGAGGGTGGCCGTGTGGTGCGCGTCAGGGCGGCCATCATAGAAGGTCGCGGTGATGAAGACCGTGTCACCCTCGTCCGCTCTCTGGTCCTCACCTGCCTCCACCGACAACGCGAGGATCGTCACCAGGGTGGTGGCCTCCAGGGTCGAGGTGCTGTTGCCGGCCGTCACTGTTGCGGTATAGATACCGGACGCCGTATAGGCGTGCGCGACCCTCCAGCCTGCGGCGGTTGCGCCATCGCCAAAGGCCCAGGTGTAGGTCACGTTGCTGCCGCCGCTGAGGGTGGCCTCGAAGGTCACATCCTGGCCGATCATGCGCGGCCCATCGTTGGTGGCCGTCAGGCCAACGATGGGTCCATCCTGCACCTCGAGCAGGTAGGGGCCTGCCATACTGACGTTGCCGTAGATGTCCACAGCTTGCACGCGCAGGGCATAGGTTCCCAACACCAGCCCGGTCAGATCCGGATCGTACTCCCAACTGCCATCCGTCAGGGCTGCCTCCTCCGTGCTGGCATTTCCCAGGGCGTCGTAGATCAGGATCCGCACGGTCCGCACGCCCGAGCCATCCGTGACTGTACCGGCAAGAACCGGACCGGACGTCAGCGTGCCGTGCTGGGCCGTCAGGAGAGCATCGGCCTGGTCACTCACGAGAGCGCCGGCGCGTAAAGGCTGGGCTCCACCGCTCCTGTGCACGAGCGGTAGCTGTACCCGGTAGGAACCCCGAGCGCCGACCGGCTCGTGAGTCGGTCGCGTGAGCAGCTCGCGTACCGGTAGCGGATCGTCCGTCAGGAGCACCCTGTCCACGTAGTGGGACACCTCGAGGTGTGGGGGCACGATATCGACCACGGTCTCCTGCCACGCCGTCACCGTTGTGTTGCCGGCGGCATCGGTGGCGCGCACCCGCAAGGCGTGGATTATGCCATCCTCCTGCGGGGTCACCCAACTCCAGAGCCACCCCTGGACGCCATGCTGCGGCGCGAAGAGGCCGGCAGCCGGGCGCCACGCGCCCGTCTCGTCGTCGAGCTGCACCTCCACGCGCTGTACCAACCCCCCCTCGGGTACCGGATCGTAGGTGCTCCCGAATACCGAGGAGATCGTGCTGGTGACGACCGCCGGGGCCGTCCAGCTGACCACCGGCGGCTCGGAATCAACCGTGAACGTTTGAACCGCGACGGCGCTCCGATGGCCGCACGCATCCGTGGCCACGGCCTGTAGCGTCACCCCGGTCGCACCTGCCGGGACGGTCACCTGGGCCGACCACGTCTGCGTCCCGTCCGCGACAAGCCAGCTATTGCCGTTGTCTGTCGAGACCTCCACCCGCGTAACACCGGAGCATTCACCGGCACTGCCCCCAGGGCCGCTGTCCGACGCGATACCCCTGAAGGTCCGCGTCCCGGCGGCGATCGCTGCCCCCGGCAGGGCAGCGATGCTCACGGTTGGCGCCTGCCCGTCAACCAAATGGCTGATCGTCGCCTCAGTCCTTCCGGTCAGGGCTGTGTTGCCGGCGGCGAGTGTGAAGTTGCCGCTGACAGCCTGGATGCCGTCGAGAGCGCTGCCCACTGTGGCGGTGACGACGACGCGCCTGCTCCCGCCGGCTTCCAGCGTGGGCACCGCGAGCACCCATGCGCCATCACCGCTGTCACCGCTCGTCCGGCTCGCGCCCGTTACACGCTGGTAGCTCAGGCCCTCCGTGGCCATCAGCGCCAGGGTGAGGCCGGAGATCGGCGTAGGCTCGGGATTCTCCAGCAGGATCTCGTAGACGAGGTCGGTCGCCGGGCACCAGGCTGCACCGGTCGGCTGCTCCGTGGTCACGGAGAAGCGGACCGTCCGCGCCGCCGGTTGGCCGGCATTCATCTGGTCGACGTCCGGAGAGTCCCAGCTGTAGGGAATCGCCGGCGCCCCCTCCAGTCCGTTCGTGTTGGGGAAGATGACCCAGGGCCGGACCCCTTGATCGCCGGTCATCAGCACCATCGCGTCCGGAGCCGACAGTGGGGTCACCGGTGCTGCCTGGGCCGGCGGCAGCGCGAAGGCGATCATCTGCACCGAACGATCGGCGCTGAGGCTGTAGACGATGCGTGCCTCCGTGTCGCCCGTGGGACCGTGACCGAAGTCGAGCTCCGCGCCCACCCATGCCGTGCCGTTCCAGGTGTAGAGCGTCCCGGTCACCGGACTCGTTACCGCGACGGCGAGGTCCGCGGCGAAGGGCAGCGTAGTCCCGCCACCGACGACCTCCGTGCTTCCGCCGCCGGCCACGTCGAGGTAGGCCCACATCTCACCGTCCAACGTCCACCAGGCGCCGCTCCAGCCCAGGTAGATGGCCTCGCCATCCCAGGAGCCGTAGAGCTGTTGCGTCTGGAAGCCCTGCGCATCAGTTCCGAGCAGATCGCTCGCCGCCCACTCGTCGTGCGCCAGGTCGATGAGCCCATCCACGATGATCGACTGGCGCCTGCTGCTGAAGGCCTCGTTTGTCATATCGCGCACGTGCCAGGGCCCGTAGCGATGGAGCCTCTGGTTGCCCGTCGCATCCTGGGCCATCAGATGCACGTACCAGTCACCCGTCCGATTCAGACTCGTGCTCAGGCTCGTGCCCTCCACCAGAGTCGCGGGGACTGTTTCGGTCTCTTGGTCCGCCGCCCAGTATACCTCTACCGTGCCGCCCGCATCCACCGGCGCGTTCCAGCTCACCGTCAGCTCCGTGCCCAGGTCAAGGTGTTGGCCTTCGGGGATACTCAGGCTGACCGGCGCCAGGTCCGTGGGTGGGTGTGAGTCCACGCTCACAGGCCAGGCAATGGTGGTGACGTTGCCCGCCCTGTCTGTGGCTCTCACTCGCGCCGGGTAGGTCGTGTAGTCCTGCCGCGTTCCAAGATCCCAGGCAAGCTGCCAGGCGCCATCGCTGAGCGCCGCTTGGCGCCAGGTGTAGCCGCCGTCGACGGAGACCTCCACCCGTGCCACCCCGCTCCCCGTCCCGGCTGCATCGGACGCCGTGCCGGAGAAGGTCACGGTCTGGGTCACGGTCGTGCCCGCTGCCGGTACCGCCACGCTGAGCGCCGGCGCTGTCGTGTCGAGCAGCAAGTCCAGCGTCGTGGCGGTTGCGGGCGTGCCATCCAGGCTGGGCGTCACCGTCACCGTCTTGGTGCCCTCACCCGCCGGCAATGTAATGGCGGCGGTCCAGCCGCTGAACTGCGCGCCCGGCGTATCCAGCGTGGCCTGGACGGTGCTCGTGCCGGTCGCGACCGCCACCGCACCCGATCCGGCTGCGGTGAAGCGTACGTAGCCGCGGAGGGTGACGGCTGTGCTGTTCACGCTACTGCCGTGGTCATAGTTGACGACCGTCGCCACCGAGCTGCTTGCATCGACGATCACAGTGGCGCTCTGCGAAGCCTCATGCCCCGCTTCGTCCACAGCCACGACCTCGATAGTGTAGCTGCCCGTCGCGGGCAGCGGTATCCAGGCTCGTCCGTCGGTGCCGGGATAGCTTGTAGATCCGGCCGGACCGGTCACGCGGAAGGTGACGCCCATCACGTCATTGCGCGTGCCCGTACCGGTGGTCACGGTGCCGATGACGTCGGCTGCCGCCGGCACCGCGGCGGCACTCGTGCTGCTCGGGAGTGCCGGGCTCCATGTCACTGCCGGCGGGGTGTCGTCCACCACGAAGGCGCCCTCGTACCAGTCGCGCGGGTCTTCCTCGACGTTCCCGGCAGTATCGGTCGCGCGGCTATAGACGCGGTAAAGGCCCGCTTCCGCCTGGCTCAGCGGGTGCGACCAGTGGAAGCGCGGCCTATCGGACTGCGCCGGCGTCAACGCCTGCCAGTCCAGGGGAAGCGTGGCGGTGATGGGTTGGGTCGCATCGCTCACGCGCACCACCCCGACTTCGACCTGGGCCACGCCCGAGTTGCCCGTGACCGTGGACGAGATCGTGGGCCCAAAGAACAGGGTCAAAGGACAGGCGATCAGTTCCTTGTAGCCAATATCTG
>SLDA01000077.1 GCA_007125545.1 Thermoflexales bacterium | reverse complement strand
TGCTTGACCTGCGCGGGGACATCGTCGTCCATGCTAAAGGCAGCCGTCCCAACCTCGTGAGAATAGGGAAAGACCCCCAGCCGATCGAACCCGACTTCTTTGACAAAGCTCAGCAGGGTTTTGAATTCCGCCTCCGTCTCCCCGGGGAATCCCACGATACAGGTTGTGCGTAGGGTGGCCTCCGGTACCGCATCTCGCAACTGATCAAGTGTGTTTCGCACCTGCTCCATATCGGAAGGGCGTCGCATCCGCCGCAGCACCTCCGGGTGGGCATGTTGAAGAGGGATATCGAGATAGGGTAGGATCTGGGGTATGTCCCGGATAACCTCGATCAGCCGTGACGAGACGTACCCGGGAAATGCATACAGCACACGGACCCAGGGAATCTCGGGAGCCGCTGTCACCATCTCCTCCAGCAGCTGTGCCAACCCGTCGCGCATTCCCAAATCATAGCCATAGTAAGTGGCATCCTGTGCAATGAGATTGATCTCCAAGATGCCATAGTCGCGTAGTTGTCGCACATCGTCGAGTATGGCTCGCATATCGCGACTCACTGCTGGTCCTTTGATCTCGGGGATAGCACAGAAAGCACATTGCCGGCTGCACCCTTCTGAGATCTTCAGAAAAGCGCTACGTCCCGATATGACAAAGCCCGGAACGCCCGGCTCCTCGGGCAGCGTAGCCAGACGATCCTCGACCCAGATATGAGGGCCAAGCCGCATGCCATCCCCCGGCGCCCCCCGACCAAGCGCGAAGCTTTCCGTCAGGGGAACTATCTCGGCCCACGAACGCGTCCCCAGAACGGCATCAAGACGGGGAACCGCCGACTGTAGGAAGTCCGATGACCGCTGCGCCCAACACCCGGCAGCAACGAGTCGCTGTTCCGGTCGCAAGGAGCCGGCGAGATCTTCGAGCGTCTCTAGAGACTCCTGGCGCGCCGGCTCAATGAAACCGCAGGTCGTGACGATCACGACGTCGGCATCGGTGGAATTGAGGGTGGGCTCATAGCCGGCTCGCTGGAGCAGGACCGCCATTGCGTTGGAGTCAACCGTGTTCTTCGGACAACCCAACGAAGTGATGTAAAAACGAAAGGGGCGCCGAGCGCCCCTTGTCGGATTTCTTGATGTCCTCACCAATCTCCTAACGGCGTCTCGCCGGTCGGCGTCCACGCCTTACGCACGACTTCGCCCTGCTCTCCCAGCACATCCCAATCCTCACCGTTCACGAACAAGCGGAACGCTCCACCATTACCGGTCGACACGATTACCATCTCATTGGCAATAGCTTCCACAGCTTGCTCCGGCCCGGCTATACCTTGAAAGATAACTCTCTCATCCGCCGACACACTGATCCACGCGTGACCAAGTGGCAGAAGCCGGATGCGAACGGTGCCATCCGACGAGACAGGGAATGAGTTCGACGCCTCAGGTGTCGCCGTCGCAGTCACGGGCTGTATGACCACAGCGGGCGAGGAGGGGTCAGGAACAGCAGCTTCAATCACAGTTCCCTGACCCAACTCCAGCCAAAGAAAAACGGCAACGGTGAAGATCGCGAAAAGAACCAGCACAGCCGCCAGGATTTTCAGCAAGCCACCCGATGAATTGGCACGTACGGCAGCACGTTCTTCCTCAACCGAGGGCGGCGGGGGTGCCCAATTCCGCATACCCTTGATATTGATCATCTGAATTTCGGGCACACTCGGTTGAAACGGCACGCCACGTACTTCCGAGTCATAGCGGGCGAGCACATCCTCCACGGGCAACCCGAGAAATCGCGCATAGTTACGCAGAAAGCCTCTTGCCTGAATTGGCCCTGGCAGTGCTTCATAGTCACCCATCTCCAAGGCCTGGAGATAACGATGCCGGATTCTCAGTGCACGTACCACATCCTCCAGGTCCTGTTTTCGCGCCTCCCGAGAACGGCGCAGCCAAATACCTAGACTATCTGTCATCAAACCTCTGATGGTTCGACGGTCACCTTAATGTGACCGCGGACGCCTCCCTCTAGCTTCAAATCAATCGTGTGCTCACCAACTTCCCGAATGGGCCGATCCAGCATAATCCAACGCTTATCGAACTCGTTGCCCACCACACCACTCAGCCGCTCCGCAATATCTGCCGAGGTGATCGAACCATAGAGACGACCGGCCTCACCGGCTTTCACCTTGAAGGAAATTGATGTCTCGGCCAGTGTATCGGCCAACTGCTGCGCGCGCGCTCGTTCTCGCTCTGTGCGCCGCGATTGATTCTCTGCATACTGCTGCGCAATCTTGATTTGCCCGTCCGTTGCGCGCACTGCCAGTTTACGCGGCAACAAGTAGTTGCGCGCATGACCCGCAGACACCTCGACCACCTGGTTTGCCTCCCCTACGCCGGGGACATCCTTCAACAAATAGACCTTCATCGCTTGCCTCCCAAACCCGAAACAGGATGTTTCACGTGAAACATCTACGATGACACACGCGCTCGGTGAACCTCTTACCCGAAAACGCGACACTGTACCTGTAATAGTACCCGATAAAGCTGTTGCAAGAACGTCGGCTTCTGCACCAGAGAGAGTCCGGCCTGATAGACTGCCAATCCCTCTTGGCGTTGTCCCGACTTAAACATCGACATTCCAAGCGCAATGAGTGTGTCACCCTGCTTCTGCGCCTCGCCTAACTCCTGGAACAATGAAGCCGCTTCGCTCCAAGCCGCCTCTGCCTCATCACGACGCTTCGTTGATGCATAAACACTCGCCAGATTGCCCAATGTCTGAGCTTCACGGGACTTATCGCTCTTGCGTGTAAAGATTCGACGCGATTCCTCCAACGATTCTAGCGCATCATCCCAGCGCGCTTGCTTCCGGCGAATGATGCCGATATTGTTCAGCATCTCCCCGACTTCGACCTCCCGCTCGTCCTCAGCGAAATACTCCATCGCTTCACTGAAGCGGCGCACCGCTTCATCATACAGCCCTTCTTGAAACAAGCGTAGGCCTTCCTGTTGCAGTACGTCTGCCTTAGATTCTGCCATAGTATACCTCACATCAAAACAATGGATGGTTTCACGCGAGAGGAGTTGAAGTGCCAGAGGCCGGGTCCTAGTACGTAATCTCTAGTATGCCTTCCGCAATAGCACGTAACTGTCCTGCCGGCATCTGTGACAGCTTGCGAGCCAGTTCAAGATAGCTGTAATTTATCGGTCGCAGGACAAACTCCCGCATCTCATCGGAGAGCGTTTTGAACTCTTCAAACTCTGTGTGAAGCTTGTGCCAGAGGCCGACATCACTGTCCCGATCCATAAAGTATTCCAGCGTCACATCCAATCCTCGGCTCAGAATCTCCAGGTCGGCGACCGGAATAGCACGATTCCCGTATTCATAGTCAGAAATCGTGGATGAAGAACAGCCCAATAGATCCGCTACGTTAGCTTGCGTCATAGACTTGTCCAGACGGATCTGGCGTAACCGCGCCCCAACTATACGATGACGCAAAGGGAGGAACAGCTCTGGATTCGGCAGCTGCGAGGCAAGTGAATCGTCGTTCAATGAATCGGTAACCCGGAATACACTCAGTGGCACTTCCAAGTAACGTGCTAACAACTCCAGCTCGGGAAGTGAGATAGCACGCGTTCCGTCTTCGTAACTTGCGAATCGACTGACAGAGATCCCCAAGACAGCTGCGCATTCACGCCGAGCGGCTCGCGACTGATCGCGTGCACTGCGGATCATAATGCCCAGAATACGATTGCGGAGCTCGCTGATTTCCTGATCGGCCATGTGGTTTCCTCGCAGTCACACGCAAGAAGATTGCGAAATCCTAGAATTGCTGCAATTCCAGCTTGCAACACGACATCTTCTGCATTATCCAAAGCTCTTAACATTATAGCATAGGACAAACTGGGTAACAACTATAATCCAACTCCACCCTAACCAACGCCAACGATACTTTTCCACATCCACACAGCCCCAATAGACAGAGGTCATACATAGCACCTCCCCCTAGAACTAGGGGCGTAAACCCGCAATAACGACCCTTATCAAACCTTATGATGTTGGGGGCTGTGGAGAAACACCCCTATTTCCGTGGATAACTAGTCACAACAGGGGAAAACTCTATCATCCTCAGCCTGGAAAGATGGTTCGGAGTTGGATTTCGCTCGGTGACGGCTATAGGTGGTTCTGAGACGTTGTAGATGTTCCCACACATTCTCCCCAGCTCTGTTTGTCCACCAACCATCTCTGTAGGGACATCTCTGTGCCTCGACCGCTAGACCTAGGGGCTTGGTCGCGTTTTCCACACAATCCCATGCCCTACTACGATGACTACATGAAGTTACTTAACAGAATAACCATGACTATCTTTAGAAAGACTCTGGACAACAAGACTACTTTTCTCAGAGAAGGCTCCTGACTTATGTCCAGATAGTTCGTTGGGATTGTGTGTTCACGTAGACCAACAAC
>SLDA01000408.1 GCA_007125545.1 Thermoflexales bacterium | reverse complement strand
CCTCCGGGTTTAGAACCAAGCATCATTCACCTGACCCGAATTATACTGCCCGCCAGGGCTTTGTCTAACCCGACAAACCATCACGTGCTGCACAGCCGGATAGAGACGGCCTTTGCGGCCTCCCTATCCGGCTGATAGCCTGATCCTTATCCAACCGGAGACATACTTTGACAGTTGTTTACCGCGTGATCAGAGGGAGATAGACCTCAGCAGAAACTGATACATCAACGGAATCACTCCACGGGCTTCGGACGATCCCAAAGTGGGTGCGGACGCGATAATGCCAGCGCCCTGCGGGCTGGTCAAGAGCGACATACTGCGTAGACGTTCCCGTGTAGACAACCGTCGGGGCCTCGAACCAGGGGGTCCGGCTCTCCTCCAGCGTATACTGTGTGGCGGTCGGACTGTCGGTCCATTGGACGGTGTACACATTGTCCTTGTTTGCATTGTTGATCGGCGCCATCTCCGGAATCGGCACGATGGGCATCGTGACCGTCATCTCGTCAGCGGCGATAGGTGGGCCATCGCCGGCAGCATTAAAGGCACGCACAGTATAAATCCAGCGTCCGCTTGGCTGCCCGGTGACCTGATAAGTAGTCCCTTTGCCAACATAGCGCGTCACAGATGTACCGGAGGCGACTGCCGTCTCCAGGAGCCGGTAGCCGTTTGCGCCGGCTACTGGTGACCAATTGATGGTGTAGGCGTCTGCATCCACCGGCGTGAGTGTAATCGACGCGGGCGCAGCGGGCAGAACATGAGCCGATTGAACATTGCTCCATGGCCCGCTGACGGCACCACTTCCGGCAAAAGCCTGCACGCGATAATATAAGGTACTTCCGGGTGCTGCCGTAATGCTATAGAAGGTAGAGGCAGTCGTGCGCGTGCTGGCGCCGGAAAAATCGGGGGACGCAGCCTCCTGCAGCCGATATCCGGTGGCTCCCCCAACCGCTTCCCATCTCACCTGATACTCCATCTGTCCGGCGTTATCGATGCGAAGCAGTACGGGCATATCGAGCCCCACGGATACGCTGACCGCATTGGACCAAGTGCTCACCGTGCCGGAACCGGATCGAGTTGCACGCACCCGGTAGTACCAGGTTCCCGTATGTTGTTCCGTGAGCGTCGCGTGGCTTGATGCCCCGGTGTAGATGGTACGCGGCGTGCTGAAGGTGGGGTTATCGGCTTCCTCCAAAGTATAGCTACTCGCAAACGGTACATCCGACCAATCCACGGTGTACTGCATGTCGCGGTCGGGATTAATCACTTCGTACAGAATTGGGGCTTGAAAGTGCGTATTGGCAACGGCTGCCCATGCATCAATGCGACCGTAACCGAAATCAGGGTCGAAACCAGGCAAACCTTTGTCCACAGCCGTGCTCTTGATAATCATCTCCACCTCAGTGGCGGTCAGGGTGGAGTCCAGAGACCAGATCAGCGCTGCCAATCCGGAGACAAAGGGAGCTGCCTGAGAAGTCCCGCTTGCCGAGCGGTAAGCACCCGCTGATGCGGTACTGAGAATGGAGCTACCCGGCGCCGCGACATCTACGTAACTTCCCGAATTGGAATAGCCGGCACGGCTATCCCCGCTGGTCGTCGCCGCGACAGCCAAGACCTGATCGTAGGCTGCAGGATATATCGGCTGGTTCTGGCGGTCGCAGCCATTCGCGGCGTGGTTTGTATCTCCGCAGTTGCCCGCAGAGGCGATAACGAGCACGCCCCGGCTGCGTGCCCGCTCAATAGTGGTCTGCAGAGTCGTCGAGGATGCAGTTCCACCCAAACTCAAGTTGATAATCCGCGCGCCGTGATCCACCGCCCAGTCCATCCCACGTGCGATGCCCGCGTGGCTACCTCTACCGTCGGCGTCCAGAACCTTGATCGGCATGATTCTGGCCTGCCAGGCCATACCTGCTACGCCGATCCCATTATTGCCCGCTGCGGCGACAATGCCCGCTACATGCGTGCCGTGGCCCTGGTCATCATCGGGGCTACCATTACCGAAGTCGCTGTAGCCGGGCACCAACCGGCCCTGGAATTCCGGATGATGGAGATCAACACCGGTGTCGAGAATGGCAATAGTGACGCCAGCGTCGCCTGTCGTCAAGTTCCAGGCAGCGGGTGAGTTGATCATCGGATGTGCCCACTGCTGACTGTAATACGTGTCGTCGGGCACTAAGTGCGCGCGCACTTCGTAATTCGGCTCGGCATACTCGACGCCCGGTAGCATGCTCAGGAGCGTGGCTAGCTCCAATTCTCGCCCCTCCGGCACGCGCCAGAGCTCGGTGCGCAGGTTGCCTAGCGTTTCGATCCGCTCAGCCGCGTAGTTCTGTAGAGCGCTGCGGGCGCTATCTTGTCCTCCGCTCAGCGGGGTGATGGGTGCGAACTTGATCAACAGCTCTCCCGCTCTATAAGGATGGGCCGGGACGGCATCTCCCGGCGATGTAGACCGAGCGTGACCGCCGGTGGGTGCTCCAGCGAGCAGGGCAATGAGGAGTGTTAATAGAAGTGCAGTTCGTAGTCTGAACGCCATCTTTTCACCTCGATATGTGGGATCGAACAGCGGTAGCCGAGTAGTCTCCGTATCTTGCCGTGGCATATTCGATACCGATTTTGGTTAAGGTCTGGAGCGGGTCTGCGCCATCCCAAAACGCTCCCTAGTATAGCGCGAAGCAGTGAAACGAAAACACCGCTTGCGGTTTTCTCTAAGGGCAGTAAAATAAAGTTCTAAACGATCTACTAAACAGGGTCGGCCGCCTCAGCTCCTTCGAACAGATCGATTGCGACGCTGTCGACATCTGCCATGTTGGTAGGCATCTCCCGAACTGCTGGCATCATGAATAAGGAGTGAAGATGGGTGATTACCTCTTTCGGAAATCATTGTCCGCGCTGGATCCGGAATTAGTCGAACTGATCGGGTTGGAAACCGAGCGGCAGGCTCGCAAACTGATTATGGTACCCTCCGAGTCGATCGCACCTACAGCCGTTCACGAGGCTGTGGCTTCTGCCTTCGCAAACCTCTATGCAGAGGGCTATCCCGATGAACGCACGCGTCGGTTGAACGAGTCCGAGCTTTTGGATTATGCAGCAGAGTTGGCTCACTACCGTCGTTACGGCGATGCTCGGTACTACAAAGGTGTCGAGTATTGTGATGTACTCGAGGCATTGGCGCGACGGCGTATTGCCGAGCTTTTCGCGACCGCGGCGACGCCTGCCGACAAGCTCTATGTCAACGTCCAGCCGCTCTCTGGTGCTCCGGCAAATACGGCTGTCCAGTACGCCTTGCTGGACCCCGGTGACACCTTGCTGTCAATGGCCCTACACGTGGGGGGACACCTCACGCACGGCAGCAAAGTTGCGTATTCCGGCAAGACCTACGACGTCGTGCACTATGCCGTGGATGACAAGACTGAGCGTCTGGACTACGATGCCATTCGTGCCCTGGCGCTGAAGTCGAAGCCCAAGTTGATCATCGGCGGATACACGTCCTACCCATGGGCGCCGGACTGGAAGCAGTTTCGGGCCATCGCTGACGAGGTAGGGGCTTACCTGCTCGCCGATATCGCGCACGTCTCGGGGCTGATTGTTGCGGATGCATTCCCCAATCCTATCGGGATCGCCGACGTGGTGACGTTCACCACGCATAAAACGTTCAATGGCCCTCGTGGCGCCGTGATTGTCACGCACAAGTCGCACCTGGCTCGAAGCATCGACCGGGCTGTTTTTCCCGGCTTTCAGGGAGGCCCGCATATGGAAACTGTCGCGGGGATCGCGGCAGCTGCGAGGTTGGCAAGCACGGAGACGTTCCACGAGCAGCAGCGCCAGACGGTTGCGAATGCCATCGCTCTTGGCGAAGCACTGAAGTCGGAAGGCGTGCGGGTCGCCTATGGCGGAACGGATACGCATATGGTGCTTATCGATTGCAAGACAGTCAAAGGCCCCCACGGCACCCCACTGATGGGTGATCCCGCAGCCTCAATTCTCGACCTTGCAGGGATCGTGGCCAATCGCAATACGATTCCCGGCGATTCCACGGCTCTCTATCCCTCCGGGGTTCGGCTTGGTACTCCTTGGGTCACGCAGCGTGGACTCGACGAGGGGGATATGGCCGAGATCGCGAGTGTGATCGCGACCCTCTTCGCCGGAACCTCCCCCTACGTGCTCGAGAAGCGCAGGCCCAAGTTCGATTATCGTGCGCGCATTGACTTCAATGTGTTGGAGGAGGCCAAGGCGCGGATCGCCGTTCTGGCGCAGAAGGCAGCTGATCCATACAATGTCAACCAGACCAGCGGATACCCACACTTCTACGGTCTTGGTGACGAGCCTAAGGGCGAAGGTGCCTACGAGCGACTCTCTTTGGAGGGCCGGCTGGTCAAGATATTCGTGGACTGGCTGACCCCTTCCGATACCTCGATGATGACAGACGGTGAGTCACGCGTGATCACGCTGCTG
>SLDA01000265.1 GCA_007125545.1 Thermoflexales bacterium | reverse complement strand
CGCTCGCCATGCTGGATGACCTCCACTCCGCCCTGCTTGCCCTCCTGGTATTCATTGTCGTAGACCAGAGCTGCAAGACCCGGCGCCTCGAGGTACCCATGCTCGTTCAGTTTCCAGTCAAAGGACATAGGTCGATATCTCCTTTATGCTAATCCATTGCGGATTCAGCCTCTAGGGTAGTCCCAAAGCAGGGAAACCTCAAGTCGCGGCCTTCTTACCTTGAGCTTCCGGCTGCTGTGACTCTGCTTGGCCGATGGCCTGCACCTTGGCAAAAGGCCGGAGCAGTGCAACGAAGAGCAGCGCAGCCATCAACCGTCCGGCGCCTGAGAGAGCGAAATCCCAGCGATAGCCCAGCTGCTGAATGATCATGTTGCCGACCAGCGGTCCCGCGATGTTTCCAGCACGCACGGCCGTCGCGTGAAGCGCCGCTGCCTGAGTACGGTGCTTGGGCGCGGGCAGATTCAGCAACAGGTTGAGCGCGCCCATCTCAAAACCCGCCCACAAAAAACCGCCGGGCAGTTGCGCAAAGACAACGTGCCACGGGCGTGTAACGAAGACCCAGACAAAAGGAACAACCGGGATCGTCAGCGCGCAGACTCCCAATACCCAGCGCGCGCCGCGCCGGTCGACCACATGACCCCAAAAGCGCTGCCCGATCAGACGTGTGATGGCGGAGACGGTCACCAGCAAGCCAATGAGCTGCATCGGCGTTAGCAGCACCTCCCGCTGATACACCCTGAAGAAAGGGCCCCCAATCTGATGTGAGAAGTTCCAGAAGAGCCGGATCAGGATATAGCGCCGGAAGACGCGACTGTGCCGCAGCGCCTCCCATAGCGTCCCTCCATCTTTCTGCTCCTTGATGCTCTCTTGCACCTGAGTCTCAGGAATGATCCAGATGAAGAAGGCCGACACCAGACCCAGCACAAACGCTGCCACCAACCCAATCTGAAATCCCGCAGGCTCCCCAATGCGGTCGATGATCCAGCCGGCGAAGGGTACGAGAACCACCGTGGCCATAGCCATGGCCATCTTGCGCGCTCCCAGATAACTACCGCGTATCTGCTTGGGAATGACAGCAGCCATCAACGACATCAGGGCGGGATTGTAGAGGCCGACAAACGCCAGCCGCACGGAGAGGAGTCCAATCACGGTGAAGATCAGAGTGTTGCCGGAGAGAAAGAAGGGTGCCAACGCCGCCAGCAGTAGCGTGCTCCGGCGTAGCACGGTACCGATGACGACCATAGCCCTAGGTTTGCCCCAACGCTGTGTGATGGCAGCCCCGGGTATCGGCCCTAGCATACCCACAAAGCTGGCAGCAGCAGCCAGCCAACCGACGTCGCGACGCGTGCCGCCCAGGGCCAGTAGGTATAGAGAACTGAAGCTGCTGAAGAACGCGCCCGCGCTCGAGGCAAAGAAACCGTAGTACCAGAGGTACTTCAGCCCCTTGTGCTGACGTCGGGCTGCCCCCTCCACCCCGAATACATCAAAGCGCCGCCAGGCTCTGCTCATATGTCCGGAGAGGTGCCAGCCAGCCACACGCTGCCGGACTTGGTGGAAGAATTCACGCGTCCCCGCCTGTACTTCATCGCGAACGCTGGCCTCTTTGTCTGAGGGCGGAGCGTCGTTATCTGCGGGCGGAGCCGCCGCCGATAGAGCCGGCACTTCGGGGGGAGGGACTCGAGTCTCACTCGCTGAAGGCTGACTCGCTTCATCGGAAGCCGGCGTCTCATCTGCCGAAGGGGGATCTTCACCGTCGAGGGACGGCACCTGCGGTAGAGGAGCCGAATCCCCGTCGTCGGAGGCCAGGGTGTCATCGCCGGAAGGAGAATCCTCTTCAAGCGCAGCCGGCGACTCCTCTGGTGGATCCGAGACTCCATCGACAGACGCCGAATCTACCTCCGCTGAAGCTGGAGTCCCTTCGTCGGTGCGTGAAGGATGCCCTGGCGGAGCCGAGACTCCGTTCGCTCCAGGCAAGGCATCCTCCGGGGTTGCTATCTCCCTCGCAGAGTTCGAGACCTGATCCGGGGATCCCGGGACCTTCTCGTCGGGGACTAGTTTCGAACGCTCTCTGGTCGGATTCCCCTCATCCACGCCCGGCGCGTTGCGATCGTCACACATCTCAAACAAGATGACCGTTTCGCTCAAGACCCAGCGAAGGACCTCTCTCCGCCGATGGTCTACACCAACCTATGTTTACTATAAGCGAAAGCCGGCAATAGCCAAAGCCGACGAGCCCGCAACAAGGACCCTAGCGACCAGCCGCACAGCTGAGAGGCTAGCTCAATGTACTTCAGCCCTCTGCTTGAAGCTATAGTGGCGACGCAATGCGATCGTAGTGCTTGAACACGATCAGTTTCCCCGTCGTGATCCAGCCGGCCCATTCGAGGCGAGCGCGCGCCCAAACCTCAGGGGATAGATCCCCCCAATCCCAGTTGGGCAGCCACGCGCCCTCCGGATGCTGCTGCTCGATCTCCCAGTCAAGATTGGCGGGGATGATCTCTCGCAGCGCCGGGTAGAAGGGCGAGCTGGGGCTCTCCGCGACCTGGACCGGACGCAGGACATAATCGGGCCACGCCGTGGGATCGCGGCACACGATACCGTCCAGCAGCCGCCCCAGTTCGCCCAATAGGCGCGCCCGGAGTCGAGCATCCAAACCCGGGGTCTCGGCCCAACGCTTGCAGCAGAGGAAATCATGCATTTCGAGGCGATCCTGCTGGACAAGGTGGGTCAGAACCGTCTCGGAGAGGGCGACCAGGAGTTCCGCGGGTACCTGATCCGGGTATTCGTGAAGATACCCGACGCATTCGGCTGTAGGGTTGAGCGACCAGGCGGCGAACTTCGCTTCGCTGCCTGCTTGCGACCACCAGGGAGCGTGCGGGGCGGCATCGGCGCTGCGCGGGATGATGCGCCAGGTGGCGGTCTGCGGATTCAATGTCTCCAGCAGATAGCCGATCGCGGGCGCGATCAAGTCATCGGGCGGTGATTGCCCGGTCGCCCCACGCGTTTCGCGCACGACCTGAAGCGCGACCGTGGTCGCCAATGCAGAGCTTTCCGGCGCTTGAAGATCGGGCTCCATACCGTGCCCAAAGCCGCCATCCGGGTTCTGGAACGACTTAAGGGCGTGCCACACCTCCGCGGCGGGTGCGCCGTCGAAGACCACACGCAAGCGCGCCTCCTCCAGAGGACGCCCGTGTGCCGCCACGAAGCTTCGTGCGCGGTCGTAGTTCTCTCGGTTGAGTCGCATGTCTACCTCCCAGGCAATCACTCGTTTATCTCGTTCAGCAACGATCTCTGTTGATTGTCCCCTGAGGCAAGCGAAAGATCAACCCGTCGCGTACGGTCTCGAGGCCGGCTCGCGATGCCGCAGGGATGCCGGTTATGCTGCTGTAGGGCTGGATTCGGCAACCCGAGCCCTTTGCCCTGACCGGTTTCACGGCACCATCGCAATCGAAAGCTTTTGTACCAACCGAAATGAGGTAAACTGCTGCCAAGAAAAAAGCGGGGAGGACACTATGGATGACGAAACCTTATTAGATCAGTATGCCGACGTGCTCGAGAACCTGGAAACCGCGATCGTCGAAGCGGATGACCAGGTCGACGCATTGAGTGATGGACAGGTGGAGCTGGCTCTGGACGCCCTGATCCGTTACTACCAGGCCGAGGAGCGTGGATACGAGCCGCGGTCGCCGCGCCTTGGCGAGGGCGCGCAAGCCGTCTTCGACGCCGTGCAGCCGATCGCGGAGCTGCAATTGGGTCCGGATGAGCTAGAAGATGTCGACACGACCGCCGACGAGGGCGAAGACCGGGAGCTAACTCCGGAAGAAGTCAGTGAGTTGATTAGCCAGGTCGTCAAAGAAGCCTTAGAGTTCGCGGACAACGAAGACGACAATGACGATACAGATTCTGATGAATGGGAAATGACCCCCACCGGTTTCATAAAACCGGTTTCCCACGACGTCCTCATCGCCTGTCTGAAACGCATCCGTAAGTCTGTACGTTACTGGAGCAAACAAGGTGGTCGCCGCGGCTACCTGGCCTACGTGAGGAACTTCCTGGCTTCGCCCGATGACTTCGAGTAGGCGCACGAGGTAGATTCAGCTGCGGAAAACCCGACTTGCCCAGAGGGAAAAACCACGTATAATCCGGCGTTGGCTGTGCCCGAACCGTGCACAATGAGACGTTCTAGCGCATCCTAGTTAACCTTACTCACACACAAGAGGAGAGACACCTATGGCTTACTCCATTAATGATGACTGCATTATGTGCGGCGCTTGCGTGCCGGAATGCCCCGTGGACGCGATTTCCGAGGGCAGCAGCAAGTACGTGATCGATCAGGATCTTTGCATCGACTGCGGCGCTTGCGCCGAGGTCTGCCCGACCGACGCCCCGCAGCCGGCATAGGCCACTTCACTCATTTCAGCATACACAGACCCGCCCCGGCTCGGTG
>SLDA01000148.1 GCA_007125545.1 Thermoflexales bacterium | reverse complement strand
TATGAGAACACAGGACAGGCGCGGATCCGATTACACTGGGATGCAGTCACGCCTACGTTTACGGAGTGGAAGGGCGAATACTGGTCTAATCCGACCCTGTCGGGACCACCTACCCTGGTGCGTAACGATGCTCAGATCAACTTCGACTGGGGCCGGGGTGCCCCTGTGGAGGGGATGCCGGTCGATAACTTCTCCGCGCGCTGGAGCCGGACGCTCAACCTGCCGGCGGGCATCTATCGCTTCAGTGCCAGGGCGGACGACGGCGTCCGGATCCTGGTCAATGGCCAACTCGTGATCGACGAATGGCACACAAGCGCCGGCGAGACGGTCTACGTGCGCGAACTCCCGCTTGCGGACGGCGAGCATACCATCGTCGTCGAGTATTATGAGGGTGGGGGCAATGCCCTGATCAGGGTCGACTACGAGCGCTTGGGTCCCCTTCCGACGGCAACGCCCCTGGCGACGCCCACTGCAGAGCCCACCCTGCCACCGACAGCAACGCCCACTGCAGAGCCCACCCTGCCGCCGACAGCAACGCCGACGCCCGAGCCCACCCAGGCGCCCACCTCTACGCCGGCTCCTATAGAGACGCCCGTTCCTACGGAAACGCCCCTTCCGACCGAGACACCGGCTCCGACGGAAACGCCGCCTCCAGACCCTTCCGACGATCCGACCCCGACACCTACTGCTATGGCTACTCCAAGAGCCACTGCGACGGTACGGCCTATCGCAACCCCACGTCTGGATAGGAGTTCGGTACTGATCAATGAGATTCTGCCGCGGCCCGGCGCTGTGGACTGGAATGAAGATGGCGTCGTGGATGCAGGGGATGCCTGGATTGAGTTAACCAATGCTACCCGGCGAATCGTCGATATCAGTGGCTGGGTACTGGAAGTGGCGGGCGATGATCTGTCGATGGATGATGAAGCGCGCAACACCTACCGGTTTGCCGAGGGCACGATCCTGCGGGCTGGCGGCTTTGTGGTAGTGCATAGCCAAGAGTCCGGTCTGATACTGACGCACGCTGGTATTCAGGCGCGTGAGGGCGTGACGCTCACGCTCCGCCTGCGCGATGAAGAAGACAGGTCGCGTGACGAGGTGGGCGCGGAAGACATGGCACGTCTAGCCAGGCTAGAGCCCGATCAAGTGCTGGCCCGTGATAACCGGGGTGAATGGCAATCGGGTTGGGAGCCGACACCGGGGCGTGCTAACATGCCTCCGCAGGTACCCAGGCCGCCTGTAGAGCTTGATAACCTGTTCCAACGGCTGCTTGAACGTTTGAGGAGGCGGTAGTCAGACTACCGTCTGATGGCGAAACGCAAACCGGGGCTGGTGATCACCAGCCCCGGTTTCTCTTGAGCAGACCGTCACGCGTCGAGTTGACCGGCGGTCAACCCCATCGGCAAGGCCGCCGGGCGCTCGCACGTGCTCTCGATGGCAATATGGCGCCCCTGAAGCGGTGAATCGAGGGTCGCGTGCATGATGTCCAGGACGTGATAGGCCAGCTTGCCGTTCGCGCGGTGGGGCCGACCGGACTGCAGACCATAAGCCATATCGGCGACGCCGATGCCCCGACTGTTCTCGGCATAGATGTGGGTCAGAGGCACGTCATGCCACTCTGACGCTCCGGACCGACGGACGCTGACCGGGCCCCCGAATCCGTTGGGATCGGGAACGCGCAGACTGCCCTCGGTCCCATAAATCTCGATGCACGGTAACTGGTGTGACCAGACATCGAAGCTGGTGATGATGGTCCCGATCGCGCCACTGGCGAATTGCAGCGTGCTGGAGATATGGGTCGGTGTGTCGACATCAACCCGTGTGCCGTAGAGAGGCTGGCTGGTGATCGTCCGCTGTGGGAAGGTGATGTTCGCTTCACCCGAAACGCGACTCACCGGTCCCATCAAGTTGATCAGGGCGGTGAGGTAATAGGGACCCATGTCAAACATAGGCCCACCACCGGCTTTGTAGTAGAAGACGGGGCTCGGATGCCAGCTCTCGTGACCGTGGCACAGCATGAAGGCGGTTGCTGCAACCGGCTCGCCAATCCAGCCATCATCGATGAGCTTGCGGCAGGTCTGATGCCCGCCACCGAGGAAGGTGTCCGGTGCACAGCCAACCCGGACGCCGTTTTTCTCGGCAGCATCGAGTAGCTGCCGGCCTTCCTCGCGGGTCAGCGTGAGAGGTTTCTCGTTGTGAACTGATTTCCCGGCCTCGATCGCCTGCATTGCGACCGAAAAGTGAGCCTGGGGTATCGTCAGATTGAGGACGATCTTGATTTCAGGATCAGCCAGCAGCTCCTCTACTGAGCAGGCACAGCCGACCCCAAACTTCTCGGCCTGTTCCTGAGCACGTTCGGGAAGGAGGTCGGCGCATGCCGCTATCTCCAAGACGTCGAAAGTCTCCTGACCATTCTTCAGGTAGATCCCGCTGATGTTGCCACAACCGATGATTCCGACCTTAGTTTTGTCCATACTTTCCTCCTACAGATCCAGGTGATGGCGAGTGCGATGCTATTTACTGGCCCACAGCATGCCGCGTTGCATAATTTCGAGGGCCTCGGGGACTTCGAAATCCTTGGCGACGTGACCGAGCGAGGTGTAGAAGACGCGCCCCTTGCCGTACATCCGCTTCCAGACCACAGGCATAACAGTTCCCGCGATCCAGTATGCGTGGTCGCCGTTGAAGGTGGTCGTTGCCAATACCTCATTGGAAGGATCAACGTGCATATAGTATTGTTCGGAGTGCATCTGGAAATCGCTGAGCCCGGCGACCAGCGGATCGTCCGGCTTGGTGATATTCACTTCATAGTCAATCACGCCACCGGGATGCGCTACCCACTGCCCGCCTACCATAAACTGGTAGTTCACATTGTCACGGAAGGAGTCGCCCATGCCGCCGTGCCAACCGGCGACGCCAATCCCACTCTCAACGGCATCCAGCAGTCCCTTCTCCTGCTCGTTGGTGATCGTGCCCATCGTCCACACGGGTACGATCAAGTCTAGCGACATCATCATCTCCCGGTTCAGATACGCGTCCAGGGTGTCGGACACCGTGACGTCGTATCCCTGTGACTCCAGGTAGGGCGCGAAAATCTGCACGCCAAGATCGGGCTCATGCCCCATCCAGCCACCCCAGACCATCAATGCTTTCTTGTTGCCGTTTCCGTTCGCCATTCAAGTTTCTCCTTTGCTGTGAATAAATCCGACGTGTCGCAGTCGGCGCGCCATTGGAGCTCGGAGCGAGGCCGATCCCAACGGCAAGCCTGGCTTCGCCGGCGATGCCGGCGGCCTGACTGATACTTCATAACTCCGTCCCTCGTCCTTGCCTACTCGCACCTCACCCTAGCCCCATTCTGCGACGCTGATGCCTTGATGGCATCATAGAGGCGGGCCATCCGCAGGCCCACCTCTGGGGGACATGGATTCGGAAATTCACCATTGCGGACCGCCAGGAACTGTTCCCACGCGCCGAGAGACGGGTTCAGGGGCACCGCTACGAAATCGGGCTCTCCCTGCCGCTGAAGCTCCAGGAATTGGCCCCATGCACCGGTTCGCAAGATCGCGTCACTGCAGAAGACGCGTATGTCTGATGCACAGCTCCGCACCGTTTCTCCACATCCGTGGAAAGTGACCATAGCCCCGGATTCAAGCCGGGCGATGACGGCGGCAAGTGTCTCGACGGGGCGATTGTAGCCCAAGATCTTACCGTTGTCCATCCAGGCGGCCACCTCTACAAACTCCTCGCCTGCCAAATCGGCGACCGTGTTCAGCATGTGGGCGCCGGTATCGAACAGGAAGCCGCCTCCGGAAATGACCGGATCCTGTCGCCACTTGCCCGTAGTGCCGGGACCCCAGCTCTGCCAGATCGTGGCACTGATGCTCAACAATTTACCCAACTCGCCCGAGCGCAAGAGGCGCACCGACTCGCGGATCTCAGGCGAGAGGCTGCCGTTGAAGGAGACCACGAGCAGCTTTCCGGTCGCGTCACGCGCTTCCATAAGACTTCGGGCTTCGGACGCGCTCATGACCATCGGCTTCTCGAGGAGCACGTCGAGGCCTGCCTCAAGGCAGAGCCTGGCTTGACTGTAGTGCAGATTGTGGGGCGTGATGATAAAGGCCGCGTCAAGGCGCCGGGTCGACTCGGTAGCGTCGCTTGACCGCGTCTCGGCTAGCAGCTTTTCTAGGTCCGGCTCATTCGGTGGGAGCTCAACGCCGGCTTCGGCAAAGACCTGAGCTGTCTCCTCCAACTGAGCGGGGCAGGGCTCACAGAGGACGGTCACTTCGGTAGTATCGGTCTGTTTGAGGATAGTGCGCAAATGGTTGCGCGCCATGCGACCACAGCCGATCACTGCCATACGAACGCGTTCTGCCAAGTCGTTACTCCTTCGGTGGTAGGGTGTCCAGCGAATGGTGCATAAACCAGATGTTCTCTTAGGCAACCCGTTCCACAAACGCG
>SLDA01000494.1 GCA_007125545.1 Thermoflexales bacterium | reverse complement strand
ATCTCGATTTCGTGGGCCGCCGCTTGATGGTCCTCCTGGAAGGGAGCGGAGAGGGGTTGACCGTGGGACGCTCTTACCGGGATGCGCCCGAGATTGATGGGCTCGTTCTGATCCCGGGGGACCTGCCACTTCACCGGTTCGTTGAGGTAGAGATTGTTGAGGCGTTTGAGTACGACCTGGCAGGTCGGCTTATCGGCTAGAATTGGCGAGCGAACGTTGCCGCTATATCTGCGCCAGCAGGGGACGAATGATAGCCAGAAGTTCGCTGAGAATCATGGCTGTAGCGCCCCAGATATGGATCTTGGAGTCGTTGGTGCCATACTCATCTATTGCCGGCACCTCATAACAAGGAGCCGTCAAAGATTCACCGTTCCGATGCCAAGTATGGCTGCCAAGATAGAGGGGATCCAGTAGGTAAGCCAGCCGTATGGTGAACACTTTGGATACTTCCACCGGGTCGGGATCCAGAGGCGGCAGACGCGGCATCCAGCCGACGTACGGCTGTACGAGGTTGTGGCTGGGTGCGATGTAGAGGGGGGTCAATTCGCCCAGGATGCGTACTGGGGAGGTGGGTATACCCAGCTCTTCGGAGGTCTCACGCAGGGCTGTCCGGGCGAGGCTATTATCGTGAGGTTCCGCTCCGCCTCCCGGAAAGGAAATCTGCCCGGCGTGATGCCTTAGGGAGTTGGGGCGCAAGGTGAAAACGAGAGAGAGTGTGTCCGAGATAAGGCCACCGATCTCTCTCTGGTGTAGGAGCGCCAGCACCGCTGACTGGCGTACGTCATCTGGAGGGCCCACCGGCTGCCGATGTCCCAGTGGCGCCATTTTGTGTTGAGCCTCGGTCCCCGGCAGTGAGCCCGTCAACGCATTATGCAGTTTTGCGATAAATCGTTCCGTGTCGATATGATCTTCAGCTGGATAGTCCACGCTTTGATTATAATGTCTGGATTTGAGGAGACAAGACGTCTTGTTATTCCTGAGGTGTGAGAGAGGGATTTCTCTACGGTGATGAGCCGCTGGTGGCGTAGGACGATCGCCCTGTGGGTCAAGGAGAATGCTTCGGTTGGCATACTCCTCTTTATGATACTATTGGCAGGGCGACCCCAAGTCATTGTAGTCACGCTGCCGCCGCGTCACAACGTGCAGACACTCAATCCTAAGGTGGGGGTACACACCCGTCTCACCGATGAGGTAGAAGCGTGGAAGATTCAGAAGTCTTTGGCTATGATCCGGGAGATGGGGTCTCCGTGGATTGTCGAGTACTTTCCTTGGGCCTACATGGAGACGACACCCGGACAGTACCACTGGGAACACGCGGACCTGGTCATTGATCATGCCGAGAACCAAGGACTGCAGGTGATTGCTCGACTCGGCATGGTGCCAAGATGGGCACAGCTTCCTCCAGAAGGTGCTGGGGAAGGAACCGCTCACGCTGTCACGGATACATACCTGCATCGCGCTCGCTACGAGGATTTCGCGCGGTTCGTAGGCATCTTCAGCGAGCGTTACCGGGGTCGCGTCGATCACATCATAATCTGGAACGAACCCAACTTGAGCTTTGAGTGGGGGTTCCGGACTGTGGATCCGGTGGCGTATACAGAGCTATTGTCCGTCGTCTATCCCGTAGCCCACGCAGCTAATCCGGACATTGTCGTTTTGGGAGGCGCACTGGCCCCTACATTGGAGCCCGAGGGTAGCCCGGCAGGGCTCGATGATTTGCTCTACTTGCGCGGTATGTACGACGCCGGTGCTGGCGCCTATTTCGATGCGCTCGCTGCGCACGCGTACGGATTGGCCTTTGCGCCGGCGATGGAGCCTGCCGCGGATCTCATCAACTTCCGGCGCGTGGAGCTGCTGCGCGAGATTATGATTGAATATGGCGATCAGGAGAAGCTGATTTATATCACGGAGGCGGGATGGAACGATCATCCTCGTTGGATTTGGTCGGTGCGCCCGGCGCAGCGTATAGAGTTCACGCTCGATGCATACCGCTGGGCGGACGAGCACTGGCCTTGGTGTCCCGTCGTGGCGATTTGGATGTTCCGCACGCCGCAAACGTTGTACAATTACCAAGACTACTATGCATTTGTGACGCCGGAGTTTCAGGAGCGGCCCATTTATACTCGCGTGCGCGAATATACAGGAAACGCTCCACCTACCGTAAGTGCAGAGGCCGAATGAAATGAAGCTAACACGAAAGTTGTGGGGTACGATGTCGCTCATTGTCGTCGTATTAATCGGCGCCGTGGGTTGCTCGTGGATGCCCAATCTGCCGCTTGCACCGGTCCGATCGACTATGCCTGCTCCCGTCACGCCCGATAGTCCGGCTGCGACCCCCACGCCTACTCCGACACCGACGCCTCCGCCTTCCCTCCAGGGCATGACGCTGCAGCTGTGGGTACCCGAACTACTCAGCCCTTACGAGGATAGTGACCTGTCCGAGGTTTTTGCTGCGCAGCTTGCCGCGTTTACAAATGGCTACACCTACGAGGACATTTCGGTTAACACTACGGTGAAGAGGGGCATCGGGACCGGAGGGCTCTACCATCTATTGTCTACGGCTTCAGAGGTCGCGCCGTCGATCCTGCCCGATCTGATCGTACTTAACCAGCATGACCTGCTTCTCGCTGCTGCGGACGGGTTACTGCAACCGCTTGACGCCGAGCTGGATGCGAACGCCGACTACTATACTGCTACCCTAGCTTCGCTGAGCGATAGCGCTGGCTTGTGGGCCTTTCCCTATCTGGCTCGCGTCGATCAGATGGCATACCGCGAGGGAATCACAGACACCGCGCCGCTCACCTGGTCAGGCGTGCTTTCTGGGAGCTACTCGCTCTTGTTTCCTGCTGCTTCTCCAGAAGGGTTGGCAAGTGATACGTTGCTGCAGATCTACCTGGGCTCGGGGGGGCGCGTGATGGATCAAACGGGACAGGCGAGCCTGGATCGTTCCAGTTTGGAACGCACTTATGCCTTTTTTGTTGATCTGCAGCAAAATGGACTTCTGGACTCAGAGCGGACTCTTATGATTCTCAACGCGGCCGCGAGTTGGGCCGCTTATCAGGAGGGGTTCGGTGATCTCTCTGCAGTCCCCTTTGGACAGTTCTGGACAGAAGCGCCTGAGGATGCCTTGCCGGCCTGGGCTCCGACCGAAGAGGGACTGCCCATCACCCTCTTCCATACGTGGGGGATCGCGGTAGTGACCCAGGATCCCAGCCGGCGCGAATCAGTGCTGATGTTGGCCCGTTGGTTGGTATCCGCTAACCATATGGCGGAGGTTGCCCAAGCATCCGAGTTGGCTCCGACACGTAGATCGGCACTTGAGGCATGGGGACTGGTTTCAGATGATCTGGTGTTCGCCGACACTTTGCTATCTCATGGGGTAGCCGCGCTGCCGCCCGCTATCGACATCCCTGTTCGGCGGGCGCTGCAAGCTGGTTTGGTGGCTTTACTGCAGCAAGAGGCCGACACTCCCGAGTTGGCCGCTAGTACGGCGTTGATGGTGCTGAGGCGGTAAGCCCTTTACTTTCGTGTTCTAGTCTTGGCCAGAAAGGAACCGGTTATGGATCTTCCCGACAGTCCACATCACCGCACGCGGAATCTGCAAGGGCTACGGCAGGATCTGCACGTGATTGGCAACGCGGCGCTGAAAGCTGTGGACCCCGCAGCCGCTGTCAAGCGTTGCCTGCAGCGTCATGATGCAGCGTTGTGGATTGATGGAGAGGCGTGGACTGATGAGAGTTCCGTGGATCGCTTCGTGCTCTTGGCGGTAGGCAAAGCCGCGGTGCCGATGGCTTCTGCGGCTGTCGAAGTGTTGACCGCAGGTGACTCAAACAAGCTTGACCAGGTATCTGGACTCGTGGTCACGAAGTATGGTCACGCAGTTGAGCATCGACTACCGCCCTCCGTTGAGGTGATCGAGGCCGGGCATCCGCTCCCTGATGAGAGCGGCTTGCGAGCCGGTAGAGCCGTCATCGCCTGCTTGGAGCGTCTGACCCATCGCGATCGGGTGTTACTGCTCCTGTCCGGAGGCGCGTCAGCCCTGCTTCCCGCGCCTGTGGAGGGGATCACATTAGATGATTTGCAAGCGCTGACGGAGATATTGCTCGGCGCCGGTGCTACCATCGATGAGATGAATGCAATTCGTAAGCATCTCTCGCGGTTGAAGGGTGGACAACTGGCTCGCCTCGCGGCTCCGGTGCCGCTTGCAGCTCTAGTTCTATCCGACGTCGTCGGCGACCGGTTGGATGTTATTGCATCGGGACCATCAGCCCCCGATCTAACTACCTACAGGGACGCACTCGAGGTTCTCGAGAGGTACAGGCTGCTGGAGAGGACGCCCGCCGCCGTGTTGGAGCATCTGCGTGCGGGTGCCGAAGGAGCGCGAGACGAGACACCGAAACCAGGTGATCGAATCTTTGACTCCGTCCGCAATGTGATCGTGGGATCGAACCATCAAGCTGCGTGCGCCGCTGTGGCGCAGGCCGAGGCGTTGGGCTACGCCGGCTTGCTGCTTACGACCTTCGTTGAGGGCGAGGCGCGCGAGGTCGCGCGCGTTGCCGTTGCGTTGGCTAAGGGGGTCCGGTATCGTGAGGTTCCCCTTCGTCCGCCTGCGTGTCTTGTTTGGGGTGGGGAAACGACGGTGACCTTACGTGGGAATGGCAAAGGCGGGCGTAACCAAGAGCTTGCACTTGCAGCGGCGATCGGGTTAGAGGGGCTGGAGAACGTTGCAATGATGGCTCTTGCCACCGACGGTACTGATGGACCGACGGATGCCGGCGGAGCGATGGTAGATGGGGACTCTGCGGGGCGGGCACGCGCTCAAGGTTGGAACCTCCACGCCACGTTAGGCGAAAATAACGCTTATCCTCTACTCGATGCAACAGGTGATCTTCTGCGGATTGGTCCAACCGGTACAAATGTCAATGATTTGCTAGTGATTCTCGTTGGCTGACAAATCTCTTGCCTTTTACTTTCCGTCGGGTATGATGAGCCATGTGGCCTTCTCATTTTATATCGTCTGTGAGGAGTACTTGTGCAACAGGCACTGCTAAAAAGTGGCGTGCGATGTGATCAATCGCATTACGGAGCTTCCCTATGACCACATCGCGACTGAGTTTGTTCTGCGATCGCGCATTGGAGGCGGGCTGGTTACTTGGCGTCATAATCACGCCGGTTTTCTTCAACGTGTATTCGAGCCGTGTCTTTGAGCCGGATAAGCTCACGACCCTGCGATCTCTTGCGGTGGTGATGGCTGTTCTGTGGCTGGTGCGCTTTGTGGACGAGTATGCCAGGGGAGAGCCGTCTCTCCGCTTCTCCGTGAATACCCCGCTGGTGTTGCCCGCATTGATCACTTTCGGCGTCTATCTGCTGAGCACCGTAGCTTCGCTCGTGCCGTTTACAAGTCTTCTCGGTTCCTACCAGCGACTTCAGGGACTCTATACGCTCTTTGGATACCTTGCTATTTTCTTTGCAATTTTGACCAGTCTGCGGACTCGCGCGCAACTCAGCCGGCTCGTCACCGCCCTCATCCTGAGCAGCTTACCGGTCTCGCTTTATGGCATTATCCAGCACAACGGGCTTGATCCTCTACCTTGGGCCGGTGACGTCACCGTGCGTGTCGCGTCGAATATGGGTAACGCCATTTTCGTTGCTGCGTACCTGATCATGATCGTACCCTTAGTAGCAGCTCGCATCATCGAGAGCTTCAATGATATCTTGGAGCGGGAGACGTCGCGGCTTAGCGATGTCCTGCGGGCTTCGAGTTACATCTTCATTCTCGCCGTGGCGTTGCTCACGATTTGGTATTCCCGTAGCCGCGGTCCGTGGCTCGGCATTCTGGTCGCCGGTTTCACCTTGCCCTACCTGGCTCTTGTCGTCCTGCACCGAAAGATGAAACTGGAGGCAGGTGGACGGGGGGGCTATCAGGATCTGCTGAAAGGATTTGGCTTCGGACTGGGTACCTTGGCCCTTGCGGGAGCGCTGGCCGGGTTATCGGTTTGGGCGCTCAGAGGCACGCTTGGTGTCTATGTTGGATTGGCGCTCGCGCTGCTCGCATTTGGTGGACTGTGGCTGTACTTCGTGGTGGAGCGGAAGGGTTGGCGTTGGTTATGGATCGGCTGGGGCAGCGTGGGCTTGATCGGTGCTCTGGGTCTTGTCGCGGTTAATGTGCCCGGACCGCTGCAATCGCAGGTTCGGAGCGTGGATGCCCTAAGGCGACTAACCACGATCACAGAGTTGCAGTCGGGCACGGGTAAAGTGCGTGGCCTCATTTGGCAGGGCGCGGTTGACCTGATTTCGCGACACGAACCGATTATCTATCCCGACGGCTCTACCGACAAGCTGAATTTCATCCGTCCTCTGGTTGGGTATGGGCCCGAGTCGATGTATGTGGCGTACAATTCGTTCTATCCTCCTGAGTTAGGGCATTACGAGTCGCGCACAGCATCCCCGGACCGCTCACACAATGAGACATTGGATGCATTAGTCATCACCGGCATGTTGGGCTTGGCTGCTTATCTATTCGTTTTCGGCAGCTTCTTCGGGTGGGGCCTCCATTGGTTGGGCTTACTTGACTCGCGTCGCGACGTACTTCTCTACGTTGGGTTGAATGTACTCTTTGCCTTGCTCTTTTTCCTCGCCGGTTGGTGGATAGAAGGAGCCTATCTCTTTGCAGTCGCAATTCCGCTCGGCATTCTTGTCGGAACGATCGTCTATATAACAATGCAGGCCTTCCGCGTGCTCTTCGCTGCCGGCGCGGAGTCTGAGAAAGAGGCGCGGGCCGATCAATCTCTTCCCCTACATGATCTGCATCCGCACACTCTCTTGCTGATCGGCCTGCTGGCAGGCGCACTCGCCCATTTTGTGGAGATCAACTTTGGCATTGGTATTGCTGCTACAAGGACGATCTTCTGGGCTTATGCTGCCCTTCTGGTGGTGTTAGGGCTTCGATGGGTGCCTGGATTGCTGTCCGAAGAGGAGGCGGTCCTTGAAGCAGTGGCGCCGGCAAGAGCAAAATCAGGTCGGCAGAAGCGAGATAAGGGGTCCAGTCGGAATCGTCGTTTGCGGCAACAACGCGCCAATTCCGCTTTTGAACCTTGGCTTGCCGCGGTCATAGCCTTAGGCCTGGTGTCCACCTTCCTTCTAGGAACGCTGGCCTTTGATTTCGTCAACAATCCTGATCAATTAACAGGCGCGGGACAAATCTTTGTACGCTCACTGACCACGAAGTACTATCCGCAACCGGTGCGCGCGTATGGCGCGCTTATGCTCTTTGTCTTCACTTGGGCTCTCTTCGGCGTGGTGGGTCTGAGCGAACTCGATCGGGATGGCATGTTTGAACCGTGGCGGAAAACCCGGTGGATCAAGGCGGTCGCCGTCTATGCCGGTATCTCTCTCGCTGGACTGCTTGTATTTGGCCTTCTGATCGCTGCCCACCAGGCAGGTCTGACGCAAGTTCAGGTGACCAGTCGTGATCAGATTGTCGACGTGGCAGATGCCCTCAGCGGTTTGCTGGGCTGGTACTACGCGCTGATCTTTTTCCTCCTGGTGACGATTGCCTGGGTACTGATGCGGGAAAACCGGCGTCCGCGGACGACCGGTAGCAAGTGGTCATTTGGTGTGCTGGGGATTTTACTCTTCTTGAGTATTCCCTTGATCAGGGATGGCAGTTATAACCTCGTTCGCGCCGACATTATCTTTAAGCAGGGGAGCGTTTTCGCAAACAGCCGCTCGCCTATCGAGAAAGAGGTAGGTATCCAGCACTTCGAGCGGGCGATTAGATTAGCCCCGCACGAGGACTACTACTATCTCTTCCTGGGCAAAGCCTATCTGGAGTTGGCACAAGGATTGCCTGCTGAAACACCCTCAGCCGAGCGAGAAGTCCTCTTCCTGAAGACTGAAGAGATTCTAACTCGGGCACGGGAGATCAACCCATTGAACACGGACCACAGTGCGAACCTAGCTCGCTTCTACAAGTCGTGGGCTTCACGCCTGGCTCACGAATTACAGGATGAGGATTTGGATGCATCTGCGCGAACTGATCTCAATGCGCATCGTGTCACGTTGCTACAGCAATCGCTACGTCATTACGAGACTGCGCTGACGCTGAGCCCCAACAACGCCATCCTTTGGAATGAGCTTGCGCAGTTGTATGGCTCCGATCTGGGTGATATGGCGGCGTTTGAGGCTGTAATTGAACACTCGCTTGCAGTGGATGACGAGTTTGAGCAGACGTGGATGCTCATCGGTGATCTGCGCCACTCTCGTGGAGACTATGCAGGAGCGATCGAGGCCTACCAGACGTCCCTGACGATCAGGGATAACTGCACCGTGCGCCGGGTTGTGGGCCAGCTTTTGGCTCAGGAGGCACGTTGGGATGAGTCGGTGGCATTCCTGGATACTTCGTTAGTGCCCTGTGCTGGGTCGAGTGACCTATGGGAAATCTACCGAATTCAGGCCATTGCGTATGCCAATCTTGGACAAGTGGCGCCGGCTATTGAGGCGGCGCGCGCGGCTCTAGAGGTGGCGCCTGTCGATCAACGCGATCTGATCGAGGAATTGCTGGTGACGTTGGAGTGGCAGGACGACGCTGCTTCGGGCGATCCGCTGCCGCAGCCTTGAGATCGCCCCGGTCGGCTCCTGCCGCCTGGACGAGTTAGGAGATCGGGCTGGTGAATGCTGATATCACAGCTTATCTGGTAGTTTTTACAGGCGTACTGCTGTTAGCTGTCTTGAGTACGCCCTGGGCTCGTTGGATGGGACTCCGTTTAGGTGTCGTTGACCAGCCGGACCCGGCTCGTAGAGTACATACGGTGCCGACGCCACGCTTAGGGGGCATGGCAATCTTCGTGAGCACTCTGATCGCGGCCCTGCTGCTCCGTGGCGTGTACAGCGAGTTGGGCAGCATCCTTATCGGAGCTACATTGGTTTCGTTTCTTGGTTTCTGGGACGATCGTTTCAGCCTGAGTGTATCTTTCAAGCTGGCCGGCCAGCTTCTGGCGGTGGGTTTGCTCATATTGACCGGTGTGCAAGTCACTATGTTTCGGGCTCCCGTTATCGATATTACGGTGACGATTCTATGGGTTGTCGGGATTACCAACGCATTTAACCTCCTGGACAATATGGACGGGCTCTCTGCCGGTATTGCAGCCATCGCATCAGCGCATTTCGCTCTGATGTGTGCCTTGACCGGACAGTATCTGGTAGGGGCTCTTGCTGTTGCTGTGATGGCGGCGTGCATCGGATTCCTCATTTACAACTGGAACCCGGCAACCATTTTCATGGGCGACTCCGGCAGTCTTTTTCTTGGCTTTCTGCTCGCTTCTGTCGGCATCAAACTGCGTTTCCCGGACAATGTTTCGTTCGTCACCTGGATGATTCCTGTTCTGGTGCTTGGCATTCCCATCTTCGATACTGCGCTGGTGACAGTCTCGAGGCTGCGGCGTCGTCTGAATCCGCTCACGACGCCCGGCATCGATCACACTTCTCATCGGCTGACCTATGCCGGATTCAGCCGGCGCGAGGCGGTGTTCCTGCTGTATATCGCCGCGTTTCTGCTGGGCCTCGTCGCCATTTTCGTGACGCGAGCGAGTGTCCTGGAGGGCTACTTGGTGGGTGGCTCAGTAGCCGTCGCCGGTTTGATCGGACTGTGGCGTTTCGAACACGCGCCATTCTGGGGCGCTGATGCTCCTCTTCACGCGCGGAAATCCTGATCTATTCTTTGCGGAACTCATTTTGCCGATCCGCTCCGGCTCCGCGTCTACCTCGTCTCTTTTGCGGCTGCTTATTCTAGAAATCCATTGTTCCAAAGCCATTTACTGGTACAATGTCTTTCTATATAACTGTCGCGATAGGAGTGGAGATAATGAAAACGATAGGACGACGACGATCTGTCCTTGGGATAGGACTGATCTTGGTTTTGCTGCTGTCCGCGTGTGGTACGCCTGCCACGCCCGAGCCCACCGCAACCCCGACATCCGCTGCGCCCGATCTGACCAGCCCGACACTTGGGGATCCCGCGGATCCGGTGACCCCCATTGCCCCTGACGCCCTCGCTATTTGTGAGGCGGCCCCGCTTCCGGAACTGCCGGTGCGGGAGGTTGATGACACCGACTACGTGAAGGGCGCCTCGCTTGAGGATGCGGAGTTGATCATCTATGAGTATTCCGATTTTCAGTGCCCCGGCTGTGGGGGAATGTATCCTGTGCTCGAGACATTCCTTGAGATGAATCCGGAGGTTGCCCTGGTCTATCGCCATTTCCCGCTCGATTTTAACCCCCATGCGCAAGTTATGGCTGAGGCTGCTGAGGCTGCTGGTGCGCAGGGTAAGTTTTGGGAGATGCACAACCTGATCTTTGATCGACTTCGCGAATGGAATGGGTTGTCGCAGGGAGAGGTCCTCGAGCAGTTGAGTGTCTACGCTGAGGAACTCGACTTGGACGTGGAGGCCTTCGACACCGCTCTCGCCGAGGGCACCTATGCACCTAAAGTCGATGCCCAGTATGAAGAGGCTCGTGAACTGCAGCTTCCGGGAACCCCCAGTCTCATTTTCGATAATGTGCTATTTCCCTCCGACATCGGGCTGTCGCTCCAGGGACTTATGGCGTTCAAAGATATCATTGAGCGTCAGGACGATCTCTTCTATGCGGGTCCCCCCGAGATGACACTGGATGAAGATGCCGACTACGAGGCCGTCCTGAAGACCAGTCAGGGTGATATTAAAGTCAACTTGCTTCAGACGGCTGCGCCCGTCTTCGTCAACAACTTCGTTTTCCTCGCTGAGGAGCAATGGTATGATGGTTCGGAGTTCTTCTTCGTGGCCGATGATTTTGTAGCAGTCACCGGTGATCCGACCAACTCCACCGTTGGCTATCCCGGTTATTTTTGCCAGGGCGAGACACAGAACGCTTTCGATAGGGCGGGGTTAGTGGGCATGCTCGCTAACGGTCAGTTCTTTGTGACCTTGGGCGCCGATGCGGTGCAACTCAGTGGTCAGTTTGCGCTCATCGGTCAGGTGACCGAGGGCTTGGATCTTCTTGATCAGTTGGCGCGCCGTAGCTTTGGAGATCCCCTGGCACCGGCAGCTGATGTTGTCGAGACGATTCAGATAAACAAGAATTAGCTGTCGCTGCTTTGGTTGTGGCTGAGGTTGGATGGCGTCGGTTTCGAGGCACTGCCCGATGCCGACGCCGTCCTTCTGTTATAGCTGCTGAGTAATGTGTAGCGCCCCGCTTCTCTCCGAGGTCTGTTAGTAATCTCGATAGGTTGTGTCACTGAAAGTGAGTCGCTGATGAGCGTGACGGATCGTCCAATCCCCTATGCTGAGTCGGAGCTGTTGGCTGAACACACCGCAGACTTGCCCCGTTGGCTATGGGCTTTGGCTGGATTCATAGCGGCGGGCTTGGTTGCCCTGGGATGTGTGCTGCTGGCACTTCCCTTCTTCATCCCTGCTCTGTTTGGGAGCGCGGGCACTATCAGCGCCAGCTACGGATTGATGGCCATCACCTTGGGAAGCGCTCTCCTGATTGGAAGTGTCCGGGGTTGGCGCCGGGCACCGGCTCGACACTTCTATAGCCGGTGGGCCTGGCTTTACCTCATCCTGGTGAGTGTCGCGATCGCTGTATTGGCGGTGTTACTGCCATCTGACGTGCAGAATACACCGCTCTTTGCGCCTTTTCACTTTGCCCTGATTCTGCTACCGGGGCTTCTACTTCTCTCGTTGCTGGCCCTGCTCTCCGGTCGAGGATCGGCGGTCGCCGGACGCCGCCTTTCCCTGGCAGCAGCAGGTGGTGCCACCAGCGTAACCTTGGCGATCCCCCTGGAGTTGATTGGACTTGCTATCAGCGGCATTGTCGCTGTTGCTGTGGCAATGGTGATCCCCGGAGGTGTCGATGAGTTCGAGCGGATTATTGTGTTGCTGGAGGGCTGGTCCTTGCAGCCACCGACTGATGAGCTGGAGATCTTGACCCTGGTGGCCTCCCCAATTGTTCTCTTGGGATTGGCTGTCCTTCTGGGCGTCATCGCGCCACTCGTCGAGGAGTTTGGCAAGACGTTGGTGTTGGGCGTCATGGGCATCTGGGTCAAGCCTTCTGTCTTAGTTGGCTTCATATGGGGCGTGGCTTGTGGGTTGGGTTTTGCGTGGCTAGAAGGTATTTCCAATGGCGCGCTGGGTCTGGGAGATACGACGGCTTGGCTAGGCGGTGTTGGTGTGCGCGTTTTGGCAACCTCAATGCATGCGTTGACCGGCGGCATCCTCGGTGTCGGATGGGCTTATCTCTGGCGGGGGAAGCGATGGGCGCTGTTGCTAAGCTATGCCGTGGCCGTCGTTTTCCACGGGTTGTGGAACCTCAACGTGGTGATGAGTCTAGGTGGGGTGGGGATAGCCGGTCTCTCGCCCGCTGTAGGAGGGGCACTCGCTGTATTGGGTGTAGGTTTTCAGCTGCTCTTGGTTGCCGTTTGCTTGTCCGCTTTGGTCGGGATTCCGCTTCTATTGCGGCGGCGTGATGCGACCAGAGTTGCGCAGCCAAGCTAGACGATGCATATGGGAGATCCGGATCGGCTGGCCCCATTGCTGCAGCGACTACAAGCGGATCCTGGCTTTATCCGTAACGTGACGGCCTGGCACACTTTGCCCGGCCAGCAGGCGCGGGGGAAACCGTGGACGCGGGCCCTCGATGCCCGGCTCTTGCCGGCTGGAACATCATTAGGCATCCACGAGCTCTATGAGCACCAATCTGCTGCGGTTGAGGCGGTGTTGCGCGGGGAAAATGTGACGCTGGCAACGGGAACAGCGTCCGGTAAAACTCTCGGCTACATCCTGCCCGTGCTACACACGCTCTTGGGCGATCCCAAGGCCACGGCGCTGCTCCTTTACCCCACGAAAGCTCTGGCGCACGATCAGATCGCGGCGCTTGAGGGTTGGATCGACATGCTAGATGCTCCCATCGCGCTCCGCCCCTATGACGGCGATACGCCCCAAAGGTTTCGCGCGGCGATCCGCAAGGAAGCCCGCATTATTGTGTCGAATCCGGACATGGTCCATCTCGGTATATTACCGCACCACACGCAGTGGATGCGCTTCTTCCAGGGATTGCGTTACATCGTACTAGACGAATTGCATGTCTATCGCGGCGTGTTTGGCAGCCACGTGGCAAACGTGCTCCGCCGGTTACGACGCATCGCTGCCTTCTACGGGGCTACGCCACAGTATGTGACGGCTTCTGCCACAATAGGTAATGCACAGCACCTGGCCCAGACACTCCTGGAGACACCGGTCACAGCCGTGGAGGAAGATGGGGCGGCCTATGGCAAGCGGCATGTTATCTTCTATAATCCACCTCTCGTCAATCCGACCCTGGGCCTGCGGGCCAGTGCTGCGGATGAAGCGCTTAGGCTCACAGCGCGACTGTTGCAGGAGGATATCCAGACCATCGTGTTCGCCCGCTCTCGTTTAGCAGTCGAGCTGCTGCTACGTGACATGCGATCGCGCGCACATGCTCTCGGCTACGATCCGGGGACCATCCAAGGCTACCGCGGTGGCTACCTTCCGAGCGAGCGCCGGGAGATCGAGTTGGGACTTCGCGGCGGCCGGGTGCGCGTGGTGATTGCGACCAATGCGCTGGAACTGGGGATCGATATCGGCGCTCTCGATGCCTCCGTGTTAGTAGGATACCCTGGCACGATTGCCGCGACGCGCCAACAGATGGGGCGCGCCGGACGGCGTGCTGGAACATCTCTCTCCGTAATGATCGCAACCGCGGCACCGTTGGATCAGTATTTGGTGATGCATCCGGAGTACTTCTTTGGACGCTCTCCTGAGCAAGCCTTTGTGAATCCTGACGCGCTGAGCTTGCTTGCCTCACACCTGGCGTGCGCTGCTTTCGAGCTCCCTTTTCAGGCGGCAGAGGGGTTCGGAACCGCTGTTCCGGGACGCGCCTCGGTCGACGAGCTGTTGGCAGCGCTCGCTACGGAAGGCGTGCTCCACGCCGGATCCGCGAAAGGTGAGACCGTCTATACCTGGGTAGGGGAGACGTATCCAGCGCAAGCGATCTCACTACGCAGCGCTACGCCCGACAATGTGGTGATTCGTGCTGGGGAGGCCGGCGTGATCGGGACCGTCGATCGGCCCAGCGCAGCCCGTATGGTTCACGAGGGCGCCGTCTACTTTCACGGTGCCGTCTCTTATTTGATTGAGGCACTTGACTGGGAGCAGGGGATAGCCTCGGCACGCCCTGCCGACCTGGGCTACTATACGGTTGCATCGGCGACTACAAAAGTCGAGCGTCTGGTGCTGCGCCGATCTGTGCCGGCAGCCGCTGCTGTGACTGAGGGGTATGCTTCTATGCAAGCCAACGGTGCTCCGCATCCCGGTGCTGATGAGGTGACGACCGACCTTTTCCGGCAACGTCGGTCTCGGGAGCGGAATGCCGTTCTCACGGATGAAGAAGTCCTGGTCCGCACAAAGCCGGCAGCCTATCGCCGTGTTACCCTTGGCACAGGCGAAACACTGGGATGGGGCGAAATCAACCTCCCAGAACAGCAGATGGAAACCGAAGCTTTTCGGCTGACGGTGGAGCCTGATTTGGTGGAGGCGCTGGCTAGCGAGGGAGTGATGGTTGCGCCCCTTGACTATGGACCGGAATGGCCGGAGATTCGCAAGCAGATGCTGGAGCGTGATGGGCACCGCTGTCGCATCTGTGGTCAGACCGCCGTAACGGATCGTCCGCTGGAGGTGCACCACTTGACCCCGCTGCGTAGCTTTATGGCACAATATGCGCGGTCAATGGCGCTCAGGCTGGCGCACACCCCGGAAAACTTGGTATCCCTCTGCTCAGTCTGCCATAAGACGGTGGAGCGGGCGCGTGGTGCGCACACAGCGCTGACCGGACTGGCTTACTTGTTGCAGCATCTCGCGCCGGTCTTCCTGATGTGCGATCCGGGAGATCTCGGCACCTCAGTGGAGGCCCGCGATAGTGAGACACACCAACCTGCGGTCATTCTTTATGACGGGATTCCTGGAGGTGTGGGGCTTACGCCGCGTCTCCTCGATCTCTGGCCGAGTCTGGTTGGTGCGGCCCTGGAACGCGTGCGGGGATGCCCCTGTTTGGAAGGCTGTCCTTCATGTGTGGGCCCCACAGGTGAGAGCGAGGCGGGGGCCAAGCGTGCTGCGTTGCGTCTCCTTGAGCTACTTGATCGATGATAATCGCGCATTCCCGAAACGCGACACTGGCTTGACGCCGCAGCCGGCTTGACAATCGGCCTGACCGTTGGCGTGGCGATCGTTGAATTGGAAGACAATCGGCTTGTAGTATAATGGCATCAGTAGAGGTTCTGAGTCAGACTATGCCCATCTTGACCAAGGATACGCTTGAGTTCATCAGCCGCAGCCCCGAGCAGACGTGCCGCGTGGGAGCTCGTCTGGGGCGCTATCTCAATGGCGGCGAGGTTGTCGCCT
>SLDA01000579.1 GCA_007125545.1 Thermoflexales bacterium | reverse complement strand
CGCAGTCTCCTTATGGGCATGGAAACTGCACTTTCGCCAGCGCTATCGGATCATCACCCTCACTCAGCGGGCGCAACCGCAGGCAGTAGCGATACCCGGATGCCGTCAACTGGTACTTTGGAAGAACGCCGGGACCACAGCTCGCGCTTCCCAGCCCGGACTGCGCCAAGTCCAGATTCAGGATGACCTCGGGGCGACGCTTCAGCTCATAAGTATGCCCAGCTTCAGCGAGGTCGCGCGCAGTGTGATGCATAGCGGAGACCTCAAGCCAAGTCATGCCCACGGCGAGCAAACCACGACCATCACGTCGAGTGAGGGTGGCCCATCGAACATCGGTCTTGTTACCATACTCCTGCGGGTTCACGTAAGGTACGTATTCCGCATCCACCGTGCTGCGGTAGACGTCGATGCGCACCCCCTCTTTGCGATCCACGTAGCTTTCTTGCGGGCCGCGCCCATACCAGGTGAAGGTCTCGTGACCCTGCGAATCCTCCTCGGGCAGCGTCAGCGTGACACCGACACGTGCTAGCGGTGGAACTCCCTCGGCTACATCCACAACATGCTGGAGGACCACATCTCCGCTCCCGTAGATGGCATAGGTATAGTGCGCGCTCACGCCATCTACCTGGGTCTCAGTCTCTACAGTGACGCGGACGACGTGCGGCTCAGACTCATCGACCGAGATGGAAGTCGCGGTCTCGGTTAAGGCATCGAGGCCAGCCTCCTGCCAAAGCTCGGCAAACTGCTTGGCATCGTTGTCGGTCGGGGCGCGCCAAAGGTTAAGCTTAGGGCCTTCGCTGACAACTTGGCGCCCTTCATGCGTCCAGGCGCGGATATGTCCTGTCTCCCGGTCGAAGGTAATGGCAAAGTTCGAGCCCCCAACGATAAGGTCGGTCTCTGTCTCTTGAGCCTTCACATCGGTCATCGTGGCCGTATCGACAGCCTCAGCCGGCGCCTTGACAGGCAGTAAGAACTGTGCCCAGGCCACTTCGTGGCCTTTCGGCGCCAGCGGCGCGGCGTCGGCCAGTACAAAACTAAGCGTCAACCAAGTCTCCACGCCGGGGGCAGGCTCGGGAATGGACGGAGCCTCCGAGAAGAGCGACACGACCTCGCTCTTGGTCGGCGCTATCGTCAGGGGCGGCACTTCGCCCGATCTGATCACCACACCGTCACGCTTCACGGACCACCTCCCCACGAGATGGCTCAGATCGGAGAAATCGTACCGGTTGGTCACGCGGACGACACCCTCTTCCAGATTCACCGCTTCCACCCGTACCGGCTCCGACACCTTCTTGTGTTCCCACAGCGAGGGATGGGGAACCCGATCGGGCCAGATCAGACCGTTGATGCAAAAATTGCCATCGTGCGGCTCATCACCGAAATCGCCACCGTAGGCAAACCACTCCTCGCCCTCCTCGGTTGTGCGCAGCAATCCCTGATCAACCCAATCCCAGACAAACCCACCGATAGCCCGCGGATAGGCCTCGATGACATCCCAATACTCCCGGAACGCGCCCGGGCTGTTTCCCATCGCATGAGCATATTCACACATGATGATGGGACGGCTCTCATCGGGATCGGCCATCTCGACAGTTCCAGCGGCATGGGCAGCCAAGCTATCAATCTGAGGATACATCAAGGAAATGACGTCCAGCCCCGGCTCATCGTACCCCGGATGGTAGTGTACGAACCGGCTCGGGTCGTTCTCGTGAACCCAATCCACGCACGCTTCGAAATTCGGGCCCCATCCTGCCTCGTTGCCGAGAGACCAGCCGATGACCGATGGATGATTACGGTCACGCAGCACCATGCGAGAGACCCGCTCCAGAAAAGCGTCTCGCCACACGGGATCCTGAGCAGGACGATCCCAGACACCGTGCGATTCGATATTCGCTTCATCCAGCACGTAAAGGCCATATTCATCACAGAGATCGTAGAAGGACGGATCATCCGGATAGTGACAGGTGCGCACCGCGTTGATATTGAACTGCTTCATCAGGCGAATGTCGGCCATCATGGACGCGAAGGAGACCGTATGGCCCGTCTCGGGGTCGTGCTCGTGTCGATTGACCCCCTTAAGCACCACAGGCACACCGTTGATCCACAGTTGCCCGTCTCTGATCTCTACCTGGCGGAAACCTACATGCAGGCGCTCGACCTGTATCACCTCTTCTCGATCATCTTTCAGCGCCAAGAGTAACGTATAGAGCACCGGATCCTCGGCCGTCCACTTGGCCGGGTTTTCGACCTCGGCAGATAGCCGCACAGATGCAAGCTCACCGGCTGCGAGGCCGGGCTCCAGCTCCGCACCCGACGTGACCACAAGCTCGCCGAGAGCATCGTACAGCGACACCTCGACCTCGTAAGCGGCGATCTCATCGCGACCCACGTTGCGTAAGGTCACATCGACCTTCAGATCAGCGTCACGATAAGCGGTATCCAGCGCCGTCTCCACAGCGATGTCCCAGATGTGGGCGGGCGGAACAGCCCAGAGAAGCACGTCCCGATAGATACCGCTCAGCCGCCAGAAGTCCTGGTCTTCGAGGTAGGAACCGTCCGTCCAGCGATAGACTTCAGCCGCCAGCAGATTCTCGCCGGGCTGCAGATAAGGGGTGAGGTCAAACTCTGCCGGGAGACGGCTTCCCTGACTGTAGCCTACGGCTTCACCGTTGAGCCATAGATGAAAACCGGCATCCACGCCCTCGAAGCGGATGAAAACCTGCCGGTCGCGGAAGCTATCGGGAAGCTCGAACGTCGTGCGATAGCAGCCGGTGGGGTTGTCATCGTGAGGCACGCTTAGCGGATAAGAGAGCGCCTCTTCCGGCACCTTCATCTCCGAGATCCTCGGCGACCACTGCATGGACTTGAGCGCTTCTTTCAAACCCGGGTCGATAGGAAAGGGGTACTGCACGTTGGTGTACATCGGGATTCCGAAGCCCTGAGTCTGCCAGTTACCGGGCACCAGAATCTCGTCCCAGTCCGCGTCGTCGTACTGCGGCGTCCAGAAATCGTCCGGTACGGAGGCCGGATTCGGAGCCCAACGGAAGCGCCAGTGGCAGTTCAGAGACGTGACGTGAGCTGCGGTCGGATCGCCACCCAGTGCGGTATCCACGTCCGGATAGGGCAGCAAGTTAATATGGCCCGCTTCTTTATTGCGGGCAATCACAGTAGGATCGTCCCAATCGACTTGTCCGTAATGCGATTGTTCTGCTGCGTTCATGGACGCTGGCCCTCTCTGCTACTCGTCACGTTAGTCACCCCCTTCGTCCTCGGGAAAGTTCTCCAGCAGCTCCAACATCACGCCGAGCACCGGCTCACTATCCACGTAAGTGTACATACCGCCCGTATAGTCGCCCTGCTGGATAACGGGAATATCGTGCGCCGCAAGGTGGTCGGTCACCTGGTCGGTGCCCTGGATATTGAAAGCGATGTGGTGAACTCCCTCCCCCTTTGCGTCGAGCACCTCCTGCCAGACGCTGCCGCCGCCACCGGGCAATGGCTCGATCAGCTCAAGTGTGACCTGTCCCAGGTTGAAGAACGCCAACTTGGCCTGGGCATTCGTCGGCTCGCCGCGGTATGTGGCATTTGCATTCTCGGCATCGGTGATCATTACTCCAGGCCTGGGCAGTCCCAAGACCCTGCAATAGGCGTCGATGGTTTTGTTGATGTCCTTCACAACCAGCGCAATCTGCGTAACAATGTGGGTACCCAGGCCTTCCTGGTTAGCACTCCCTTGCTCTTCTACGTGCTCACTCATGTCGTTACTCCTTGTAAGTGTAAATTAATCTTCTATCTGACTATAGAACCGGGGCAATCCCGGGTTGGATCTACCGTCAATCGTCAGACGGCGGATGCGTAGACGCCCTCTCGCCGCCAAACGTCGAGTATGAGCTCATATCTCTCCAGCTGCATTCCCGTATAGACGCAGTTGCTGGTAGAGAACACATAACGAGCACCGGGGCCGCTCCTCGACCCCATTCCATGCTGAAGCGCATAGCGGGCGGATGCTACAACCTCCTCGTCGGTCCCGGTGTCCATCAAGCCACAATTGACATTACCAATCAGCGTGATCGTGTCGCCGCAGATACGCTTGACTTCGGCGATGTCCACGCCGCCCTGTGGATCCAGCGAGTGTAGCGCATGGGGATTCGCCTGGATGAGCTGGTCAAGGATGGGCATAATATTGCCATCGGTGTGCTTGATCGTGTAGAAGCCCAGGTCGCGATAGCCCTGGATCAACTCAGCGAGGTAGGGCGTGATAAATTCGGCAAACTGTGAGGGTCTTAGAAAAGGCCCGGTGTTGAAGCAGTAGTCTGAACAGAGGGCGAAGCCGTCAAGGGACCCGGACCGAGAGATACGCTCCGCGCGCTCCAGCGCCCTCTTTACGTGCAGCGCGGCCTCCTGCTTGAGCCCTTCAGGGTCGTCGACCAACCGATAAGCGAATGCCGACATCGCGTCGCCGCCCGGAATGCTGAAGGT
>SLDA01000401.1 GCA_007125545.1 Thermoflexales bacterium | reverse complement strand
GCGATGACGAAGACGGCGACCATGGAGACGATCGCTAGCGTCAACGTGCTCAAACTGGGATCGACCCACGGCAGAAATGCCCCGAGTTCAATCAGCGACTGTGTGACGCCGGGGAGGGCGAACCACGCCACCAGTGTGAGGACGGCAATCGCGATGACAATGGGCACGAAAACCGACGTGACCTTGTCGGCGAATGCCTGGATTGGGACTTTGGTTCCCTGCGCCTCCTCCACCAACTTGATGACCTGCGCGAGAAACGTATCTTTACCGACGCGGGTCGTGCGTATCCTGAGTAAACCCTCTTGGTTGACGGTGGCGCCGATCGCCTCATCGCCCTCACGTTTCGTGACGGGCATACTTTCACCCGTCGCCATCGACTCGTCGACGGCGCTCTCTCCGGAGACGACAACGCCGTCAGTGGGGATTTTCTCGCCCGGGCGGACGATCATGACATCACCGATGACCACCTGATCGATAGCCACCTCGACCTCGCGCCCATCCCGTTCCACGCTGGCCGTCTTGGCACCGAGTTCCAACAGCTTCCGAATGGCTTTTGAGGCACGCCCCTTGGCACTCTCCTCAACGTAGCGCCCGGTAAGATGAAAGGCCATAATCATTGCCGCGATCCCGGCATAGTTCGCCACCGGCGCGATGAAGGAGACCGGACCGCTCAGGAAAGATACCCCCGTTCCCAACGCGATCAGAGTATCCATATTGGCGTAGCCATGCAGGGCCGCACGGACTCCGCTCTTGAATGTATGGCGTCCCACCCATCCGAGCACAGGGAGGGCCAGGAGGATCATCCCCAAGTTGTGCGCGAGAGCACTCGGCCACATCATGTGCATAAACATATCCGCCAACATCCAAACCACGATGATGGAAGTAAAGGCCCACGCAATCCACATCCGGCGGCGTGCCTCAGCCATCTTGAGCTCGGCTTCATCTTCTTGCGCAGCCTCAGCCGCGCCCGCGTCCGCCTCGAGCTCGGTTAGTTCGTAGCCGGCAGCGGCTACCGCGGCCCGAAGGGTGGGTAGATCCACCGTGCCGGGCACCAAGGTGACCGTGGCTTTCTCGGTTGCGAGGTTCACGCTGGCATCCAGCACGCCTGGGACCTTGCTCAGAGCCTTCTGCACGTGGCTCGCGCACGAGGCGCAGGTCATACCACCTACCGGGTAGGTCGCACTCTCCGTTACTACCTCGTACCCGCTGCTCCTGACAGCCTCGACCAGCGACACTGCGAGTACGTCGGTATCAAACCACAGGCGTGCTTTCTCGGTCGCGAGATTCACATTCACGCCGCTAACCCCCTGTACGCCGCCCAGTGCCTTCTCGACGTGGCTCACGCAGGAGGCGCAAGTCATCCCCTTAACGGGAAGCACCAACTCTCTTCGTTGACTCATCAGAACTTCCTCCATGTACGCCCTTTTTGAACTCAGCCCCGCGCACTCCAGCTAGTGTCTCACTTTATGACCCCCGTCACTAGGGCTATTGCCCGTGCTGGATATGGGCCGTTTGGCGGTGTCCGGTACCAGCCCAATGCGCCTGTTTCGAGCACACCTTCTTCGTTATGCTATCGGCGTAACCTTGGAGAAGGAACCATATGCCGTGCAAATGTTATGCATAGCACCGTCTCCACGTTTGCGATCACGTTGTAGTCAGAGGAGCAGAGATGATGATCGAGCAGAAATTCGGGCACCAAATTCCGGCGGTGGTGGCGCTGAGCGGTGGCGTCGACAGTGCTGTCGCTGCTGCCCTGCTCGTCGAGCAAGGCTACGCAGTAACAGGGGTGATGCTAAAGCTATGGGCTGAATGCGGAGCCGGAAACTGCCATATCAACCGCTGTTGCACGCCCGCCAGTGTGGCTCGCGCCGGCGAGGTAGCTGCACAGCTTGGCATTCCCTTCCGTCTGATCGACGTGCAAGACGAATTCCGCGAGGCGGTGGTCGACTATTTCATTGCCGAGTACGCAGCCGGCCGTACGCCTTGCCCTTGCGTGCCCTGCAATCATACCATTCGCTTTGGGCTGCTCCTGGATTTGGCTCTGCGTTCCGGCGCGGAGTTCCTGGCAACAGGTCATTACGCACGCATACACCGGAACGGGGAACAGTACAGCCTCTTGCGGGGTGTCGATCGGACCAAGGACCAATCCTATTTCCTGCACATTCTCGGACAGCACCATCTGGCCCATGTGCGCTTTCCGCTGGGTGAGATGACCAAGGCGGAGGTTCGTGAGATGGCTCGCCATCGCAACTTGCCGGTAGCCGAAGAACCAGAGAGTCAGGATCTCTGCTTCTTGGGTGACGGTGATTACAGGCGTTTCTTATCTGAGCGAGTGCCGGAGTTCTTCACGCCGGGCCCCATTCGCAACGCGCGTGGGTATGTGTTGGGTGAACACCAGGGGCTGCCGGCCTATACTATCGGACAGCGCGGCGGGCTCAATATCACCGCAGCCGAGCCACTGTACGTGTTGGAGATCGTCGCAGAGGAGAACGCGTTAATCGTCGGAACCAGAGAGGAGTTGGGACGGAGCACCTGCTCTGTTGATGCGATGCGCTACGTCACCGGCGATGTCCCTGGTGCGGCTTTCCGGGCTAACGTACAGATCAGGTCTCAGGCTGAGGCAACCACGGCAACTGTTACGCCACTATCGGAGTCCCGAGTACAGGTGGACTTCGACCAACCACAGCGCGCTGTGACGCCGGGGCAGTTCCTCGTGATTTATAACGGTGCGGAGGTACTGGGTGGTGGCGTGATGCTATCGCGCCACTAGCGCCCACTATAGAACAGCTTGGGGATCTCAAAGCCACGGTAATCTCGACGGATCCGCCAATCGGAGACTCAGAGAGTTCACAGGGAGAGGACGATATGGAACAGGTTGAGCAAGTCAACGGAGAGAGGATCCGTGTCGTGCTGGCCGAGGATCACGTACTCGTGCGCGAGGGAATCCGGCAGTTCTTGGAGGAGACCGAGGGCATCGAGGTGGTCGGTGAGGCTGGGGACGGCGCGGAAGTCGTGCGCCTGGCCCGCCGGCTGGAACCGGATGTCGCTCTGATGGACATCAATATGCCCGAGGTCACCGGGCTCGAAGCAACCCGGCGCATTAAGGAACAATTCCCGGGAGTTAAGGTGTTGGTGCTTACGGCTTATGATGATGAGCCTTACATTCGCGCGTTCTTTCAGGTCGGTGCCGATGGTTACGTGCTCAAGACAGCCCGCGCCCAGGAGGTTGTCGAGGCTGTCTGGAACGTCTATCGAGGCCTCACTGCTCTGAGTCCATCGGTTGCCGGCAAAGTCGTTCAGCAGATGGTGAAACGTGATTCCGGTGCGACGGCAAGCCAGGCGGAGGTTCTTACCGATCGTGAGATTGACGTCTTGCGTCTTACGGCGAAGGGTATGACGAATCGCGAGATCGGCGGTGAGCTTGATATCAGCCATCGCACGGTGCAGGGGCACCTGGCCAATGTCTATGAGAAGCTGGGCGCGAACAGCCGCACCGAAGCCGTGACCGCGGCGCTCAAACGGGGCTGGATCGTGATCGAATGATGTCTGCCCTCGCACGCCGGATAACGGTTTGGTTGCGGTCTCTTCAGGCTCAATTGCTGTTGTGGGCCATCCTTCCCGTGACACTGGTCATCATCGGGTTGTCCTTCACCGGTATCTACACACACCAACATGCTATGCGCGGCTTTGTCGCCCGAAGAGATCAGTTGCTGGCGCGTGTGCTCGCGACAAGTCTTGAGGACGCGTTGCGAACCGGCACCGTTGCGCTCGATGGCGAAGGCGTGTCGGATTGGTTACCCATCGCACCAGGAGACGCGACCGTCACCGTGCTCATTGTAGACAATGTAGACAATGGCGGACGCGTGCTTGCCCACAGTGACCCAAGCTCTGTCGATACGATCGATGACACACTGTGGGGGCCAGAAGTACTGTCACAAGCCGGAGGATCTGTTGTGACCGGGAATACCGCAGACGAACTGGCCATCGTGACTTTCGCCCCAGTGACAGGGACAAGCTGGCGGGTAGTAGTGCGATCCTCCGTTGCGAATCTGCTCGGTCCGGTGCTGCGCTTATCCAGTCTGGGACCCATAGCCGCTGCGGCCGCAGGAAGCTTGTCGATTCTAATTCTGACTTTCGGCTGGCGGACGATCGCGCGCCCACTTCAGCAGTTGTCGGGGGCTGCTAGCGCCGTCTCGTGGGGCAATCACACGCCCATCCAACAGGATATCTCGGGCGTGTCCGAGATTGAAGAACTCCATCGGGCGATCAATGAGATGGTCGAGCGTCTGGAGAGTTACCAGGTGGGTGTGCTGGATTACCTGGACGCTATGTCGAAGGGCCAGGAAGAGGAGCGCATCCGACTGGCGCGCGAACTTCACGATGGGCCGGTACAGAGCGTGATTGCGTTGATACAGCGGACCGAAAGAGCCGCCTTGAAGGTGGGGCAAGGGAATCTCGCCGGCGCACAAACTCTGTTGGAGGAGCTGCGGGAGACCGAGGTGGAAGT
>SLDA01000452.1 GCA_007125545.1 Thermoflexales bacterium | reverse complement strand
GTGCCGGCGCTGCAGGCCACGCTGCGCGGGATGGGCGTGCAGCTGTAGGTTATGCTCAATATCCTCTGGATTCAAACGGACGAACAGCGCACGGATAGTCTAGCGTGCTACGGCAACCCCCGCGTGCGCACGCCCAATCTCGATGCGTTGGCAGCGCGGGGTGCCGTATTCCTAAATCATCAAACGCAGAGTCCGGTCTGCGTGCCAAGCCGCGTGTCCGAGCTAACGAGCCGGTATCCGCACCAGACCGGTATCCTCAACAACTCGGGGCATTATACTTGGGGGCGCTGGCCCAAGGGCGTGGCGGCTTTTCCCGAGCTTTTCGCTGCCGCTGGGTATGTCACGGTGAATCTCGGAAAGTACCACACACCCCACCATCCGACGTGGCTGGAGAACTGGCACTTCGAATGGTTTCCAGGCGAAGCCGGTTTCACCGGCCTGGCGCCGGGATTTGACGAAGCCGAGCATGAGGTTATTCATCTGGGAGGTCGTCCCGATAGTGTGATCGTATCCGGGCGCTACCCCGAAGTGGCGCAAGGCCGCACGCCGCAATCGCATCTCGTGGATCAGGCTCTGGACTGGCTGGGAATGTACTCGCACGTGCGCAGGCCCTTTCTGATGCGGGTGAGCTTCCTGGCGCCGCACACGCCGGTGCTGGCCCCGGAACCTTTCTATGGTATGTATGATGCCGCTGATATGGACTGGGATGTTCCAACCGCTGACCTCCTCGCCTCGCGCCCGTGCTACGAGATTCCGGAGAGCGGCGATAAGCACGCTGCCTATCGCGCCCACACCGATGCGGAATACCGGCGAATGCGCTGCACCTACTATGGCTTGGTCTCGCACGTCGATCAACAGGTGGGCAGACTCCTGGATGGCTTGGCCGAACTGGGCCTGCTGGAGCAGACGCTTGTCGTCTACACCTCCGACCACGGTGATCTGATGGGCGAGTATGGACAGTTTCAGAAGGGAGTGTTCTATGACATCACGACGCGGGTGCCATGTATCATCGCCGGGCCCGGCGTCGAGGCGGGGTCACGCCAGGTAGGGTTGTCCGAGGGCGTTGACTTGGCGCCCACGCTGTTGCGGATGGCGGGATTGCCGGTTCCGGATGAGATGGTCGGTCAGGATCTGTTCCACGAGCCGCCGCGTCCCGACGTGATCGGTGAGATCTGTCTGCCACGGGGCGGTGTTCCGGTGCGGCGGTCGTGGATAAGGACGGCGCACTGGAGTCTCGACGTCAACACACAGATCGACGGGGCGCCGGCGCCGTGCGAACTCCGCGACGGTAAGCTCACCGACCTTATCGCGGATCCCCTGGAGCACGTCAACCTTTATCACACCCCGGCTTACGCTGAAGTGGTAGGCGAGCTGGAGGCTAGGCTTGATGAGCGGACCCGAGAGGGCAGGTTGTCCTCTCCGGTGGCAGTCGATTAGCTTGGACCTGTGTCGAGTTATTTCTAAGGAGGACTTATGCATTCCTTTGAGTCTTTGCAGGTGGCGGAAGGCGAGATTGGGCTTCACTGGTTTGGGCAGAATTCCTTTGCTCTGAAGGACGCTGCCGGTACGATCGTTCAGATCGATCCCTACTTTCCGCGTGATAGGCCGGCGGAGCGTTTCCTTCACCCGGAGCCGCCGCTCGACGAGACCGAGCTGCGGACGGACATCGTCCTGTTGACGCACGATCACGGCGATCATACGTGTATGGAATCACTGCGGCGCATCCATGGCGCGTTCCCCGATGCGCGGTTCGTCGGTCCGGTGGAGAGCGTAAATCGGATGCGCGACGCCGGACTCCCAGAGTCGCGGCTCGTGATGATCGCTGCCGGTGACGCCCTTTCGCTGGGCGCGCTGCAGGTGCACGCGTTCTGGTCCAAGCCCCCCGAGGGCGTGCCTGAAGACGACATCGCGCCCCCGGGCGTCACGCACCTCGGATATGTGGCCGAGCTGGGTGGGACGAAAGTCTATGTGACCGGTGACTTGATCAACACCTTCGCTGAGCATCGTGAGTTGGTGGACCCGGTGGCGGCGCTGGAACCCGATGTGGGCCTTATCACGATGCACCCTACAGAGGGCGAATTCCCCTATTTCGATGGCGCCGTGAAGCTAGCCGTGGCCCTCGGCCTTAAGGCGGCTGTGCCGGCGCACTATGCCTGTTTCGTGAAGAGGACGTATGATCCTCAGGAGTGGGCGGCGCTGCTGCCGCCGGAAGGGCCAGAGCCGCTCATTATTCCGTACAACAGCGCCGTTGTTTATCGCGCTTGAGGCAACGTCCTCAAAAATACCGGGCACACCACATTTTCTGGTGCGCCCGGTGGGGCATCTACGTGCCTGTTCGCGTCTGGTGCTTGGATCAGTCAGGCGGATCCTCGACGAGCGGCGCGATGTCACGCAAAGTCTGGCGACCGAAGGGGGTGCCGGGCGCCACGCCCCGGACGCGCACCAACGTTCCGATGTCGCTCCACTCGAATAGCTCCTGGGCGACATCTCTCCCGACGATGATGCACCCATAGGACGCCGGATAGCCGAGGACGCCAGGTGAGAGCCGCACCCCTGAAGCGGTGATCGGTAGTTCGTGGATACCGTTGAAGAAGCTCTCTCGCTCCTCATAGAAGCCCATAAAGTAGGGCATATCGAGGCGCCAGCGGCGGGCGAAGGCCATTTCCTCTTTGAACAGGATCTGGAACTGCCCCTGCAACGTTGGTGTCGACGAGATGCCACTCGAGATTCTGAGCTCGAAGACCATGGTCTCTTCCTCGTAGGCCCGCAGCATCTGCGTCGGTAGGTCGATTTCGATACGTTTGCCCTCAACGAGAGGATACGGGAACAGGGTGTCGAGAGAGGGGATAACCAGGTTCTGCCCCACATAGATGACCCCCGGATCCACATCGGGGTTAGCTCGTTCCAGGTGCCATTGCGGAAAGCCGTGGTTGAAGGCGATATCGAAGAAGGTGTCGCCGGACTTGACGGTGTAGGTGGAGGCCGGACGACTCACCCGGGCGAGAACACGGAATTCGCCACCGCCACGGAGCCGCTCGGCGATCTCCGCCGTTGTTGCGTCAACGTCCATTGTCCGTGATGGGTTTAGCTGATCTGCCACATCCTCGACCCACGACCGAATGCTCGGATCGTCGAAGTCAAGATGGAAGCCGCTATCCCGCTGGCTTACGCGAATCCAGCGCAGAATCTGGTTTCCATCTGCCGTGAACTCGGCGCGGTACCCGGGCGTCACGGGCGCATCCGGCGTCCCTTTCTGATCTCCGGGAAGCACCAGGGGATCATTCACGACTACTGTGAAGGATTCGCGGGCCAGCGCTTCAGCCTGGCTGAGCGCCGGCTCGACGGATGTCACCCGGGGCGGGATACCGGTCACGGTCAAGCTCACCGCGGTGCTGCCGTCAGCCAGGGCCGCGAGGGCCTGTTCGGTCGCCTGATCGATGTCCAGGAACTGGCCATCCTGAGCGGGTGCACTGTCGATTCGGCTGCCGTTGATCTTCAGTGTCGCATCTTGAGGTGACAGCGCCACCCGTTCGGCGATTCGCTCGACGTAGGCGCGAACCAACTCAGGATCTGCAGCTACAAAGGGCACCTCGATGTTAGTGCTGGTGGGGCGGATGACTGTGTACGCACCGAGCCACCAGGGTCTGTCGGTGCCTACCAGATAAGCTGATTCGACGGCGGCTGTGACATCATAGGCCTGTCCTACCGCGGCCCATGTCATCTGCCAAGTCTGGCCCCCGGCGCTGATGGTGATCCCGGTTTGCTCCGGTACGGGCAGCATCGAGGCGATCTGCGCGATGGCTTGCCGGCGTGTGAGACCCGCCACGCTGGATTCCGCGATGGTCACACCTGGGTAGATCAGGCCTTCGGCACTGTCAGGAGAGCGGTATTCGGCTCCGATGAGCAGTCCTATCGTGATCCCGCCGATGGCGGCTACGATGAGCAGGGCAACCAGGACAATGGATACCTTCAAAGTGCTATTCCCTTTCCACTGTGAGCGAGACGTCCGCCGGTGCCAGACCGTCTCCGATGGCGTGCACCCGTATTATACCCGGTTCCCCGCTCGTCTTCACGACGAGTAGGCAACGCCCTTCGTGAGCTTTGCGATAAGGTGCACGATAGGATTCCTCGCTCACCGGGTTACCGTTGCCCACCGCAGCGATGGTGCCTGGCCCTTCCACAGCGAAATGGACCTGGTGATCGGCCTTCGGGTGCCGGCGACCCAGTTCGTCCACGACCTCCACGGTGATGAAGCTCAAATCTTCCGGCGCGCTCTGAAGCAGGTCGCGATCGGCCGTAAGGCGGAGGCCGACCGGATCGCCGACGGTGCTGATTTCATATGTTGCAGCAGCTTCCGATGGAGAGGCGTCGGCATAACCGACCGCCCGCAGCGTTCCGGCTTCGTAGGGAACCTCGAATGTAGCCATGTATCCGGCGTCGCGACCCGCAGGCTTAACACCCACCGAGCTGTCATTTAGGAACAACTCGACTTGATCGTGTGCTGAGT
>SLDA01000476.1 GCA_007125545.1 Thermoflexales bacterium | reverse complement strand
GTACGTGCCCCACCTCCCCGGCCATATCGGTGATGCCGGCATAGAGCCGCCCGTCCAGGATCAGGCCCGCACCCATGCCTGTGCCGAAGGTGAGAAACACCATGCTCCGGCAGCCCTGCCCTGCGCCCCATTGCCATTCAGCCAGAGCACAGGCGTTGGCGTCATTTTGGAGTCCGGCCGGCACACCGAAACGAGCCCGGAAGGGGCTGACGACGTCCACGCGGTCCCAGCCCGGCAGATTTGGAGGCGAGAGGATGAGACCCCGCGTACTATCCAGAGGTCCGCCGCAGCTGATACCAACCGCTGCCGGCGGTCCCGCATCCTGAGCTGTTACCAGCGCCTCCAGTCTCGACACGAGCTCCTCCAGCGCCGGCTCTGGCGTATCGGGCGTAGGAAACTGCTGTTTAGCAAGCGGAACTACCCTGCCCGACTCGGCTCGCCCCAGCCCCACGGCACACTTCGTGCCGCCGATGTCCACGCCTGCCAGCAGGGTCATCCTCGTGCGCTCACGCTTCTCCAAAGAAATTCATCTCCAGCATCTCACACAGCGCGTGGTACAGCGCCTGATGCCCACTCTGGATCGAGGCGACTGAATCACGTGGCACCTGGACCGTCACGTCGCAGAGATCGAGCATTGCACCGCCCCCGGGACCCGTGAAGCCCAGGGTGCCCAATCCCAGTGCACGCCCGACTCGTAGCGCGTGGAGCACATTACGCGAGGTGCCCGAAGTGCTCAGTCCCCACACCACATCGCCGGGACGCCCATAACCGTACACCTGCTGTGCGAAGCCCACATCTGCTGCGACATCATTGGCGAAGGCGGTGAGCAAAGCTGTCTGACTGACCAGCGATATCGCCGGCAGTGCGCCCTGGAGATGGTTGGCAAGGTAGCTGCCTGATTCGTCCTCCACACCGATTAGAGCCTCACGACGGACCTCTGGAATCGGGCGCGGTAGTAGATAACCTTTCATCAGTTCGCCCACGATGTGCTCGCTGTCGGCTGCGCTTCCGCCATTGCCGCAGATGAGCACCTTTCCGCCCAGCTGGAAGGCGTCGCGGAGCAGCGTATATGCATGCTCCAAGTCATGCGCGCACGGCTCCAAATCGGGTGCTGAGACCAACAGCCGTGGGATTACCATTTCCATCTTCCGACCTCTCTTTCCTGCCGGTTTGTAACTAACCGGCTATCCCTTATCTGCATCCGCCACGTTAGGCAGGGGGATGGCGTCTGTGGTGTCATCTTCCCATTCCAGCAGCCCGATCTCGCTAATCTCACCCAGGGCAACCTGCGACAGGCCTGCCGCGATGGGAATGCGAAACGTCTTGATCTCCGAGGGAGCGAAATCGGCTTCGATCTGCGCATCCCACTTGGGTAGCTTTACTGTCGCGTGAGTCTGCTCTCCAGCCGTCTCGTAAGCTCGAAGGATGAGCGCTTCACCTTCCTCAGCTTCCTTCAGGACCGTGACCACGACGTTATCACGATCTACTGCGACAAAGGAATCGGAGAGGGGAAGGGACCCCTTCGGACGGTAGGTCGCGATGAGGGCCACAGCGGGCTCGTTGAGCTCTGCGGCACGGTGCACTGTGCCGGCCTCCTCCCAACTCCCACGATGCGGCAGAAGGCCGTAGGTGAACGTCTGCCGTCCCTGGTCGATATACGTGTAGTCTGTATCAGCATCGAGTTGGGCCGGCACGTGGTGAGCATAGACGGGACTGCGCAGCACGGTCAGCCCGATGTCACTGGTGTTGACATCGACGCTGCTCTTGCCATTGTTCAGGACGCTCAAGCCATAGGGGGCGTGGGTGCCCCGGGCCATTCCGGAGACATCCACCCAGGATTGCATAGGTTCCTCGTCGCCATTGGCCGGACGCTGGATCTGCCCGTAGGGAATGGCGTGTGTGACCTTCATGTAGTATGCGTTAACCGGGAAACGCAGCTTGAGCATCTTAAGGGTCTCGTTCCAGTCAAGCGTCACGTGAACATCGATGAGCTCCCGATCCCGGTAGACTGTGAAATCCTGAATCAGCCGGGAATTTCCATAGGCACTTTCGACCCGCAACACGGCCCTGACCGGCCCCTGTTCCACCACGCGCATACGCGTCGCTTTGAAGGCACCGATGACATTGTCGAAACGGAAGACGTCGTGGCTCCAGGTGTCGCTCGGGTCATCGATCACCGTGGGCCGTGCTGCTGGTCCTGCCAGCGCTTCAATCCCGGCCTCTTTATCGTAGAGGCTGATCAGGTAGCCTGTTTCGGAGTCGAAGGTCAGGCGGAAGCGCTCTTTCTCGAGGCAAGTCTCGCTTGCCGTTAGATCCGGTGTGTCTTCTGATGTCGAGGCGGGTACTGAGTCGTCGGTCAACAGCCGGTATACCCGGTAGCCGAGCGGCGGTAGCTCCGCCATAAAGACGATGCGGGTCCGTCCTCCGGCGGTGGCGTGTGACTGCACGCGTTGGAAGGGGAGCTGCGCGCCGGCTTCATCGGTCAGGACTGCGGTGTCCGCGAGGCGGCCGGCCTCCAGCTCGACAGGAACCCGGCTGGTCCACGGATGCGGGTTGAAGACGACGATAGGCTTCAGATCGGCATCCTGCGGAATGCGGATGTTCCAGGCCAGGGATTGCACCGCATCGTTGAGGGCAGCGTCGGCCAGGCTTAGCGCTTGCCCGTATGCATGGTGCGCATCCTCATACGCGACTTCCAGACTCGTCCCGGCCATAATGTCGTGAAACTGGTTGAAGAGAACCGCCTTCCACGCGCGTCTGAACGACGCCGCAGGGTAGGAAGTCCCTGTTACGCGGCTGGCGATCGCTGCCCACTTCTCCGCGCGTGCCAGGGCGTGCTCGGCGCGTCGATTCCAATACTTGATGCCTGAGTGAGCTGCGTAACAGCCACTGGCGTGATGCTGCAACTCACCATGTACGACGGGCAGCGCCCAGTTTTTCCTTTTCACCGTCTCGAAAAAGGCCGTCAATGTGCTGAAAACCAGCTCGGGCATCTCCTCCGACTGCTGGAGACGGTGCAAACTATCCAGGTTTTCACGGGTAGGTCCGCCGCCGTGGTTGCCAACTCCGTAGAAGCAGGCAAACTCATCGATTGGCGCCCGCATTTCCTGCGCACAGCGACGCACGTGCAGCTCCAGGTCCTTGCCCCAGCTCAGGTATTCGAAGGGGATGCGGAAGGCGAGCACCTCCGAGCCGTGGTTTCCCGTCCACCGGAAGATCCGCCCGGGTAGCCCCATCTCGTGAGGGCCCGGGCGCAGGAACACATAGGCGCCCAATCCGCTCTTCTTAAGAATCTGGGGCAGTGAGGCGTTGTGCCCAAAGCTATCGATGTTGAACCCTACCTGCGCCGTCACTCCGAAGCGCTCCTTGAAATAGCGCTGGCCATAAAGGCCCTGGCGTACAAAAGATTCCCCGTTCGGGACGTTGCAGTCCGGTTCGATCCACCAACCCCCAACCACTTCCCAACGGCCCTCGGCGACGCGGGCCTGGATCTCGGCGAACATTGCCGGATCAATCCGCTCGACCCAGGTGTAGAAGACGGCTGAACTCGCGGTGAATCGGAAGTTTGGGTACTCGTTCATGAGGTCTAGCGCCGAGCGAAAGGTCGCCAATACCTCCTGAAACCCTTCTTGCCATTGCCATAACCATACCGGGTCAATATGGCCGTTGCCGATCATATGTAACGTGCGGTTCTTCATCTCGCTACCGCCCTCCTCATATGGAAGGATAGGAGCGCACCGGTGGGTGCGCCATAAGCGCTGTAAGTGGCTACAGCCCCTGCGACTTATAATACCACAGGGGCCCTTCTGAGGGGAGTTTGGATGGTCGAATCGTCAGCTCTTGTCGCTGAGGATCGACTTTACGCGCTCCATTCCGCTGCGTGGGCTAGCGAGGAAACGGCCCTGCAGGGCCTGGGGCAATCCTTCCACGACGCGTGCCATCGAGGCTTGTGCCAGGACGACGATATCGACCTTCTCTGCTAGTTGTGAAAGGGTCATCGACAGAACAGCGTCGTGTCCGGCGCTGTCGCCCTCCGACAGCCGTCTAAAGGCCTCGTCTGCCAGCACCGGTACAAGCTCTACCTCGCGACCGGCAGCGTCAGCTTTCGCCTGCAGTAGGCGGCGAGTGGGCTCCAAAGTGGTTGGTACGGTGGCGGCTACGCCGATGATGCGACCACGTTGGACGGCTTCTTCCGCTATCGCTTCGTCGATGCGGATGACGGGTACGTTGACCTGTGCCGCTCCCCGCGGCGTCAGCTCGCCTACGGAGGAGCACGCGTTCAGGATCGCATCCGCGCCGACCTCTTCGGCGAAGCGGACGTAGGCGGTCCACCGCCGCTCGACGGCGGCTAAGTCGCCGCCGTTCTCTTTGAGTTGCGGAAGGATCGAATCGTCGACGAAGTTGACCACCTCCACGCCCGGCAGGATCTCACCTGCCAGTGCCTTCAGCGGCTCGACCGTAACGGGCGTGGTATGGATGATCGCCAGACGTGTCACCGCACTCACTACCCCTTGACG
>SLDA01000212.1 GCA_007125545.1 Thermoflexales bacterium | reverse complement strand
CGACAGCTTGGAGCCCTCCTATGACCGGGATTATTTTGAGCTCTCCTACGTCCTCGACGATAGCTTGACCGCCATTCAGGCGTTGATGAGCCACCGCCCGGACGATTACCAGATGATCAGCAAGATCGCGCACCACGCGAAGGATCTCGTGATTTCTGCTCTTCCGCGACGGAAACCCGAGCACGGCGTTTGCCACGGAGACCTCTTCGGTGGGGATGTTCGGTATGCCCCTAACGGAGCGCCCGTGATCTTCGATTTCGACAGCTCGGGGTGCGGCTGGCGAGCACTGGATATCGCCGTCTTCCAGGGCTCGGTGGATTGGATGGCCACGAGCCGCGCAGCAGATCTCAGGCGCGAGCGGGAAGTCGGTGAGTTCCTGGACGGGTATACATCGGTTCGCGCGCTCAGCAGCGGAGAGTTGGAGGTGCTGAAACTGGATCAAGCCGTGCACCACATCTTCCTTATGGGGCTCGTCTTGCGCTTCTGGACCCTTCACGATGGCTGGCATTGGGCAAACGACGGCTTCATCGACTGGCATATGAAATGGTTCCGCCACTGGATCGAGCACCACGATATTTGACATTCGCTCTGTGTCCCTATTTCACCGGATACCGCTATTGCCGGACCTCACTCAATGATGATCTGGTCGAAGACATGATAAGGATGCTTGATTTTATGGATCGGTTTTTTGATGGGAATGGAGGTATCTGATGCTCATTGTGACACCGTGCATCCACCTGAACGGGAGATGTGAGGAAGCTATCGCATTGTACGAAGAGGCGTTTGGAGCAACAACAAAGGTTATGCTGCGATATGCGGATGCCGATCCCAGAGATTGGGATGTGCCCTTGACGGAGGAGCAGAAAGACCTGGTGTACCATGCGGAAACGTACATTGGCGATCAACGCATCATGCTCTCGGATACCCTCGACTCGGGTCCGTTCAAAAACACTTCGCTCTTTCTAACCGTGACGTTTGACGATGCGGACAGTGTGAAGAAAGCGTATAACGTCCTGCAAGACGGGAGTACCCTCGTTCACCCTATGATAAGCACCACCTACAGCTCTTGTTTTGTGTCACTCATCGATAAATTCGGACTGCGTTGGAATCTAATGACAGAGCAGCCCGAGAGGTGAGGATGGAGCTGCGTCTGATACGTCATGCCACAATGCGGTTCCGGTACGCCGCACGGAGCTTTATCACGGATCCTTATCTCGCTGCCATGCACACACGTCCGTCCTACAGGGGCTTATCGCGCAACCCAACGGCAGCACTGCCCTGTCCTCCTCACGAGGCTATTGCACGGGCCGAGATGGCATTGATCTCGCACCTGCACTCGGATCACTTCGACCCCGCCGCGCAGGAGTTACTCTCGAAGGATCTCCCCATACTGTGCCAGCTGGAAGACCGGAGTGAGCTGGAGTCCATGGGATTCCACACCGTCATCCCCGTGACCGGAGCCGTTGACTGGGAGGGTATCACCATCACCCGTACGCCTTGCCAGCACGGTTCTGGCGAGGTGCTCGAAGATATGGGGCGGGCCTCCGGCTTTGTCTTCTCTGCCGCGGGCGAGCCCACCGTCTATTGGGTTGGAGATAGCATATGGTATGAAGGCGTCGCCGATGTCATCTCCAGAACTCAACCTGATATCATCATCACACACTCCTGCGGCGCTGTATGGGGCGACCACATTCCGATTGTTATGGATGCTGAGCAGACAGTCGCCCTCTGTCGTGCAGCTCCAAGCAGCACAGTCGTTGCCACTCATATGGAAGCGGTCGACCACGCGACGGTCACGCGTGAAGCCTTGCGTGCCTATGCAGAAGCTCATGGGATCGGAGCGCGGCAGCTCCTCATTCCTTTGGATGGAGATACGCTGTTTTTTGAGCAGGCGCTAACGTAGAGTAGAATCTTCATCGCGGTGAGGAGGTGCACATGAGTAAGAAAATCTGTATGATCACGGGGGCTAACTCGGGCATCGGCAAAGCCGCCTCCATTCAGATTGCGGCACGAGGGTATCACGTGATTATGGGCTGCCGCAGCCGCGCACGGGGTGAAACCGCACTTGAAGATGTGAGAGCGAAGAGCGGCAGCGATGCCGTTGACCTGTTAATTGTTGACATGTCTCTGCAATCCTCGGTCAGGGAAGCCGCCAGGCACATTGAGACTGCGTACGACCGTTTGGACGTGCTGATCCAAAATGCTGCCGTTTTCGACATTACGCACAAGCAGATAGCTTTCACCGAAGAAGGTGTCGAGACGATCTGGGCTACCAATCACCTGGGCCCAGTCCTGCTGACCGAGTTGTTGCTCGACCGGCTTAAGGAAAATTCACAGGGCCGGGTCATCACGATTGCCTCGAAGGGCTTGATGGCCAAGCCATTCCTGCGAGTCGACCTCGAAGATCCGGAGTTCCGGCAGGCCGGATTTGATGTCACCAAAGCCTACTATCAGTCGAAATTGGCCCAGATTATGTACACGTATTGGCTGGCCCAGAGGTTGAAGGGAACCCGGGTTACGGCGAACTGTATTCGGGTTCCCATCGTCGCGATCGATACCAACAGGTATCCGAATATGCCGGGCTTCCTCAGATCCCTCTACTTGCTGAAGACGAGGATGGGCCTGACACCCGAACAGATGGCCGAAACCTATACGTTCCTCTCTACCTCCGATGAGGTGAGTGAGGTGACGGGATGCTATTTCGATGAAAAGAACCGTTCGGTGAAGTCGCGCAGGTATACGAGCGACCCGGACAATATTGCTCGGGTGATGCAGCTTACGATGAGGTTCCTGGATATTTAGGGAGTCGCTTGTCCGGCTCGACAACCTGCTGTGCTCGGTGCTTTACGCAGGTGCGCCGGTCTGCCGATTCTTGATGGTTTCCTTCCCTTTGTGGTGCTTCCGAAGCGGTAGTACAATGCTGTTCGGAGGTCACTATAACATGGATATCTCCTCGGGTTTTAGCTGGGTCAACTTGACTCCGGAGACCGGGCACTATACCTTCGGTTACTATGATCGCAACCCATGGGACGCCACGGGCCGTACCCACCTGGCACTGCGCATTCCACAGCAGGAGCGCTTGCCCGAGCCGGGCGAGCCTGCCGATGTCGGATATGTGGATCGCGAAGAGCGGGCTTTTCATAAGCTCGGTGAAACGCTCGCCTGGTGCCATCAGCAGGGAGCGATGACACTATGGCTTTCGCATCGCCCGGGCGCCTTTGTCTACAATGATTTCGTGCGGGAGGCAGGGAGCTGGAGGGCTATCGCCCGTGTTCACAGTCTTACAGAGGGCGACTTGGGGCATTACGATGTGCCCGTCTACACGCTCTCGCGGGATGGGCGCTGGGGTGCGACGCTTAACTTCAACCGCATTCCGCGACGCGGCTACTCCTACGCACTGGCGCCGCTGCCGCGAGAAAACCCAATGCCCGAACTGGACAACGACGGTCTCTTCCTCGTGGATATGCATGCGGGCGAGTCCAAGCTGATCTGCAGCTACCGCCGGTTGATCGCCAACCACCCCTTCCCCTATGACCTCGAACCCGAGGGTGGGAACCCGGTCTATATGTGGCTCAATCACGCGATCTTCAACGCGGACGGCAGCCGTGTAATGGTCCTCTTCCGCTACGCCCCGCAGATGACGCCGCCCCAACCGTGGCAGACTTATATGTTCACGATGCGGCTTGACGGTAGCGACTTAAGGTGCAGTCTCTCTGACCTGCATTGGCGCCATGGCGCCATCTCCCATCAGATCTGGGGACGTACGCCGGGTGAAATCCTCGTGGATGCAGATTGGGGCTGGCGGGGCCATGAGTATGTTGTTTTCGACGAGGGCCATTGTCCCTTCCACGCGCACCGAATCTCGAGAGGTATGGGCCCGGCGGGTCACCTGAACTTTTCGCCTGATGGTCGTTGGATGGCAGCGGACACTTACCCGAGCCCGGATGGCATTCAACAGCTGGCCCTGGTGAATGTAGCGAGCGGTGAGCTTGTGGAGCTGGGCCGATTCCGCCACCAGACCCCGGGTGCAAAGGGTGATATACGCTGCGACCTCCATCCCCGTTGGTCACCGGACGGTCGGACGCTGACGGTAGACTCAATTCACGAGGGCGAGCGCAAAATCTTTATGCTGGACCTGGGCGCTTATCTGGATAGCGCGCAGGCTTGATCGAAAGGGAACGACTATGAAAATCAACGACGTCATCCTCTTTAAAGTGCATGGCACCTGGCAAGGCCCGGACTTGCCGCCGGGGAACCGCCAGTCACAAGCGCTGGATGTGTATCCCGAGTTCAATGCCCGCAATTCGGGAAAGGGGCCGCAAGGCCCGCAGCCTATCAGTGAGATCTACTTGGAAATCACGACGGATGAGGGCATCTCGGGCCTCTTTGGCCCTATCGATGACTACCAGGCTTACATCATCCGTACCTTTCTGCGTCCTTTCCTGCTGGACCGAGATCCGCTGGCCACCGAGCTGCTCTATGACCAGATGATCCGGATGCACCGTCACGGGCGCTCGGG
>SLDA01000400.1 GCA_007125545.1 Thermoflexales bacterium | reverse complement strand
TAGCTCATCTCTGCTATCGTCGACCAGGTCGTCATCTTCAACCTCCTCAAACTTTTCATCAGAACAAGAAGCTCAATAGCACCATCGCCAGGTCACGAACCCTCAAGGGTCGTCTCAGATTCAACCGCACTCGCTCGCGTGGCCGTCCCCGCAGCTTATCCCCCATGACCATCTGTACTTCCGTATGTGTCAACCAGCCATTCATCGCTTCTCTCCTCATCTTGCTCGTTTTTGCCTCGACCTGGGAGGCAGTTCAGAAAAGGAAGGTCACCAGCATACTGACCACGTCGCGAATCCACGAGCGCCGCCCGAGGCTGAGGGTGATCCGGTGCCGCTTCCCCTGCGCCAATCTCTCCGTTACGACCGACTGTAGCTCGGTGTAGCTGATGTACCCGTTCATTACTTCGCTCCTTTCCTTGGCTCACTTCGTCCTTGCGCTCCTTACGCTCATATGATAGCCGGCGGGCGTCTAGCTGTCGTCAAGTGCAACGTCTTGGCGGGCGTCTTTTCGTGCGTCTTTGAGAAAACAGAACCGACCGTGCTATAATCAGGAGACACAAGGGGAGATGCCATGTCGGGATTGAGCCTTTATCTATTCGGGGCGCCCAAGATCGAGCATAATGGCGCTCCGGTCAAGCTAACGCAACGTAAACCGTTGGCTATGCTAGCGTATCTCGCGGTCACGGGAACGTCGCATACGCGTGAGCATCTAGCGACTCTGCTCTGGCCCGAGGCCGAACAAGACCGCGCGCTGGCATACCTCCGCAATGCGATTTGGCAACTCAATCAGACGCCGGCCGAAGCCTGGATCGAAGTCGACCGCGAGATCGTAAGGCTTCGCCAAGATGCAGATCTATACGTGGACGTTGCGCACTTCGAGCGACTTCGAGCCCTCTGGAAGAGGCACGCCCATACACCCCCTGGACTATGCCCCGCTTGTATTGATGCGTTGACGGAAGCCGTGGATCTTTGGCGGGGAGACTTCATGGAAGGTGTCACACTCGAGGATAGTCCTAGCTTCGACGAGTGGCAGTTCTTTGAGGCCGAGGCTCTGCGCCAGAGAGTGACAGATGCATTGGAAGGGCTGACGCGCTACTACGAGCAACCTTCACAAGGCAAACTGGGCGAGGCGCTCGAGTACGCACGTCGCTGGCTGGCGCTCGATCCGCAGAACGAGAGCGCCCACCGGGCGTTGATGCGGCTCTACGCAAGCACAGACCAACGAGCCGCAGCGCTGCGGCAGTACGATGCCTGTATCCGAGCGCTCAAGCAGGGCTTGGGCGCTTCTCCCGACAAGGCCACGGTCGATCTGTACCGCCAGCTTCGGTCCGGCGATGCACTTGCGCCGACTCCGCTCCCATCGGCTTCAAAGCGCATCCCGGAACCGCCTAGGAAAACGCCGACCCGTCTGCCCACGTCCGCAACCCCATTTGTGGGACGCCGAGAGGAATTAGCCGAGGTACGCCGTTTGCTGGCGCAGCCCGCGTGCCGCTTGTTGTCACTGATCGGCCCCGGTGGGATCGGCAAGACACGTCTAGCCCTGAAGGCAGCGCGGTGTATCGCCGAAGATGCGAGGCATTCCTTTACCGAGGGCATTGTCATGGTTTCGCTAGCCTCGGTCTGGACCCCGGAGGCCGCACTGCAAGAGATCGCCGCGGCATTGGCGCTCACATCCCAGCAGCAGCAGGACGAGGGAATTGCGATTTCGAGGCATCGGGTCGGAACTCCGACAATGAATGTAGGCGGTACCCCTGGGCTCGAGCAGAGGGTAGTTGACTATCTGCAGGACCGCGCCGTACTCCTCATTCTCGATAGCTTGGAACACCTGCTGAGAGTGGATAAACGGAGTGGCAGCGTTCCTTTGCCCGGTAACGGGTCTCACGACATCGCCAGACTCATTGAGATGATTCTGGAAGCTGCACCTGATGTCCGTCTTCTGGTCACAAGTCGCCAACGCCTAAATCTGCTGACGGAGTGGGTATTCGTCGTAGCCGGTATGGCTCTGCCAACAACGAATGCAGCAAACTCGCACGACAGTGGTGCTGTTCGATTGTTCATCGAGAGCGCACAGCGTGCGATGGTAGGGTTCGAACCGACACAAGATGAGTTAAACAGCATTGCGGTGATCTGTCGACTGGTGGAAGGGTTTCCGTTGGCGATTGAGTTGGCTGCCTCCTGGGTACGCTTCCTTCCATGTGAGGAGATTGCAGATGAGATCCGGGCAAGTTTCGACTTCCTGAGCAGTTCACTGCGCGACGTACCGGAGCGTCACCGCAGCCTGAGAACCATCTTCGAACACTCGTGGACGTTACTTCCCGACGAAGAAGCGGAATCCTTCGCGCGGCTGGCTATCTTCCACGGCAGCTTCACACGAGAAGCAGCTCGCGAGGTGACGGGCAGCTCTCTCACAACTATCTCAACTCTTATGGATAAATCTCTTCTTCAGCAAGTCACGAGTGAAAACCGGGAGTCGCCTGAGGAGCGAAAGAGGTCCGGGCGCTACGAAGTACACACGGTCCTGCGCCAGTATGCGGAGGACAAACTGAAGGCTGTGCCCGGCGCCCTCGAAGAGCTAGCGAGCCGCCATGCCCACTACTACCTCAAACTCCTCGCAGAGACTGAATCGGCCCTCAAAGGCGGAGAACAGCGACAGGCCCTCGATCTAATCAGCGCGGAGTTCCCGAATATACGAGTCGCTTGGCTTTGGGCCACCGAGCACATGGCGATAGCTGAGCTACGCCAGGCGCTCCTGGCTTTACACCTGTTCTGCGTTATGCGCAGCCATTTTCAGGAAGCGGTCATGCTCTTTGGAACTGCCGTCAACGTTATCAACACGAGATCAACGGGGGCTGCAGATCCTCTCGACCGCGATGGACGAGCACTGCTCGGTCTGCTGCTCGTACTCCTTGAGCTTCACACCGGTGCCAGCACCTCGACAATCGCCGCGTCGACGGGGGCACAGGGTTTGGAGATGCTACAAGCCCTTGGGCCCAGCGAAGAGCTGGCTACTGCTACACTGATTTACATCGCCATGAATCGAGTGGCAGACCTGCAGGAAGCAGATCAGCGGCTGCACGAGGTCCTCGAGTTTTACGAACGCGTTGGCGCTACAAGGGGACGTGCCCACACGCTCCATCTACTGGCACACTTGGTAGCCGACCGGCGCGACGATTATCTAGCGAGCGAAGCCTACTCAGAGCAAGCTCTGAGACTGCACCGCGAAGTGGAGGATTGGGCAGGAATAGCGGAAGACTTGACGCTACTGGGACTGATTGCTGACGCGCGCGGCTTGATTGAACTTGCAGAGCAACGATATCGGGAGGCCCTAGAACTCTACCGCGACTTGGGCAACCCGACACGGACGCTCGCCTGTCTGCTCCAATTGGGTGACTTAGCCCGTAGGAGCGGCGATTCCGCAGAGGCACGGATATGGCTAGATGAGGCGCTGAACCTCGCGCAGAAACTGGGAGACCTTCACTTCGTCGCCTCGGTACTGACGCAACTCTGGATAACGGCTTTCGATGTGGGAGCCTATGTCGAAGCACGACAGGTCGCGGAGGAGGAAATCACGCTATGGCAGAGGATTCGACAGGTCAAAGAAGTTGCTGGAGCCCAGCAACGCCTTGCCGATGCGCTCCTGGCGTTGGGCGAGGTTACACTGGCCCAGCACTATCTCAAGGAAAGCCTGACCGTCATGCCCAACAATCCTTGGGGCTTGTTGGGACTTGCACACATTGCCGAGTTGGAAGGCGATGAACTAACCGCCAACACAACCTATCGTCAGGCTATTCAACTCGCATGCAATGCCAGTGGTCTGGGATTCGCCCCCATCGTTCCCGCCATATTGAAAGGCATGATCGGGCTCAGTCGCCTCTACGCACGAGGGGGAGATCCGGAAAGCGCTGCCGAGCTTCTAGGATTGGTCCTCTACCAACCCACCCTCTATGATTCGATGCGTAGCGAGGCGGAAGGGCTCCTTGTAGACATCCTTGCTTGCCACGTCAATGCGACGGTTGATGCGGCGCGCCTCCACGGAGAAACCCTTGACCTTGAGGCGGTGGCTGCAGAGATGGCTGAAGGTGTCGCCCCCTTCACACTCGCTTCCCTTTAGGCCCCGACTTCACGCGACCCCTGCCGGATAGCAATACGTGCCCCCTGGAAAGTCCAAACGTGGGCGCCTAGAGTCGCTGGCGTACGTATCAAAGGCCTCCCGCTCTCTGTGCCTACGCACCAATGATACGCGGCATCAGCAGCGGCTCCTTCCCCATTTCGGCCTGGAGCAATGCCATCACCAGCCGGGCCTTGAGTTCGGTCTGCTTGGGATCGTTCCACAAGTTGTCAATCTCGCCGGGGTCGCTCTCCAGATCAAAAAGCTCACCGTATTCACGTCCGTAGTAGACCGTGAGCTTGTAGCGGTCGTCGATATACGTCTTGAGGTGCAGGGTCGTGGGCTGGTGGCGATTCTCGACCAACACATGGTCGCGCGCCGCAGATTGCTGGCCCAGCCAAACAGCAGACTGGTCCACGCCCGTCATCGTACGCGGGACCGGCAAGCCGGCGACGGTCAGGAAGGTGGGCGCGAAATCGACAAGGGTCTGTAACGCGTTGCTCCGCTCCCCCGTAGGAATCTGCCCCGGGAAGCGCGCCACCATCGGGATTTTTACCATATCCTCGTAGTGGAATGCGCCCTTGGCGATCAAGCCATGATGCCCATGGAAATGCCCATGGTCGGTCGTGAAGATGACGAGCGTGTCCTCCGCAAGTCCTAGCGCCTCCAGTCTGTCCAGAATCATGCCAATGTACTTGTCCATCAGGCTGATCATGCCGTAGTAGATGGCGATGTCCTTCGCCAGCTCATCACGATCATGCAAGTGGGAATGGAACCCATGCATCCCATGGCCCTCCGGCTCACGCCACGGCGAGAAATCCGGCTTCTGCTCCTGTGTCATCTGGAAGTGCGGTGGGTTATTCTCGTGCTCTCCCGGCGTTATCTGAGGAACCGTAAGCGTCTCCGGGTCGTACATAGTGTCCCAAGGCTCCGGCACAAGGTAAGCAGGGTGGGGATCAAAGAAGCTGGCCCACAGGAAGAAGGGTTCGTCCGCCGCCGCGTACTCTGCCATCAAAGCATTGGTGCGGTCGGCAATCCACGCGTCGTAATGATAGTCTTCGGGAATCGGCCAAGTCCGCTCCTGTTCAGTGGTATGGCCGGTTGGCGGGCGATAGTAGTCGCGCCAGTTCGAAAGCCCCTTTTCCTCCATCCATAGCGCATAGTGCTGGCCCACATGGGCCTCGTCAGTGTGGTTGCGTGCCAGCTCTACGCGGTCGAAGCCGTAGAACGGACCGTGGAACTCACGCCAAAAGTCCAGATCCTGAAGTACAGGATACGCCTCGAGTGAGGGATACTCGTCAGTACTCCGAAGTGGCTGGAAGTGTGCCTTACCTACCAGAGCTGTGCGGTAGCCCGCCGCGGAGAAGTCTTTACCGACTGTATGCTCATTCTCCATTAGCTTGGTACCCAACGCGTAGGCTCCATGCTGGCTGGGCCACCTACCCGTAATCAGCGAGGCGCGTGTCGGGGTACAGGTCGGATTGGGACAGTAGGCGCGGTCGAAGATCGTACCCTGTGCAGCCAACCGGTCCAGATTGGGTGTCTTAACCTCGGGGTTGTTGTAACCTATCGCCGACCAGTGATGCTGATCACTCGTAATCAACAGGATGTTGGGACGTTTGCTAGGCATGTGATAAGACTCCTTGTAGGGAGACCGGAGCGACGTGGATGCCACTCCGGACTGCTATAGCCAGGGGCGGCGCAACTCAATCCAGTACCTCGAGACCGGCTTACCGGAGATATCCGAGATGACTTCGTTTTCCAGCACGCCCCCATTCTTCTCAATGATACGCGCAGAGCCGATGTTATCCGTGTCGCAGGTCACCAGAACGTGATCCAGTCCCATAGCGCAGGCCTTCTCAAGGCAGAGAGCCAACTGTTGCGTGCCATAACCCTTGCGACGCTGAGACGGCGTGATCATGTAACCGATATGACCCCCTTCTTTCTCCAAGGCGGGTGTCAACCAGTGACGCAGGTTGCTCACGCCGAGGATGATGGATGCATCCGGGCCGATCATCCAGTAGGTCGTGTTCGGCACCCAGCCGCTCTGCAGCCCCCTGCCCCGCGACTCCTCCCGCAGCCGCCGAACGAAGCTGTTGAACCCCATTTCGTCAACACGGACCTGCTGATGACGATTCTCGCCGGCTCGCCGGTAATCCTGGATCATCGCCATGTAGGCTTTACGATAGGCGACATCAGGCTCGGCCAGGAGCAAATCATCATTCATCGAGCCAGCGCTCCCCGTTCGTGTACCGGGCCACCGCATCCATATCGAGTAGGATTCCGAGCCCCGGCGTGTCTGGAACAGCCAACATCCCATCCGCATCGAGATGCCACCCGCCCTCAGCTAACTCATCGAGGTAGGGGGAGCCGGTGATGTACTCGACCAGGTCGGTCTCGGGCAGCGCCGAGGCAAGATGAAGGTCGGCAGCGAGGCCAACTGCGGTATTCCAGCCGTGAGGGATGAGCCGGGCGCCGTAGTCGAGAGCCGTCCACCCAATGCGGCGTGATTCCGAGATACCACCCACCTTAGTAGCATCGGGCTGCACGATGTCGAAGGCACCGGCACGCAACCAGGGTAGGAAGCTCTGACGCCGCGTCAGCACCTCACCGCCGGCAATCGGCACCAGGGAACGTTGACGTAGCAAGACGAAGTCATCGAGGGCATCAGGCTTCAGCGGCTCCTCAAACCAGGACACTTCATAGTCCGCCAGCATCTCAGCCGTGCGCAGCGCCCACTTGTATCCATTCATCCAGAACGCATCGCTGCCACCCGCGTCGACCATCAACAGGTCGTCGGGTTCGATCGCGTCACGGGCCGCGCAGATAATGGCCTCATCCATCATTGCACTGACCCTACCGAAAGGGCCCCAGCCAATCTTGAAGGCACGAAATCCGTGGCTCTTGAGTTGAAGTAGATGATCGCTCATAGGCTCGGGTTCATCCATCAGCAGAGACGCATAGGGCTTCACCCGCTCGCGATACCGTCCGCCGAGCAAGCGACCGACCGGCTGTCCCGTTGCCTTGCCCAGGATATCCCACAACGCAATGTCGATGCCGCTAATGGTGTGCGTGATCGCTCCCCCGCGTCCCATCCAGAACATATGCTGGCGTAGCTTCTCGGTGACCCTCTCGGGTTCCAGCGCGTTCTCACCTCTGTAGAGGGGCTCCAACACCGCCAGCGCGCTGTGCACAAGGCCATCGTTGGTATACACGCTGCCGAAGCCGACGACGTCCTCGTCGGTGAGAACCGCCACCAAGGTATGAATGCAATCCTCCTGTTCGATCTCTTCGGACCATCCACCCTCGGGCGTCTGCCCGCGCAACCCTACGGCTCGAATCTCACGAATCTTCATGGCCTCAACCCCCTTCGATTACCGGAAGGAATCGAATTTCACTCGACTGCCCAACCGGTTGCATAAGCCCGAGACGGGAAACCTTGCCGTCCACTGCGATTGTTAGCACCGCCGACAACGCGTCATCCTCGCACAGACGTGACCTGAAGCCCGGATAGCGTTCCTCAAGGGCGTCGATGACGGCGCGGACGGTATGCCCGGGCGCCTCGACCCGTGCCAGTCCTCCGGTCAGGTCGCGCATCAGATGCGGCACAACGACAGTCGCCATAGCATCCCTCTTTTCAGTCGCTAGATGATGCCGAGCGTTTCCAAGATACGTGCGGGCGTTATCGGCAGATCACAGACGCGGGCGCCTACAGCCTGATAGATAGCCTCCGCGATAGCAGCCGGCGGCGGCATAATCGGATTCTCGCCGACGCCACGCGCGCCGAAGGGATGGTGAGGATAAGGCACCTCTACCAGGATCGTCTCGATATCAGGTACATCCAGTGCCGTCGGTATTTTGTAGTCCAATAGCGTAGGGTTCAGCATTTGGCCCGCGGCATCGAACTCGTAACCTTCGTAGAGCGCCCACCCGATACCTTGCGTGGCGCCCCCTTGTAGCTGCCCTTCCACCTGCATGGGGTGAATGGCTTTTCCTACATCCTGCACCACAGTGTAGCGCAGTAGCGTCACCTTGCCGGTCTCGGGGTCCACTTCGACATCCGCGATGTGGGTGCCGAAGCAACTGCCCCAATCCGCGACATCGACATTGCCCACGCCGATCACCACATTGCCCGTCCGGGGTAGCAGTTCGGCGAGCGCCTGAAAGCTCAGCGTCTTGTCGAGATCATCCGGCACGTGGAAGATGCCGGCGTCAAAGACCACAGCCTGGACATCAACCTCCCAGATCTGGGCGGCACGCTCGCGCATCTTATCGATGACATCGTGCGCGGCTTTTACCGCAGCGTGACCTGTAGCTACCGTCGTACGGCTGCCACCGCTCGTGTCGGAATACCCAATCGAGTCGGTGTCGCCCATCGTACACTTCACCCGGTCGAGCGGCAGACCCAGCGTCTCCGCGGCCTGCATCGCGATACTGGTCCGCGTCCCGGTAATATCAACCGAGCCCATCACCATCGAAACGGTGCCATCCGAATTAACTGTCATTGTCACACTGGAGCACGCTCCCCAGTTGCCCCAAAAAGCATGTCCCACCCCACGTCCCCGATTAGGCCCTTCTAACGGCGTCGTGTAATGGGGGCTCGCCTTGGCTGCTTGGAGCACTTCGATCGCACCAATATGACGGTGCACCGTTCCGTCGACCGTCTCACTGCCCTCCTTCACACTGTTGAGTAACCGGAACTCAATAGGATCGAAACCAAGCGTGCCGGCGAGCTCGTTGATCACCTGTTCGGCCACGAAGCACGCCTGGGTCGCGCCGGGCGCGCGATAGGAACTGACCACTGGCTTATTGACTACGACGTCGTACCCTTCCAGCCTCCCATTAGGAATCTGGTAGGGCGCAAACATCACATGCGAGCCGGAGCCCACCGGCGAACCCGGATACGCGCCGGCCTCGTAGATCAGAGTTGCCTCCGCAGCGGTGAGGTGCCCGTCACGTGTGGCACCCATCTTGACGCGTAAAACAGATCCGGAGTTGGGGCCAGTCGCCATAAAGGTCTCGGGACGCGACATCGTAACCTTGACCGGGCGCCGCGCCTTCCGCGCCAGCATCGCCGCCACACCGTCCACGTAGCTGCTGTTCTTGCCACCGAAGGCCCCACCCACCTCCATAGGCACGACCTTCACCTGCGACATCGATAGCCGCAACAATCGCACCACGTGGCTCCTCACCGAGAAGGTGCCTTGAGTTGTGACGTAAAGGGTCAAGCCACCGTTATCGGACCAGACGGCGGTCGAGCTGTGCGGCTCCAGATAACACTGATGGACCATCGGGTTGCGGAACTCGCGATCCACAATCACGTCAGCTTCGGCGAAACCTTGTCCGGGATCGCCCTTGACCTGTTCGAAGTGCGCGGCTACATTGGTCGGCTTTTCTCCTGTTCCGGCGAGCGAACGGGTGCGCATGTCGTGATGCAGGATGGGAGCGTCCGCCTTCATCGCCGCCAGAACGTCCACCACAGGTGTCAACACATCATACTCGACCCGGATCAGGTCGAGCGCTTCCTGGGCAATTTCGGGGGTACGGGCTGCTACCGCGGCGATTGGATGACCAACGTAAAGGACTTTGTCGCTGGCCAGCTCACGATCACGGAACGCCTTCTCGCCTACAGCGTCGTCACCTTCAAGAGGCGGCAGGTCAGCAGCCGTCACTACACCATAGACACCGGGCAATTTCTCCGCCCTCCCGGTATCGATCGAAAGGATGCGAGCGTGGGCGTAGGGGCTACGCAAGACCCGACCCACCAGCATCCCCGGAAGCCGTACGTCAGTTGCATAGCTCGCTCGCCCAATGACTTTGTCGACAGCATCAACCCTTGCAGGTCGCGAACCGACTACGATCAAGTTCTGCTTTATCTCAACCATCGCTATGCCTCCTTGACCTGATCGACTGAGGCGGTCTCAAGTACTGTCTGAAGTACGTCAGCCGTCTCAGGCGCCTCCGCCGTCTTAGGCGCCACTGCCGTCCCCGGCACCACCGCCCGCACGGCCCGGATGATCTTGTCGTAGCCCGTGCACCGGCAGAGGTTGCCTGCCAGCCAGGCACGTATTTCCCCATCGGTCGGGTTAGGATGCCGATCCAAGAGAGATTTGGCCGCCATAAGCATACCTGGGGTGCAATAACCGCACTGCAGCGCATCATACGCGACGAAAGCCTCCTGCAGAGGCGTTAGGGCCTGCCAGCCTGCTAAGCCCTCCACGGTCGTCACCTCCCGGCCCTCGATCTCGACGCCGAGTACCAGGCAGGAGTTGACCAATCGTCCGTCCAATATGACGCTGCAGGCCCCGCAGTTGCCGTCATTGCAACCTTCCTTTGCACCCGTCAGGCTCAGTACGTCTCGTAGGCAAGAGAGCAAACTCTGGTGCGGCTCACAGAGGAACTCCGTCAACTCTCCGTTAATCGTCGCAGTCACAATCTGTTTGTGTGTCATCGCTTAGGCCTCCATCCCTGTTCCCGCATGATTCGCACCGGCGCGGGCCACCGCAGCTCGCAGGGCGCGTTTGACCAACACGCCCACGAGATGTTGCCGCTGCGCTGCCGTGCCACGCATATCGTCTATGGGTTTCGCCGCCTCCTGGGCAGCTTCAGCAGCTCGCGCATAGGCATCCTCGCCCGGCGCCTGACCTGCGAGTGCCTCAGCAGCCCTCTCCACATACAATGGGGTCGGCGCGACGGCGGAAAGCGCGATGCGCGCATCCGTGAACGTAGTACCGCCCGGGCTGAGTGCGACCCATGCGCCGGCACCGGCGACGGCGATATCCATCTCACCGCGCGGGACAAAACGCACGTAGGCCGCTCCGGAATGCGGCTTGGGCGGCGCAAAACGTAACGCCACGACCAAATCGCCGGGCCGAAGCGCAGTCACACCCGGTGCGGTGCAGAAGCTGGCGATCGGCACCAAGCGGCGGCCCTCGGGACCAGCGACGAGCGCCTCGCCACCGAGCGCTATCATCGCCGCGATAGCATCACCACTGGGGGCAGCATTGCAGAGGTTACCACCCAGCGTCGCGCGTCCCTGGATCGCGGCGCCACCGATTATCGACACTGCATCGAGCAGACCGGGATAATGGGCTTGTAAAGTGGGATGCTCGCATAGAACGGCACAGCTTACAGCCGCGCCCAGAGTCAAACCCTCTTCAGCATCATAGTCAATGCGAACAAGCTCCGGAATGCGCTTGACGTCGACCAACAGATCGAGGTTATGGAACCCCCGACGCACCTGCACCAGTATATCCGTTCCACCGGCCAAGGGCCGCGCCCGCTCCCCCTTCTCGGCAAGAAGCGTCACAGCTTGATCAACCGAGGTCGGTGCTTCATAAGCGAAAGGTTTCATAGCACTCGCTCCTTCACAACGATAGTTCCGTAGACATAAATGATAAGGCCTGACCGCCACCCCTATCCTATACCGATAGCGAACCGCGCGCCAGCAACCAACACCATGCCAAGGAGGACGGCAGCAAAAAGGCTGCGCGTCTTCCAAGCGACGATGAACGTCGGGATCGCGGCCCAGAGAAAAAGGTTGCCCGGGGCCAAGGTAACCCGCTCTTCGACCAGCACGATCGAGGGCAGTAGCATCGCCGACAAAACTGCCACCGGCACATAGCGCAGCCAGGCCACCACGAGCGGCGGCAGCGGACGCTCGGAGAAGAGCCAAACGGGCAGCACTCTGGGCAGATAAGTCACCAGCAGCATTCCGACCATGGTAAACAGTACGCTGCGTTGGTCGATCACGAGTCCCCCTCGGGCTTGGCAGGGATGCCGGGCTGTCCATTTGATCCCCGGTCGCCAAGACGTTCAAGGACGATCCCTAGTGTGGCGCCAAAGAGCGTGGCAACGATGACGCTCCAGCGTCCGAAGCCACCCACTGTCATGGCCACCGCCAACAGGCCTGACAGCACCGCTACGACGATCTCACGCCGCACCTTGATCTGCATCACAAGCAAGCCGATGAACATTGCCGGTAGCGTATAGTCCAGGGCCAACGGCTTGACGTCGGTGATCCAGCCGCCGACCACTGCACCTAACGCCCCGCCCAGTATCCAGGAGAGCTGCGCCGTCACGTTGATTGCGAAGATCTCTGCCTTGGGCGGCATCCTTGCCACGAATGCAGCGCTATGCAGAGCAAAGGACTCATCCGTCAATTCGTAGGCAAAGGCAGCCACCTCTCTTTTACGCCAGCCCTTGAGATAGGGTGAGAGCGCTGCGGAAAAGAGCAGGTGGCGCAGGTTGACCACAAAGGTGGTGGCAATAATCGACCACGCCGGGATTCCGGCGGCGAAAAGTCCCGTCGCAATAAGCTGCGAGGAGCCCGCGTAAACGATCACGGACATCGCCAGCGTGTTGAACAGGCTAAGCCCTGCCTGCTGAGCCAGTACTCCGTAGGCAAAGCCGATGGGGATGTACCCCATGACGATGGGCGCCGCTCGCGCGACGCCGTGCAGCCAGACCGGTTTCGATCTTAGCGACCTCCTGAATGCCACCATAGGGGACAAGTTTACCCGGAAGTCATGAAAGTGCGAACACAGCCAGGGAGAGAAGGTCAAACCGCAACCTATCCCAGTCGCCCGAACAGTTGGGCTCGCACCCCACGCCGCCAGTCCGCCGTCTTCGGGAAGTCGGCAAAGCTTCGAATTTGAGCCAGCATAGGATCTTCACGCGAGACGCCGAGCGTCTGCAGCAGACGGTAGTCCTGCAAGCTCTCACCGAAGACCTCCCAGCGTATGGAGTCGACCGGGCCACTGGGCCCGGGATAGACCACAAACGGATCCCCATAAGCCCACCCACGCGACCAGGCGAGCCCATCCTGAACGGTATAGGGATCGATCAGCGTGCGGGATTGCGACGCATACCAGTAGTTATAGCCCCAGTGCAGGAAACCCTTCAGAGGCCAGCGGTAGAAGAGAAGCCCGTGCATCGCAATCTTCGCGAGTGGTGTATCCATCAACCTGTTGAGGAAAGGACCCCGGGGGCCGCAGCAGTAATAGCACCAAGAGGGAATCTCTTCGTGCACGAAGTCCAGGGCTGTGTGGATGCTCGGGATCGGCATATCAGTCAGTCCCTGCCGTCCGAACTCGATATCACTCAGCGCATCCATCACCTTCATCCACGGGGCCAGCTCGTGCAGCATCTCCCGGTCCTCACGGTATTGGTCCAAATGCTCGACATGCGGTTCGTCCGAGACGTGAAAGAAGGAACTATCCAGCATACCTTCGTGCTCCAGGAACCGCCGTAGCTCCGGCAGAAACTGTGATAAGAAAGCACGATAGGTGTGCGACGTCGCTGTCGTCTCGGGCTCCCAGAGCAGGTGCTCATCGGCCCCTTGCCCCTCATAGATGCGGATAGCGTTGCGAGCGCCCCACTGCGTGAAGAAATGCGTCCACTCGAAGCGCGTGATCCCGCTCTCCTTGGCGACATCCACGTAGCGCTGGACATCGTCCCAGTCAAAGCTATAAGCGTCCGTCGCCGTACGCGTCACGTGAAGAAGCTGGCTGGGACGTTTCACGCCATCCAGTGGCGGCGTGAAGACGGGTACATACAGCGTATCCTGTCCGTGCTCGACGACGTTGCGCACATAAGCCGGCAGAATCTCCCAAAAGCGGTCATCGAAAAGGTTGGTCCGGTACCAGTCGATCAAGGCGTCAACGTAGAACCAGTGGGTAATGTGGAAGTCCGCCCTCGAGTCCAGTGTGATAGGATGCAGCCGAACCGTGGCCTCAAGCTCGATGGGGTTCCCACCTTCCGGTTCCACACGGATCTGCAGCCCATGCTCGCCGGCGCGTGCATCCTCTGGCTGGACGGTCACCCAGAAGGCGTGTGTTTCTCCCTCGGGAAGCAGCATCTCATCTTCATCGAAGAGGGGATCGGGTACGTAGCCTGGAATCTCATCCAGGGCGGCGGTATCCGCGTCAATAGGCAGATTATGATGGCGGACCGGAACGTAGCCCACGCGTCGGACGCGCAGTCCCCAACCCTCGGGACCATCAGCTAAAACCCGAACCTGTGTGCGCTCTTTAGCCTGGAGGCGCAACGCCACCTGGAAGCTAAAACGCTCATTGAGAGCAGCATCGAGCACCAGCGGCTGAGCGGCGGGCACGGGCGTGCGCGGAAAGTGCCGGACAACGGAAGAAGCTAACCAAGCGTGTAGCGTCATCGGAAACCTCCTCATTCTTCACCGAGCGCGACCCCGAACATCGCGCGCGCATTCTCCAATTTGACATCCCAATGCAGCTCCGTGGTCGAGCCAAGGAAATAGCCAACACCACGGGCATCCGCAATCGCCTGCCGGCAGGCCGCTCGCACCTCCTCCGGTTTGCCAAAGGGGAGAAGCTGGCTCACATCGATACCTCCGGTCAGGAAAAGATTGGGATAGCGCTCGCGCACGGCCTTGACCGACATTCCGGCAAGCACCTCCAGCGGATTAAGCCCGTCGATGCCGGCACCGACAAGGTCATCCATAATTGACCAGAGATTGCCGTCGGAGTGGAACAAACAGAGCGTGTCGCGGGCATGCCATGCATCCACCAACTGCTTAAGCCGTGGCACCCAAACTCGCCGCAGCCAACGTGGCGAGAAGAGCAGCCCGGTCTTATAGGCCAGGTCGTCATAGGTAAGCGCGATGGGGATCAGGTCAGGGCGGGCAATGGCGGCGACGCGGCGCAATTCCGCCTGCGTGCGGGCCTCGAGCCAAGCTTCGACGAGCTCCGGCGCGTCTGCGAGCAGGTAAGAGAACAACTCCATACCCGCGGTATGATACATTTCAGTCAGGCCCACGCCACTCTCCAAGACCAGGACCGTGGGGTCACCACGGCCTGTGGGATCGCCAGAGGCAAAAGCCGCCTGAAACTCGCGTACGGTAGTATGAACACGCTCTCCAGCGGCTTGGTCGTAGACCGCTGCCTCGGTGCGCCGAATCTGCTCCTCGACCCAAGTCTTGAGGCCCTGCACATCTTGGAAGGGCCGCTCCACGATCCAGGAAGTCCAGTGCTCCTGTTGAATCACGAGCCCGTCGTCCCGGGAGTACCGCCGCGATTCCCAGGGCCCGTAAGGCATACGAGTCATGTCGAGCACTCGACCGATAGCGCGCCCCTTGACGCGCGGTCCATTCTCAGGCGTCAGGGCTTCACCGGCGTAGTGCTCGATCACAGCGTCGTTTTCGAGAATATCGTAGCAGGGCACCCGATCTGTCTCCTCAAACCGGGTCGTCCGCAGCACGCGCTCGCGCTTAGTCAGTGTTGACGTCATTCCCCTCCTCCGAGACAACTCAATGAGTAAGAAGCTTCAAGAATCCTAACGCCCGTTACCGGTAGGGCTCCACCACCTTCATCAACGTCTCCGCCTGCGCCTCACTCTCGAAAGAAGTCATCACGTACAATCCATCGCCACCCACAGCATCCAGCAATGGCAGCACCTCCTCGGGTTCGACACCGACCGCCTGCACAGACTTGCCCGCTTCCAGAATCTTGCGATATAGTGCGTACCACGCCGGACTACCCCCAGAGGGTACCTGCG
>SLDA01000418.1 GCA_007125545.1 Thermoflexales bacterium | reverse complement strand
CTCGACAACGTTGGCGAGGGTTGCCCCAAGCTCAAGTATCCAAGCCCAATGTCGCACAGGGCGCCGAGAACACGGCTAGCCCCGCGCTGCTGGTCGTGGGTTAGATACGGACATGACTTTACCAGCGGCAGAGCGTCGGCAATCGACAGCCTGAGGAAGTCAGCGATGGACAACTCCGTATCCCCAAATCGTGCTGTCGCAGCGAGGACCTCGTCGGTAAAGCGCGCCCCTTCGCACGCGGCACACGGAATCCACGTCGAGGGGAGATAGCGCATCTGTACTTCGACAGCACCAATGCCCTTGCATGCGGGGCACGCTCCCTCGGGCCTGTTGAATGAGAAGTGGGAGGCCGAGAACCCTGTAGCCGTAGCATACAGCTCGCGCACGATGTCAGCGACCTTTGTATAGGTCGCAGGATTCGAGCGCGGGTTTCGGCCAATCGGGCTCTGGTCCACCGTCACGACTTTGACCGCCGGCCCGTCGATCGCGTCACAGCCCACGACGCCGCCGGCTAGCGACTTGGCCAGGACATCCTCCACGAGCGTGCTCTTGCCCGATCCAGATACTCCGGTGACGACGGTCAGGCGTCCCAGCGGAATAGGAACATCGATGTGGCGCAGCGTGCGCAGATGTGCACCCCGCACCGTCAGAAACGCCTCGGGCAATGGGCGAGGTTGAGGAACCATGACCCTGTCCCGGAGGCTAAAGGCGCGTCCGGTTGCCGTGTCGCTGGCCCACAAGCCCTCCGGCGTCCCGCTGAATGTTACCTCGCCCCCTGCATATCCGGCACCCGGCCCGAGATCAATGGCGTAGTCGGCGGCTGCCGCTGCAAGACGGTCGTGCTCAACGTAGACGACAGGCCCTGCCAACTCGCGGAAGGCAGGCAGCAGCCGCGCAACATCCGCCGGATGCTGCCCGATGGTGGGCTCATCGAGCACGTGCAAGATGTCCTCCAGGCGACTGGTCAACGCGACCGCCAGCCGTACCCGCTGCGCCTCTCCGCGTGAGAGCGTGGGCGATGGACGATCAAGGCCAACATAGCCCAGCCCAACTTGCGATAGCGCGTCCAACCGCGACTTGATTTCGCGCTCCAACCGCATTGCGGTGACGGGTAGACGGACCCCCTCAAAGCGCTTCTTTACGTCGCCGACGGATAAGGCTAGTAGATCAGGAAGCCGAAGGCCCTGCCAGCGAACCGCGGCTGCACCGGGATGCATGCCCGTATCGCTGCAGCGGTCACATCCCTGGCCCGCGCAGTGAGGACAGGCTCGGTGAAAATGCGTGGGTAGAAGCTCGTGAAACCATGCACCACAGCGGACACAGACGGGCGCGCGGGACATAAGAATGGGGCTCACCGAACCGGCGACCTGTTCATCCCGAAGCGCCACGACTGCGGTGGCACCCGTGGCCCAAACCCGTTGAAGTCCTTCACGGATCGCTCCGATGAGGGCTGCCTCAGTCACATCCGCACCCCGCGCAATACGGGCAACCACTACTTCAATATCGTGAGCCAGTTCGGGATCCACGGCCGGTAGCCCACCCCGCAATTCCCGGTGGATGGGCACGCCGTCAACGCGTACGGCCTCTGCCCCGAACTGCTCGATCAGCCCCGCCAGCAAAGTCCGGTGGCTGCCCAGCGCCTGACGCATCAGCGGCGCAAGCAACGTTACCGGACGATCCTGCGCCAAGTTGGCAAGACGGTCGACAATCTCGTCTTCCACGTAGATGGCGACCGGAGTCTTGCACGTCGCGCACGCCCGCTCGCCGAAGTGAGTGTAGAAGAGACGCAGAAAAGGATGGAGCCCAGATGCCGTTGCCAGCGTTGAGTCAGGGTTGCGGTTGAGGAGGTTCTGCTCGACGGCGACGGCGGGACCCAGCCCCGTGATGCTGCGGACATTGGCGGGAGCGAGGCGCTCGCCCAACGAGACGATCTCCAGAAATCGGCGGCGGACTTCGTGGTAAAGTGTGTCGAAAACCAGCGAAGTCTTGCCCGAGCCGGAGACACCGGTCACGACCGTCAACCCATCACCAATCTCAGCGCTGACGTCCTTTAGGTTATGTTCGTTGGCGCCCTCAATCCGGATCTTCATCTCCTCGGGCCCACTTCGCGACCTCACTCACCCGGCAAAAGATCGATCACGACCAATTCTGGGCGGCATAGGAAGCGCAGACGCGGGGCATCGCCTCGCTCCAGTCCGATGCCCCGTGAGACGACCAAGCTCCTGCCCGGGCTGATCTCGGTCACACCCGTTGCCCACGCACGGGGAGCCTGTGTTAGCGTGAGTAGGGGGCCGAAGAACGGCAATTGCACCTGTCCCCCGTGCGTGTGTCCGGCGAGCAATAAATCCCCCTCTACCGGTCCGAGGGCAAAGTTGGGACTGTGCCCCAATACGATATGGTATTTCGATGCCGGCTCGAGCGATAGATGCACACTGAAAGAGTCCTGCATACTCAGCCCCGTTAGCACTGCAGGACCGAGATCGTAACGGGTCGTAGTCTCAATCGCGGTGATGGGCAGACCTTGAAAAAGTTGGGGCCAGATAGCGGGTTGGTCGACATTGCCGCCGACAGCATACCCGCCGAGCGGCGCGGCGACTCCCGCGTCCCTTAACAGCTCCTGCAACGCTCGAAGCTCTGTGACATAGTCGCGACTGCGACGCCCAAGCTGAATGTAGTCCCCGGTAAACAGGATCAAATCCGGTTGGAGCGCCATCACCTGATCAAGAACACCCGCTTCATAGCGTCCGGGGCGATCCGTCTGAATATCTGCCAGTACGATGACTCGGACGGGCTCTGTAAGCTTTGTCGAGTGCAAAGTGAGCGTGTTGACCTCCAGCCACTGCGGCTCGATCACGAATGCGTCGAGCGCAACCAACCCGAGAGCGAACGCTATGCCAGCCATGGCCCAAGCTCCTGCCCGCCAGTGGCTCCGCAGACACACCGCACTGCCTGCCAGCAAGAACGGGATGTGCACAAACACGGTCCAAGACAACAACTGAATCCGACCGAACATGCTGCCCGGGTAGAGGATTGCGCTGATTAGCCAGAAGATGAGCAAGACACCGATGCCTGCTCCTATGAGTATCGCGACTCGAAAGGGCAACGCCTCGCGACGTCGCGTCAAACGGGATAGCACGAAAAGCAGGCCCAGACCGAGCGCCAATCCAACAGTAATGTGAAGTGTGACAGTCATCGTCGCCCCTCGCGGAACCGTGACGCTAGATCCCAGCCTCGCTCAATTGCGTCGGCAGCAGTTGAGCCAGGTAGGGCTGCACACCCCAGAAATTGACCATATCACGGTACTCTGCCAGCATCTGCTGATGGACAACACTGTCGTAATTCTCGAGCTCCGAGCGTTTCACAGCACGAATCATCAGGTTCTTGTCGGTATGTTCTGGCGAGATGAATTCAACCACGTCAGCACGATAGCCCAGGATACGCAGAATCTGGGCACGAAAGCTGTCGGTTAGCAGGTCGCCGACGCGCTCCTTAAGGATGCCGTGACGTACAACCGGCTGAAAGACATTCGGCACAGGCTGTTCGGCCATCTGTGCCTGCAGGTGATGATGGCAGCACGGCGCGCTGAAGATGAGCCTGGCATTCCACCGTACAGCCTGAGCTAAGGCTTCATCCGTGGCCGTGTCGCAGGCATGGAGCGCGAGAACCATATCCGGCTGGAATTCAGGCTCATACTCGATGATACGACTCACCTCGAATTGCAGGTCGTCGTAGTCCAACTCGTCCGCCAATGCATTCTGCTTCTCGATAAGCTCTGCCTTGATGTCAATGCCCACTGCGTGGGCAGGCAATCCCCGGATATGGGCCAAGTAATGATAGATGGCAAACGTGAGATCGGCGCTGCCGCACCCACAGTCGATGATGCGAAGAGGCGGCTCCAACATCGCCAGCTCGTCGGTTTCGTCGATCAATCTCAGAAACTCGTTGATCTGCAGGAACTTGCGCCGCTTGCCGCTGCGTAACTCCCCGTCTTGCGTCTGGATGCCCAATGCCTGGAGCAACAGGTCGGGCTCGCCCTCCGGAATCAGCCGTGTCTTTTCACGATCGTGCGTCAGTTCAGGCTCCTGACGTGGTTCTTCTGCTTTCGCGCGCTGTACACGGGCGGTTCCTTTTCGCGAGATGAGCACCTGGATATCTCCCTCAGTCGTCGCAACATAAATCTGGCTGAAAGGCATGTCGAGCAGTTCATCGACCTTTCGCTCCATATCCCGTCCCGTATAATTTCGCGTCGTGTCCTGCTTGTCATCGAGGTGCGACACCTGGAGATAACGTTTGCCACGGAGGAGGACCGGACGCAACGTGGCCCGCCGCCATGGCACCTCGTAGCCACGCCGCCGCCCGCTGAAAGTTGCCTTCACGAACGTCGCTTCATTATGCACCGCTTGCTTCACTACCTGGCGATAATCACTCTTGGATGGCATCTTATCTCACAACATTCCATTTTCACTCTCTTATCGAGGTCCTACGACGGGTCCGGGGATCGTGTATGCCTCACGGCCGCACATCAGCGCTTGCCCACCCTCGTGCCCCTCCCGCCGGCGAGCTGCCACCACGGGCCCGACAAACCATGTGCGCTCCTCAAAATCGATCTCTCGGTCGACGCGACACTCGATCCACGCACCGCACTCGGCGATTCCAGGCGCCGGAACCAGGTCCGAATGCTGCTGCGTCAGGCCTGCTCGGGCAAACTTGTCACCATCTCGACCCGAGACCGAACCGCAGAGCCTCACGGCTTCCAGTAGATCAGCACCCGGCACATTGATCACGAACGCCCACGTTTTCTTTAGCAACCCGTAGGTGTAGCGCGTATGCGCCACCCCAATGCCCACCCGCAGCGGAGAGAAGGTAAAATAGGCGACCTGGTTGATCGTGATGATGTTAGCCCCAGTCGTAACCAACACGATCGGATACGGCGGCAGCAAACTCAACACCGGTTGCGGGTTCAGCGGGACGGAAATCGCCATAGTCGTTTGCCTCCCGGTGCTCGATATTAAGCACACTCACGTCGGTATTATACCGTGAACACTGTCCTTGCCCCAACAACCAGAACCGGTCTTACTCGAGAAACTGGCCAGGGTACTTCATTCCCGCAGACGCTCCCGCCGGAGTCTAATCAGCACCTCGATCACCGCCGACTCCTCCACGATGCGCGCAGTGATCTGTCCGGACAGCGGCACATAGTCACAGTCCGTCACCGTCGCCAGCACTCCGCGCATTTGCGCGCCTGCTTCAAGATAGGGTTGCAGCAGCGGTGACTGTGGCGCGATGTCGAAGTAGCGCCGCAGCTGGTCCTCGTGCTCGGGCTTCAGCAGTCCCCGTTTCAATTCCACAAGCACCAAGTCGGAGGTCTCCAAGTCAAGGAAAACCATGTCAATAGCGTGACGATGGCCTACCACCGCAGTCCCGGACGTAATCACATGCTGGCGTGTCAACAACCTAACAGCGCGATCAAACAGGAGTGACGGTGACGCTTCGACAGCATCCTCAAGGTCGCGCTCCGTATCGACGGCGCGATACTCGGAGCGTAGCACCTCAGCAATCTCACGGGAGCGTTTTCTGCCGATCCCTCGCACCCGGCTGAGATCAAGCGGGTCAGCTTCTACGATGCGTTCGATACTACCGAAAGTTTGTAGGAGCTCACGTGCAGCTACCCGCCCACAGCCGGGCAGCATCTCGACAACCCGACGCTGCAAGTCAGGCAAGCTGACCGCCTTGCGCTTGGGCGTCATCGAAATCTCCGGTACACCAACTTGAGCGTGACGCGCCATCATAGCGAGCAAATGCACCGTCTCATCGACATCTGTCGTCATGAGCACGCTCAAGCCATATTCCAGCATCAGCGCCGACAGGGCGCCACGAATGGCTTGGGGATGAAACCCGGAGGCCTCATAGTCTATACATCCTTCCAGCAGCAGCATCGGCGTCTCGAAGTGCTCACGCAGATAGATAGCCGAGGCAAAAAGGCTCTTGTCGCGAATCCCTTCAAGGAAGGTATGGAATGTGCGTCGCTCCACTGCGACCTGCGGACTGAGCAGATAGCGGTCAACGCGTCCTTCATCCTGCTCGATCGCTTCCACCTTGAGACCTAGCCGGCGCAGCCTATCTGCCGGTGTCCCGTTCGTCAGGGTAGCCCAGACAATCAACTCGGATGAACTGGCCACATTACTCCTCCCCGATCACCTGGAGTCACCTTCGAGATGATCGTGCAGATGTGCTGTACGGGCAACTCTGTAGCGAGGTCATTCAGAGGGTCAGGAGTTCCGTCAGACTGCGAATCTCATACTCAAAGTGGACGCCGGGAATGGGCCGCTTTCCCTCTGGATTGTACCAGCATGCGTCGATCCCGAACGCATTGGCGCCTCGGATATCAGAGGTGAGACTGTCCCCAATCATCAAGACTTCCTTCTTGTCGGGGTCACCCATGCGATCAAAAGCGATCTGGAAGATGGCAGGGTCCGGCTTGGAGACCCCTTCCTCATCGGAGATCACGACCGCTTCAAAGAAGCTGCCCAGGCCGGAATGGCTCAACCGTGCCCGCTGCACGACAGTTAAGCCGTTAGTGATGAGTGCGAGGCGGAATCCCGACTGCAGCTTCTGCAACACAGACTCGGCACCAGGCATTAGATCGGTACAGGCACCCAGGTTGCCAAGGTACCGGTTGCTGAACTCCAGGCTATCCATGTTGGCTACGGCCAGACCGTCACTACGGAGCTTGTCGAACAACCGCGTAAAGCGCTCGGTCTTGATTCGGGCTGCCGTTGTGGTGCCCTGCTCGAAATCCAGCCACATCTGAGTATTGACCTCACGGTAGATCTTGTGGGTCTGCGGGTCAAAGCGGATCTCAAACTCGGCAAAGGTCAGTCGCAGAGCCTGGTATTCCGCTGCATCATAGTCAAAGAGGGTCCCGTCAGCATCAAAAAGCAGCCATGTGTACTGCATATCGGTCAGCCCGATCTCATCGTGCCGAAGAGGCGTCGGCGCCGTCGCAGGAGCGTATATGGATGTCACCGTCGAAGGTCTGCACCTTCACCCGCCCAATACCTCCCGCGCCCACTTGGCCCGTCAGCCGGTGCGGGGTATTCAAGTCTGTGATCACGGGAAGGTCACAGGTCATGGCGCCCCGGTGCGTACCGGCGTCAAGCTGCCCGGCGAACTCCGGAGATAGACTGAGATCCACACTTCCCTGTACAGCCTCCGCATCGATCACCGCGCTGCCCGCTGCGACATCCAAGAAGAGAGACCCTGTCTGGCTCGCTGCGATGATGTTCACCGGCTTCCCTGTGCGGCGATGCGCGTCAAACCTGGCCCTGACATCTCCCGTTACCGTGTATAATTCAGCGCCCCCGCAATCGCCCTGCATTCCGATATCGCCGGCATAGCTCCGCGCCCGAATTGTCGCGTCACTAGAGACGATCGTGATATTGCCATCTGTGGTACGCAGGCTGGCGTGCCCGCTGCTCTCTAGCAAGTGAATGGAGCCGCTGCCACTGTCGGCATCGACCGCACCATCCAGTCCCCGGATGCGTATCGACCCATTGGCCGCATAGAGCTTGGCCGGACCCATCGTGTCCTCGAGTTCGATGTTGCCGCTCCACGTCTTGGCCTCAACCGCTCCCTCTACTCCGACCACATTGATACCGCCGTTGTGGGTGTAGAGATCAACATCCAGAGCGCGCGGCACTCCAATCTCATAGCGTACAAAGACCCGGCAACCCAATGGCAGACCCGGGTAAACAGCGAACAACGCAACCGTATCCTCGTGCTGCTCAACGTGCACCACCACGCGCTCGGCAAAGACCTCAGCCAGCCCCTCCATCGGTCCGCGCACAATCTTCCATACCCTGATGGTAACGCCGGTTTGGTCGCCGCTCCGCACAACGATAGACCCATTCATGGTGCGCGCACGCAAGAGCGACACCGGTCCATCAATCACGTGCTCCAGCTCTTCAATATGTTCGGACCAAGGACCAAAGAGGGAGAGAAAACCTTCCCTGATCTCGTCTTGAAACTCATCCTGATAGTCGGTCATAAGACTCGATTCACCTCAGCCACAGTATCTGGTTCGCACCTGCATCCGACCGTGAACGTGAGACCGTAGTTGGCGGCACGCACGGTAAGCTCATTGTACCAGCTTCCCCACCAGATCACACCAGCTCGCGCCGGCCCGGCTCATCGTCGGCTCAAGAAGTCGACCAAAATCGGGTTGACCACATCCGGCTGCTCGAGGTGTGGTGCATGCGCCGCGCCGTCGATGGGGTGAAACTCAGCCCGCGGGATCGCCTTACGCACGCGCTCATTGAGCACAAAGGGCACGGTCCGATCCTCGCGCCCCCAGATCAGGAGCACCCGGCGATCGTGACGTCCTATCCGCGCATAGGCATTGGCCATGTTCCGGATCGGACCGTGACGGATGGTCGAAAGAAGCGCTCGCCAGAAGCCTTTATATTGTGCCTGGATCGCATAGCGACGCGCAAGCTCGGAGAGCTCCTCACCCATCCGGCGCTGACTATCTGCTTCGACATCAGAGGCCAAACTGTTCATAAGAATACGACGCCCGACGGTCGCCATCAGCAGTTCACCCAGCAGCGGGACGCGCAGTAATCCACTGCCTGGCGGTCCCTTTACTGAATAACCCGCCGGATCGATGAGGACGAGTCGCCGGACCGTTGCCGGGTGCCGGTCGGTGAAGCCCACGGCAATCGCCCCGCCCATCGACAACCCCACCAGATCCACCGGCACCTCCAGCGCCAGCCCGCCGATCAGGTCGCGGAGTTGGTGATCAAAGAGCTCTTGGTCATAGCAGGCTCTAGGGCGGTCAGAGTAACCACGGCCCAGAAGATCGTAGCGCACCACCCGAAAACCGGCATCCGCGAGTTCGCGGAAGGTCGGTTCCCAGACGAAGCTGGGCACCGAGAAGCCGTGGACGAAAACAACGGGACGGCGCACGGCCTCCGAAGATGCCACCTCCGGTCCTGCGATCTCGTAATGCGTGATACCATCTGACAGCGCCACAAACTTGCCCGGCGCTTCCGCTCGCGCGGCATCGTCCAATTGTCGTTGTCTGCGTGGAATCTTCGGTAGTTCCAGATAAGTCTCCCTTGTCATCAAACCTCACTACGAAGGCCCGCTCTGCGCTAGTAACAGCATGCCATACAACGACGGGACGACCAGCCCAAATCCCATCCTTGATCCGCACCACACCTAGGGCCTCTTCGGCGCGGATCTAACACCCGATACCGGCCAACACGATCCAAGACAAAAACCCCACGCTTGATGCCAATTGCGCCAGGCGCCGATACGCGCATCCCAGTAGGCAGCATTGCGTTCCCGCGCCTCATGCTTCTCTATGTGAGCCTGTCGGAGCAGATCCGCATCTCCTAAGTCAGGACCGGGTGGCGCTTTCGCCCACTCTCAGCGGTTGGCGCCCAGCCCGATCTGGTTGAGCCAGTCCTTGTCCCAGGGAACCCCCAGCCCAGGCGCGTCTGGACAAACTACGTAGCCTTCATCGTCAAGTGTGATGATATGCTCGAATCCGACCTGGAAGCCTGCAGGCTGCCAGAACTCCCCATCGTCCATGTATTCGAGCCAAGGCGACTGCCCGAATGCTGCCGCCAACTGCAGCCCAATCATAAAACCCACGCCGCTTTTCCCGTGATGGTACACGACAGGAGTTCCCGCAGCCTCAGCCATCGCGCGAATCTTGAGCATATCGGTGGGCGTCCCTCCCGTGATGGGATCGGGCTGGATGATGTCATAAACACCCTTGTGTAACAACTCCCAGAAAGGCCGGGCGCCCTGCTTTCCCTCTCCCCCGGCGATCGGAATCGGAGAGGCCTCCCTGAGCCGCACGCCATCCTCCTCCAGTACGTAGGGAAGTGGTTCCTCCAGATAGGCCACATCGAGTTCGCCCAGCAGGCGCGCCGTCTCCTGAGCGCGAGCCAAGTCCCAGTGCACGCCTGGCGCCTGGGAGCCTGGGCCTTTGCCGGCCTGATTGGCGTCAACCATAATGTCGAGACGGTCACCCACAGCATCTCGGCAAGCGGCGACCAACGCGATATCCTCCGCCACGGTCTCCGCCGAAAGCCGCAGCTTCACAGCCCGGTAGCCCTGCTCCACGTAGCGCAGGCAGTCCTCGGCGCGCGCCTCGGGGCTGCGTCCGTGCTGGACGGTACTCGCATAGACGAGCACGCGCTTCTCCCTACCACCCCACATCCGGTATAGTGGCAGTCCCACCACCTTGCCTAGCGCATCCCACAGTGCAATCGCGATAAAGAAAAGGCGACCCTGCGAGCGGATGCTATGCAGGAAAGCCGTGTGGGCCTCCATATCCATGACCCGTTGGCCCACCAGATAGGGAGCAACGACTTTGTTCACAGTATCGGCGGATGCCGGTAACGCGGGCGTGTAATCGCCGTCCATTGCAATCCCAGCGATGCCGGCGCTCGTCTCGACACGGACAACCAAATAGTCGCGGGTGGTGATCAAGTCAGAGGGGTTCCACGGCGGTATGAGCCCGGTACTGAAGGGGACGTCTCGCACTTCCACCGCCCGGACTCCGGTAACTTTGAGTTCACTCAGATCAACCATCAGCATATCTCCTCATAGCCTAAGCAAGATCGTATCTTAAGACTGACTCGACTCACGCTTGCGCCGATAGCGGGAACGAAGCTCGTCCGCCGTCAGGAATGCTTCATCAGGGATGCCAAGAGCACGTGCCCACCGGACGGCACTATCCAGCCGCTCGAAGTCGTCAGGATGGTGCGCATCGGCGGTCACGGTGAAGCGGGCACCCATCTCACGTGCCAGGGCATAGAAGGGAGCTGTAGCCGTACGATAAGCCGGATCTTTCCCTGATCCCCCGTTGATTTCAATGGCAACCTCGCGCGCATTCGCCAGACTGATCAACTCGACCCGGGTCACTTCGTCGATTTCGGCCATTATGGGCGCGAGGGGCTTCATAGCGCTGCAATCGAAAGGATGTGCCCAGATAGATACGCCATCAAGCCCCAGCATCTCGCGTGCCAGCCGCACCATCAACGCCGCCTTCGCCAGGGGCGTGTCCGCCTGCGGAACCGGAGCCGCCGGCAGGTGAAAGTGGCTGGCGGAGCAGACGACGTGGTCTGCCAGCTCAAGCATTGCCGTGTCGAGGCAACTAGCGCCCGCTAGCGTGTAGTCCGCCTCTACACCCACCAGCAGCTCCAGTGCCGCTCCCACGCTTGGAGTATTAGGAAGGGCCCCAACAACTGCACGCATCTCCGACAACACCCCGATCTGCTGCCCATCATAGAAACCGCATCCTGGAATCGGATGTGGAGTTACGTGATCTGCGAATCCCAGCGCTGCCAGGCCCTTGGCCTGCGCACGTTCGACCATCGCAGCGATCGTCGCTTCAGGATGACCACAGGGAGAAAACCGGGTGTGTACGTGAAAATCGGCATAGACTGAGTTATCATATTCCATACATTTACCTATCTTTCTTCACACGTCCGAATCACGGCTTGCGAGCGCGAATACGCACGTCCAGCCCATTTGAGATCACCTCAACTGTACCGCGTTCGTCGGTCCTGTAAAGAGGGGTGCGCATCAAGCGCGCCATCACGAGAGAGGAGAGCGGGCTCGAACTGCGGGGCGTCACAATCACCGCATCCGGTGCAACCATGTGCAGTAAGGCACGTCCGCAGCAGCTTTTGTCACCACCACGAGGAAGTTGAAGCACGTCGCTATCCAGGTCAGGCCCGTAGATACCCACCAGAGATTCCTCCACCAGCACGGTGGCATCTCCCAGCAACAAAATCCTGACGTCTCGGTGAATCAGGTGGAGCACGAGAGGACCGGGAACCGCGGGGTCAGGCCAGAGGACGTTGAGCAGTACATCCTCGTCCAAATCGAGGGAGACACCAGCCGTCAGAGATCCCCAGCTTCCCGCCGGTCGGCTCCCTACCAACTCCAGCCAACGTGTATAGTGGGCGCCCCGTCCCTGCTCCGGGCTAAACCCGACGAACCCAACGTCGTAGCGTTCCAGTACCGGGATCAATCCTGCAAGACGGGCGTCGTCGGGCGAGGTCAGAAGAACCATGTCCAGGCTCTGGTCCCAGAAGGGCAGATGCTTGCCCAGCGCCGTCGATAGGCTGCGCGGATCTGCACCGCCATCCACAAGGACCTTTCGTCCCGCCGGTGTAATGACAAGCACAGCATCTCCACGACCGGCGTCGAGAAAAACCACGTGAAGCCGACCGTCCGGCTGCATGAAGCCGTACGTGATCAAGAGCACGAGACCAGCAATCCCTCCTGCAAATAGAGCAGGATTGGCGTCCTTTACCCATTCCCAGGCAGATCCACGCGATTCACTTGGGGTGATCAGTACCCAGGTGGCGATGGCCAGCAGCCCGTAGTAAGCCCAGATAAGTATCGGGTTCACATTGCCCAATCCGAGGCTGGCGTAGGGAATCTCGGACAGCCAGCCGACCATCAGCAATGCGTACTGCAGAAAGACCCAAGCGATCCAGGCCACGACCGAACCGGCGGCGGGCAGGACTAAGCCGATAGCCAATGCCAAGCCGCCAAACAGCATGATCGCCGGCACGACCGGCATAATCAATAAGTTGGCGAGCGGTGAAATGAGGGAAAGGCTCTCGAAGTTACCGATGATAATGCCGAAGGTCGCAATCTGCACGGCAATGGTCACGATCAGGACATCACTCAATATATGCACGATGTGCTCGGCCTGCTCCTGGTCCACCAGTTGCTCGATCGCCAAAGTGGTCCACCGCGTGAGCGGTGGGACGTAGAGGATCAAACCGACCATCGCACCCACACTAAGCTGAAACCCAACATCCCAGAGTGCGTAAGGGTTCCAGAGCGTCAACGCGAGCACAGCCGCAGCAAGCGAAGTGGGACCGTGAACGCGCCGCTGCTCATACCGGGCTACGAAGATCAGGGAGGACATAACCCCAGCGCGCGTCACGGAAGCAGGCGCGCCAACCAGAAACACATAGGCCCAGATCGTCGCAAGGGACAGATAGAGAATTGCCTTTTTCCAACCCGGTCCTTTCTTCGAAAAGCGTCGGGTGAGAGTGGCAACCACTGAAGCAGTCACTGTCAGGTGCAAGCCCGAGATTGAGATGATATGGGTCGTGCCCGTAACCTCAAAGGCGTGGATCACATCATCGGAGATACCACTCCTGAGACCGAGTAGGATTCGCGCGAGCAGCGCACCCGCGGAGTCCGGCAACAAGGATCGCAATCGCCCGTGCGCATGCAGCCTGAAGCGGAGGAGTTGCTCAAGCAACGGGTTTGCCTGATGTTGGGCCAGAAGCTCAATCTCTACAGTGCGTAACATGGCGTAGATATTCTGCCGCGCGAGGTACTCACGATAGGAGAAACCCCGGAAAACCGGGGGATCCTGCAGTCGTCCCAAGACCTCTACCCGATCGCCATAGTGAAGAGATACGTGAGGTGGGGCATAGATGAGCACGCGCCCGTGGACCTCTCGCACCCTACCATCTCGGAGACGCAGCTGTTCGGCTCGCACATGCAATCGCGTGTCCTGGTGCCGGCGGTCGGGATCTGCAACAATCACGCCCGTAACCTGGACCTCCCCCGCGTCTCGATAATAAGCAATATGCTCAGGCGTGATCTTGGGTTGCGCCAATCCCAGGCGCAGGCCACCCAGACAGAGTCCCAACAGCAATATAGTCGTGCGGCGCGCCCAACTTCGATCTCCCCAACCCACCAATAGGGCCAGTGCAGGTGGAAGGGCCAGAAGAAGCCACACCACCTCGAAATCAAAAGCCTGGGTCAGCAGAAGTCCGCCAACCCAGGCTAGCACAAACCGCATCAAGGGCGTCATCTGCCCCTCACTATTAGGTCAGAGAGCGCCCGGTCGGGCCAAGCCTACTGACCGCGCAAGCGCTTCGCTCAAGGAACGGATATCGTAGAAAGGGCCATCACCTGCTACCACGCTCCTGACACGCATCGATGCCAGTGGGTAGGTCTGTCCCTCGAATTCGACAACGCCGAGCTCGCGGTCCATAAAGCCGTAGTAGTTCCCCACCTCCAACTCAAACTGGGCGCGCACCTCGGTAAGCAACCGATCGGCGCGGTGCTGCTGAGTGATCACAATGAAATCGTCACGCCCGCCATAGCCCAAAAAGTCGTCGGCGATGTCGTCTCGGGCCAACGCTTCCGCCAGAATTCGAGCCGTGCCCAAGAGGAGATCATCTCCGGCCACGAACCCATAAACCTCACGGAAGGGATCGAGATTACGAATCCAGAACCTCAGCAGTGCCCAAGTCGGGGGCCGGGCGTCGTTGGCATCGTTGAGCAACCGCATCAGTTCGTCCTGCACGCGTGGGCCGGCTGGCATGCCGGTAGTCGGATCGGTGTTGTTCTCCAGATTGGCACGCTGGATGGCATTTCGAACGCGCAGCATCACCAAATCGGGGTCGATGGGCGTGACGGCAAAGTCATTCGCGCCTGCCTCCAGTCCCGCCAAGCGCTCCCGGCGATCATTCCCATCCCCTATCAGCATCAGATAAATGTGGCGAGTCCGGTTTGTCTGTCGCAAGCGACGCAGAACCTCAACACCTGGCGTATCGGGCAGAATCGTACTTATGAGGATGGCTTGGGGAAGGGAGCGAAGGGCGACGCTGATCCCCTCTTCACCCGTGTCAGTTTCGGCAACTGTCAATCCCTCCGCCTGCAACCGTTCGCGAACCAACTTGCGCATATCGGCGTGACCTTCAATGACGAGTACGCGACCTTCCAATTTGCAGCCTCCCGGAGAGAAGGACACTTAACTAAGGAATAAGGAACCAGTGCTGCAGCTCGTATGGCTTACCGGTCCTCACGCACGAGATAGACAAAGTCCAGCGTGCCAAGCTTCTGTCGACCATTATAGAGACGAAAGAGATCCTGGTCAAACGTCAAAAACGCACAAGCTCGACGGTAGCTTAACATACCTGCAACATACCGGTAACGACAGCTGCGGAAAGGTGTGCTAGAGTGGAATATAAGATTTCGGAATCGGGAATGTCGATGGATAGGGTACCGGTCTCTGGCACCAGGACAGTCGCCAAGACAGGGAGGTCAGTGGTGCCGGCGACGCACGTTGATCTGCACGCTCGAAAGAAAATGATGGAGTTGCGCAATGCTATTGACTGAATACTCAACCCTTCGGCAGTACGAAAGGAACCGGTCGTCCATGATAGATCAGACGATACAGGACGTTGTGACCGCGGAAAGAATCGGAAACGCCGTGATCATCACCCTCGGAGATAGAATGGACATCTTTAATGCACCGCTCGTGATACGAGAGTTCGATGAGCTCTTGGCAGGGGGGATGAGCCATTTTATCGTCGACCTGTCCGCCGTCCGCGTCGTCGATTCGGATGGCGACTATCCCCTATTGCACCTCTTGAAGTGTGCCCAAACGACAGGGGGTAATGTCACGCTTGTCTGCCCGGAAGGAAATCCTATCTGCATTTTCTACGAGATGATGCGCCTGGACACGCTCTTCGACATCGTGCCGTCGCTCGACGTCGCCCGCACTAGGTACGATCTTTCGACAACTCTGTAGACTTCAGCACCACAGATCACATCACGGACAGACTAAGCCCCACAAT
>SLDA01000255.1 GCA_007125545.1 Thermoflexales bacterium | reverse complement strand
GTCTACAGCTTCGACCCGTGGGCTGAACATCGCAATTGGGTGGAAGACCTTGCGGATGCAGGCTACTGGTGCGCCAGCATCGGGAAGATGCACTTCAGCCCGCGCGACGTACCAGGTGGCTTTCACGAACGGGTGATCGTGGAGAATCCCACGAATCTGACGCTTGCCGGCGGTGGTGCCGACGACGACTGGGGACGATACCTGAGCCTACACGGCGTAGAGCGCCCAAACGCGCGCAACCAATCCGACCCCGACTGGTTGCGTAAGCATCAGGGTGTTCCCTGGCACTTAGACGAACACTTACACAGCGACGTCTTCATCGGCAACTCAGCCGTGGCCTGGATTCGCAGTCACCGTGGCGAGCGCCCGCTATTCCTCCAGGTGGGCTTCACCGGACCGCACGAGCCCTGGGATCCCCTACCACGCCACCTGGGGATGTATAAAAACCGCGAGCTGCCGCAGGCTCTGTGGCGCGAGGGCGAGCTGGAGGAGAAGCCACCGCAACACGCCCACATAAAGCAGCACCACGCGACGACACGGCACGAGTCGCAGATCGACCTGGACGACGCCACGCCCGCGGACATCGCCGAGATGCGACGCCACTACTATGCGAAGATCACAACAGTAGACGAGCAGATAGGGCGCGTGCTCGATGAGTTGGAGGCGAGGGGTTACCTGGAGAACAGCCTCATTATCTTCTGCTCGGATCACGGGGAGATGCTGGGAGACCATATGATGGCCTACAAGTGGCTGATGTACGACCCCATCGTCCACATCCCGCTGATTGTATGGGACAACAGGCATACGAGCGGGAGCGGCCCAGAGCGTGCGGAGGTACGGGACCTTGTTTCGCTGCTAGACATCGGACCCACTGTGCTTGAGGCTGCCGGGATCGATATTCCCACTTACTTCGAGGGCCGCTCTCTGGTGCCGTACCTGGAAGGGGCCACGTCCGAGCCGCATCCTTACGTCTTCTGCGAAGACAACTACCAGGTGATGATGCGCAGCTCAACGCACAAGCTAGTCTACTACATCGGGCAGGAGAGAGGAGAGCTTTATGATTTAGAGGTGGATCCCGGGGAGCTGTTCAACCGTTGGGACGATGCGGATTACGCCGGAGTGAGGGGCCAGCTGACGAGTGACTTGCTTGCATGGTTCACGAGCAGCAGTTACTGGAACGCAGGTTACCGCCGCACCCGCGCCCGGCACACACGGATGCGATGGCGGATGGACGACGAGGCGAGCCTCCACGGACCTCCATCAGTAGAGAATCAGCACATCAAGCGATGGTAGGCGGAGAGGTTGCACAACGACGCCAACCTATAAAGCGGCTCAGCCAGATGGTGAAAACCCCGCTCTGACGATAGAACAGAGATCCCGCATCACGAAATGGTTCGTGGGGGCGGGATCTCTGAGTATGCACGCTTATGAAAGGTGGTCTCCCGAAACTCCGATACTTTCGCCGATCTAGCCCTGACGCGCCCAGGCCTGCGCGTCCAATGCGGCGGACAGCGGATCGTCATCTGCAGCGCAGAATCCGAGGTGAGAGCGCCTCCGCCAGCCTTCGGCATAGGTGAAACGACCTGACATCCTGCCGACCTCTTGGCAGAGTTCTGCCATGGCATCGAGATAGGAGTCCATGCCCTGTGTCTGGTCGAGCCAGAGCTTCTGGCTCCTATGGCAGGCCAGCATAGCCCGCTTCTCGGGCATGAGGTCGGTGATATCGACATAGAGCTCGGGTGTGACGAGTTGCCGCAGCGGATCGCGATTGCCGTGGGGCTGGGCGTGATAGACCGTAACCGCCTGGTCGGTGATAGGGCTCGGCGGATCCGTCGAGAAGTTAGGCATGCCGCGGACAAAGGCCGCCGTAACCGCCAGCCGTGCCGCGTTCTGGTGGTCCTCCATATAGTCGCTCGGCGACTGGACGAGCAGGATCTTCGGCGCGACCTCACGCATTACAGCAGCGACCTGCGCCAACAGCTTGGGTTGGTAGAAGATCGCCAGATCGTCTACGATGCTTTCGTGGTAGACCGCGCCGATCGAGGTGGCAGCTGCTACTGCCTCTGCCCGCCTGATCTCAACGATCTCGTCTCGCGTGTGGTGCGCCGTGCCACACGATCCGTTGGCGATGGTCATATAGTGCAGTTCGTAGCCGGCGCGCCCAAGTAGCATTAACGTGCCCGCCATCAGGAACTCAATGTCATCGGGATGCGCAGCGACCGCAAAAGCGCGGTGTTTTTCGGTCATCTTGCCCCCGCGCTAATGCATCTCGGCTTCGCAGGTGCCGATGCCGGGACGGAAAAAATTGAACTGAACATTCGGGTGGTCCGCCAGCAGCGACATCGGAACAGCACTGTCGGGGATCTGCTTGCCGATCATAAGCGTGGTAAGTCGCATGCCGAAGGGATTGTCGTGGGTACCCGCGTGCCAAATCGAGACCTTCTCAGCCTTCCAGGTCTCAGCCGGTCCCACCGTCAGCGCCCGGCTGGGGACGTTCTGCACCACACCGCCGCCGGAGGTGCGGGCATTCTGGATCAAGGTGATCGGGTGCAAATCGACGACGCGCGTCGCCAGCTCCCGATACTCCGCAGGCGTCGGCGGTACGTCCTTGTAGGCGCCCTGGCGTCTCACCGGATCGTTGAACGCCCAGTGTTTGACCTCGCCCTGCCCTCCCTGCATCACTACACAGCGCGCCCGGTCCCAACTCGCTTGGAAGTCCGTCAGGTCGACCTTCGGAAAATGCAGATTCGCCTCTGGCATCCGGAGGTCAGGCCGCATACGGTCGAAGCAGAGAGCCCGGTCGGCTCGTTCGAAGCTCAGGCTATGGTCAGCGGACACCTCTTTTCCATCGACCACCCACTCGTCCATACCCCAGAAGTGCGCATGTCGCAAATCCAACTCGAGTGCGTTGACCAGTCGCGCGACCAATGGTAACTGCTCGGTAGGCCCGATCGGCCCGCAGATTCCCGCGGGCGCCTCCTCCGTCGCCTGACGCCACGCTGTAATGTATTCCAGCGCCTCCGCCAGGTAGAAATCCTCCAGCGTGTCGTAGAAGATGACCTGGAAGCCGGGCCTACTCAGGGCCAGCAGGTCGTCTGGCACCAGCCGCGCGGCATCGTCCAGAATCTCGCGATCCAGCGTCGTATAATCCCACCAATCCGGCGCAATCTTGCTTATTGGGCGCATCGCATACCTCCAGGTCGAGAAGAGAAACAGTCACAAGACAGTCATAAGTTGAATGCTGCAGGCTAGACGTTCACGAAGCCGAAACTTTAGACCTGCAGCTTAAAGTTCAACGCTGCAGTCTACGGCCCAAAAACAACGTGAGGCCGCTACATTACACTCACTCAGCGTAGACTGCCTCCCGCAGCCCCTTGATATAACCGATGGCGAAGAGACGCCCAATTTTGGTGTACCCGGGCACGCCGTAGTCGTCGCCCTCCATCGTGGGCACATGGTCGGGACGGCAGACACCCTCAAAGCCGACCTCCTTGTAGGCCCGTAGACAGGCGAGCATATCCGTCTTGCCCTCATCATGAAAGGTTTCAGCGAACTTCTCCGCCGTCCCGCGAACGTCGCGGAAGTGGACAAAGAAGATCTTCTCCTGACTGCCGAAGTGGCGAATGGCAGCAGGCAGATCGTCGGTCATCAACGTGAAATTGCCCTGGCAGAGCGCGATGCCGTTGACCGGGCTCGGCACGAGATCCAGCAGCTTCTGATAGTTCTCGATACTGCGCAAGACACGTGAGAAGCCGCGGATGGGCGAGAGGGGCGGGTCGTCCGGGTGTGCCGCCAGCTTCACGTCGAACTCCTCCGCAACCGGCACTACCTGCTCAAGGAAGTACTTGAGATTGTCCCAAATGCGCTCATCAGAGACCACCCCGTGCTCAGTGAGGGGCGCATCCTTCATCAGGTCGTGATCGTATCCCGTGACCAGCGCGCCTCCCCGGCTGGGAATCGTGCTGGAGGTCCGTACGACGTGCACGTAGGGCATGAACTCGTAACACCAGACCGGAATCCCAAGCCGCCCCATATTGCGAATCAACTCCTTGATAACCTCGATCTCCTCATCACGGCCCGGCAGCCCAAGCTTGATCTTCTCCATCGGCGGGCGGCTCTCGATGACCGCCAGATCGAAACCGGCATCGTTATAGGCCGTTTTCATCCGCATCAGCGACATATAGCTCCACGGCTGCAGCTCCTCAGGCGCTCCCTCAATCGGGTGCAGCCCAAAGCCGCCGACGACGTAATCGACGCCGCACTGCTTTACAAGCCGCCACAGCGACTGATCTTTAGGATTGAACACCTCAGCGATCTTGATCACATCTCCTCCTGCTAGACTTATGATGGGGAGACACAGCTGTTGCTTGTGTCATCCGATTTCTTAATACCGCAAGCTCATTGTATGGGCCTGCCAGACAGGTGTCAAACAGGCGCGTGCCGGATAGTTACATAGCCTGTCTATGGGGATTCCACAGTAAGTCGGAGAGGTAAAAGCCAACCCAAGCAGTAGCGCGAGCGCAACCCAAAAAACGACACCTCCTGTAGAGTGAGGCT
>SLDA01000299.1 GCA_007125545.1 Thermoflexales bacterium | reverse complement strand
TTTTCGAGTATAAACTGAAATTTGGCACATGTCAAGTACTTTCAATGCATTGTTCGTACAATCGCGGCGAACTCCACTGAGCTCGAGGGTGGTGATGGCGGCGCGGGCTCCGTGCCCGCCTTTGGGTCTGAATTCTCCGTGCCTTTGCCGCCGGGGAGGGGTGTGACTTCAGGCCAAGCGGTACTTACTCTCCAGGAATTGGTCTGCGGATTGCTTGAGCATCAAGTGGAGTAAGAGGTCCCGCCGGTTTCGGACGTAGGGCAACTCGTACTCCTCTTCCAGCACGGGGTGGAGGTAGGAGGCGGGGCGGTACTGAAGCGGGGCTTCACCGGCACCCAATACCCGTTGCACGATCTCAGGATCCGGTGGTGCCGGCGTTCTGCCGAATTCGCCACGTAGCAGCATACGGAATTCGTTCGACACCATCTGATAGCGTCCGAGTATGACGTTAAATGTGGCTTGCGAGCCAATGATCTGGCTGGTAGGTGTGACGAGGGGTACGTATCCTGCATCCGCACGGACGCGCGGGATTTCGGCCAGGATCTCGCCCATCTTGTCGAGTTGGCCCATCTGCTTGAGTTGGCTGTGCAGATTGGACAGCATACCTCCGGGCACCTGGGCGCTGAAGATGGTGTCATCGGGAGCGGGATAGCCCAGCCCGCTAAGCAGCTCCCGCATCAGCTTTAGTGCTTGGGCTAAGTCGCCGGGTCGGTCACGATGCAGCAGCTCGAGAACCGCGGTGACCCTCCGGGGGTCGATGTCGTCGTAAGCGACAGGGCGGTGGGTGCGATTGGCAGGCGAGATGTGCTCCGCGAGGGTCCCCTGGATCTCAAATAGCCGCGCCTGCGCTTGGAGGATGCCAGCCTTGTCGAGCCCGTGCTCCATATCCAGCGCCTCGGCAAAGACGATCAGGACTTCAACGGGTGGATGGGAGGTGCCTCCGGAGAAGGGCGTAATAGCAGTGTCGAGAGCGTCGAGGCCTTCGATCATCGCGATCACCGCGTTAAGGGTGGCGACACCGGTGGTGGTGTGACTATGAAAGACAACCTGGATGTCCAATGCCTGCTTGAGCTTGCGAAACAGGTCGGCGGCATCGTGGGGCTGCAGAAGACCGGCCATATCCTTGATGGCGATGCTATCCGCGCCCTCCTCCTCGAGCTGTCGCGCCAGCTCGACGTAGTAGTCGCTCGTATGGATGGGGCTCACAGTATAGCTGAGCGCCGCCTCGACCCTTCCCCCGTAAGCCTTGGTCGCCAGCAGCGGAATCTGGAGATTGCGCCAATCGTTGAGCGCGTCGAAAATGCGCATCACCCCGGCACCAGAGCGTACCGCTTCCCTGATAAAGGCAATGACAAGGTCGTCGGGGAAGGGCTGGTAGGCGAAGAGATTCTGTCCTCTCAGCAGCACCCGCAGGCGCTCCGGCGCGTCGAGTATGCTGTGGAAGGCGTCCAGCCGGTCCCAGGGGTCCTCGCTCAAGTAGCGCACGCAGCTATCCAGCGTTGCCCCTCCCCATAGTTCGATAGCGCCATACCCTACATCGCGTGTTATCTTGAGGACAGAGATCGCCTGTTCGGTCGTCATACGTGTAGCAGCCAAGCTCTGCTGCCCGTCCCGCAGGGTTAAGTCATTGAAGCTGATAGATCGCACGATAGGACCTTCTCCTTCGAACACAGTTCCCATACTCATCACAACAGAAGCAAGCGTCGTTCACCGCTCTATGGGAATCTAAATCTGTAAAGACCTCAAGTCTAGGGGCTTCCCGGCTACCGTCAAGCGCTGACTATGCCGCCTCCCCGGCCATGTCTCACGTGTGCTGAAGGTCGGCCAACAGCATCCGCGCGGCAACGCCGCCCGAAAGCAGGACCATTGGCACGCCCCCGCCGGGGTGCGTCGTTCCTCCGGCGAAGTAGAGCCCACGGATCACCGGATCGCGCGGGTGGGGCCGTCGCAAGGCGTTGAGGGCCTGATTGGAGGAGGTGCCGTAGAGGCTGCCACGCCAGGCGCCGGTCCTTGCTTCGAGATCCAGAGGCGTCAGCACGTGTTCCGCGGCAATACGCGGGCGAACATCGAAGCCGGCTCCGGCAAGGCGGTCGAGCACACGGTCGCGATATCGCGGTGCCTCCTTTCTCCAATCGAATCCGGGGCTGAGCGGCGGTACGTTGACCAGCACGAACCAGTTCTCATCACCCGCTGGTGCGTGTTCCGGGTCTTGCCGCGCCGAGATCGAAACGTAGAGCGTGGGCTGGACCGGGGGAAGGCCGCGCTGAAAGATGTCGTCAAACTCCTGCCGGTAATTCGCCGGAAATAGGATGTTGTGCTGCGCCAACTCAGGCGTTTGTCCACGTAGTCCCAGCAGCAATACGAAGCCGGAGAGGGAAGGTGCCACGCGGACCAGGCGGCGCAAACGGCGACGCGCGAGGGCGTGCGGGAGCAGATTCTGGTAAACGGTCGTGACGTCCACATTGGCCAGGACTGCTTCGGCCGCGACTCGGGTACCGTCCTCTAGCGCCACACCTTTCACACGGTGATCGCGGCTCTCGTCGACCAAGATGGCAGTGACGCGCTGTCCCGTTTGGATCTCGACCCCGAGCTCCTCAGCGACCACTCTATAGGCTTCAGCCACCGTATAGATGCCGCCCTTGGCATACCAGATGCCCGAGGTCAGTTCGGTGTGCGCAATCACATTGAGAACCGCGGGGGCCTGAAAGGGGCTGGCGCCCACGTAGGTTGCGTAGCGCCCGAGCAGCATCCGCAGATGCGGGTCGCGCACCCAATGCCGGATTGCGGTATCCATCGTGCGCCAGGCGTCGACCTGGAGCATATCGCGGGGCGGCACGCGCAAAATATCGCGAAAGCTGGGCGGGTCGCCACGGATGAAGACCGGACTCGTGATCCGGTCCAATGCTGCAGCGTGTGCGAGGAAGGCCAGGTAACCCTCCACATCGCGTCGATTCAACTGTCCGATCTGGGCCGCCATATTGGGAAGGTCCCGGGTCGCATTCAAGATGACGCCGTCACGGTAGAAATAACGGGTGAGCGGCTCGACCGGCTCCAGGGTGAGGCGCTCCTCCAACCGGGCGCCGCCGACCGCGAAGAGCTCCTCGAGGACCGGCGCCATCGTCAGGACCGACGGACCGGTATCCCACATAAAGCCGCGATCCTCGAACCGGGCCATCTTACCACCCACGCTCGGATTCTGCTCAAGAACCAGGACTTGCCGGCCTGCAGCAGCAAGGTGAATTGCCGCGGACAGTCCCCCGAGGCCGGCGCCAATGACAACAGTACGCTTGCCGGAGTTCTTCATGGGCCCTTCCCCTTCTGCGCTCCACGCGCTGGGATGGTGCGACCTCGCCACTGCGGCCCACCATGCCGCAGTCGCCACCAGATAGCTTGCGCCGCGATGATCGCCATCAGTACCGTGGATACCGGCATCCACACAGCATCCCGCACCCGCTGCAAGCTGAAAGCGGCGGTCAGGGCACGAATGCCGACTCCCAAGGCCATAAGCAGGACCGGCCAGAGGGGCCACGCCGGCGTCTCGATGAGCGTTCCCACAGCCAGCCAAAGCCAGGGCGCCAGCCACAGGAGCCAATGGAAGGCCCAGGAGAGCAGGAGAAAGGGGATGCTGTCGCCATGTCCGGCAAGGATGTTCTTCCCAAAGCCGTTGCGCACCTCTCGCCAGTTGTGGTACATACGGCAGGAGATGACACCGCCCCCATCCGCGACACGCAGGCGCAGCCCGGCGCGTTTGATACGCTTGGCAAAGACGACATCCTCGATGATCTCGTCACGCAGCGCTGCGTGGCCACCGGTCGCTTCATAAGCCTCTCGGCGGAAGGCCAGGCACTGCCCCATCGCCGCCGCGAAGATGGGCCACGGGATGTGGTGAACCGCCGGCAGGGGGAGGTAGCCCACGATGACAAACGCCATCAACGGGACCACCAACCGCTCGGTCCAGGTCACAGTGATCTGCGTGGGCCAGACGGTCTGCAGATCGCTGCCCCGGTGGATCATCTCGGCGACGAGACGCGTTAGTGCGCCCGGCGTCCAGATGACGTCAGCGTCGGTGAAGACCAGGATGTCGCCGCGTGCGGCCTGGGCCAACTGGTGACAGGCCCAGTTCTTGCCCGACCACCCGTCGGGTAGCGGTCTGCCCCGTACGATACGCACTAGCCCGGCGTGTGCCTCAGCGCCCGCTATTTCAGCCGTACCGTCTGTGGAGTTGTCGTCCAGGATGACCACCTCGTAATTCGGGTAGTCCTGACATAGAAGCCGCCGGACGCTCTCCCCGATGACGCCGGCTTCGTTGCGAGCCGGGATGAGTACCGATACGCGAACGGGTGTCTCACTTACCGTGCGGCGAGTCTCGGGCGCCATACGGTCCAGCCGGGGGAAGGTGAAGACGTTGAGCACCGTTATGGCTCCAATGACGGTGAGCGCCACTGTCGCGCTCGTGGCGAGCGCGATGATGACGAATTCCCAGGGTAGCAAGGATAAGACCTCCTCGGCGAAAGCCGGTGATGATAGACCGCCGGGTCTAAGAGGGCCGCGATATGGGTAGCAACAGCCCCCTCTAGG
>SLDA01000419.1 GCA_007125545.1 Thermoflexales bacterium | reverse complement strand
GACTTACCGGAGCCTGTCTGGCCCACAATGGCAACTGTCTGTCCGGGCTTGACGCTGAAGGTCACATCCTCAAGGGCCACCGAATCCTCGTCCAGATCACAGGCGGGCTGCGGCCCCTCGTAGCAGAACCACACGTGATCGAAATTAACAGCACCTTGAATAGCCCCCGCGTGACCCTCCCGGTTCTCACCGAGGTCAGTACGGGCGTTGATGATCTCCAGCAGTCGTCGAGCGCTAGCCAGCCCCTGCGCCACGCGGGGATAGGCAAATTGCCCGGTGAACGTAGGGAAACCAAAGAGCATCAGAATGCCGCTGTAGGCCACGACATCTCCAAAACCCACCGCTCCTGCTCGGAAGAGGAGCAGAGCGTGGAGCAATCCACCGGCGATCAGCAGCGCCAGCAACAACCGGGGTAGGAACTTGGCCTGGATATCCTGCTGCTCAATAAAGGCTCCCCGCCAATCCCTCACCGATCTCGAGAAACGCTGCACCTCAAACCCCTCATTGGCAGCGCCCTTGACCGTCTCAATGCCCTCGATGGCTTCGGCCAGCGTCGTGTTCATCTGTCCAAACTCACGCCGGATGGCCTCACTGGCAGGGCGAAGCTCGCGTAGATAACTTGAGACCACAAAACCATAGGAGAGGAGATAGATGATAGGCGCCAGGATTAGCTGCGGATGTATAGTTGGGGCGATAAAGAGCGGCATAATGACGAAGTTCGCGGATCCTATGACCATGTTAAGGCCAGGATTAAACATGAAGTTGATCATGCGCACATCATTGGTGGCGCGCGCCATCAGATCCCCGGTGGGATGTGCATCGTGAAACGCCATGCTCTTGCCGATCAAACTGGCATAGAGTTCGTCACGGATATCGCGCTCAATGCGCTGCCCCAAGACCTCGGCCGAGAAGTTACGCATCAACTGGAGGACGAGTCCGCGTCCGATCTGCGTCGCCGCGACCAGTATTGCCGCAGTGCGTAGAGCGATCAGATCCGGTACTTCCATAACCACAGCATCAAACGCTTGGCCGACCAGAACCGGTTGGATTGAAGCCAGGAGCGCATTCCCGACAGCGCCCAACAGCATACCCGCGACCGCTAGCTTGTGCTGTAGAGCATGCGAGAGTACCCAACGCCCGGCACCGCGAGCGCGCTGCGATAGCCACTCGCGATCCAATACAAACTCACCTGCTGCCATCCACTCTCCTCTCGTTATTAGGTCATATGCATTGTAAGTCGAAGGCGAAAGTCGTCAAGGGAGGATAGCGCCCGGTCGCTTGGACACTTCAGGTAGCCACGCTGCTTAAGTTTGACAAATCGTCGCATCTCGCCACAATCAGAACCCAAGCGAATAAGGAGGCTACTATGGACCTATTTGATGTAATCAAGCGCCGCTACAGTGTTCGGGCATACCGTCCCGACCCCGTCGAGGAGGAGAAGCTGCAGGAAATCCTGGAAGCAGGGCGATTAGCGCCGACGGCAGCCAACCGCCAGCCTTTTCGGATCATTGTCGTACGAACCGCCGGGCGCACGGAAGCGCTGGCCCGCATCTATGGGCGAGACTGGTTCACCGATGCCCCGCTCGTGCTCTGCCTCTGTGGTGTAGAGGAGGAGGGATGGGTCCGCGGCAAGGACGACAAGAGCTACATCGACGTGGATGCAGCCATTGTCATGGATCATCTGGTGCTGGCGGCAACAGCGCTGGGGCTTGGGACCTGCTGGATCGCAGCCTTCGATCCCGACGCAGCCCGCGAGGTCCTTTCTCTGCCTGACGGGGTGGCGCCCCTCCTTTTCACGCCGCTCGGCTACCCGGCAGATCAGCCGCGACCCAAGCAGCGCAAGGATCTTGACGATCTCGTCAAGTGGAATCGGTGGTAACTCATATGACGCGGCAGACTCAGGTGACACTCTTTGATCTGTCCCCCGAGCTGCTGCATACCATTGCGCCTCGAGTCGATGAGACCGCCGCTCAGCTCGATCATATTAAGCGGGGCCCAGCGACCGACCTCCAGCGCTTTCCGGACGACACCCTCGATGCGGTCCTCCTGACGGGTCCGCTCCCTCACCTGCTAGAGGTAGCCGACCGGAGACAAGCGCTCGCCCAGGTCGGGTCGAAGGGGTACTTCTGAGGCAGGGACAATGACTAAGAAGCACAGCAGCGTCAGGATCCAGGGGCTTGTTCGACTGATGAATCGGGTTAGGGATCAACTGCGCGCCGGAGTCTCTGTTGACGAGGCCGAAGAGATGCGCGCCGCGGTGCACGACGCCGTGCGGATGGTGGAACAGGTTTGCCGCCGGCACCGCATGACCCCAGAACAGCTGCCGGCGCCTTCGCGCCGCGCCTATGCCTATCTGCGCGACCTGGTAAAGTCCGGTGCCCTCGATGATGCGCGCCTTCGCGTTCAGAGCGCGGAGCCGGGTGAAGGACCTCGACCGCCGCGCAGCGAGATTGAGATATCCGGTATCGTGGCGGCGTGCAACTACTATCACCGGGAGTTTGCCGCTGTCGTCACGCGTTCACTGGCGAAGCGCGGACCCATTGATCAAGCGGCGGTCACGCTCCTGGCGGGGAGACTGCACACGGCGACCGAGGCCATCAAGGCGCTATGCGAGGAGAGCCATGGCACTCCGGCGGATCTTCGTGCACCTTCAAGGCGCGGATATGGCTGGATGCGCTACCTATCTAACCCGGAGAGTCTCACCCGTCACCTTGAAACACTGCGGACCTTTACCGGCTTGGCCCGAACGCGACTTGTTCAGCTCGCCTTGGACCAACCAACGCCGACCCTCCAAGCAAAGATCGGTGCTACAGCCGTGCTCTATCAGACTCGGATTGATGGACACGTGTATCAGATCACCCTCAATGAGGGGTTTGCAGGGGCGCCACGGCAGGTCATTGATGCCCTCGTGCACGCCACTCTCGACGTCAAGAACCAGGGAGAGTCCAGTGGTGACAGGAGTAAAGCAGTGGAGACGATCAGATCTTATTCGAAAGGAGAAGCCTTTGCCGAGATCCAGGTCGCTATGCACGCTAAGGTGCTAGCGCCGACCCATCACGCGGTGGGACAGTACCATGACCTGAATATGGCCTTCGAGCGGGTGAATACCGCTTACTTCGAGGGCAAGCTGGATCGCCCCCACCTAGAGTGGAACAGAACGAGAACGCACCGCAAGTATGGGCATTACGACGAGGCCCGCGACACATTGATGGTTAGCCAGACACTGGATGCGGGAGGCGTGCCGGAGTACGTGATCGACTTTGTCGTCTACCACGAGCTATTGCACAAGTCGCTGGGCACATCGCGGGTTGCAGGCCGGCGACAGATGCACACCTCGGCCTTCCGCAAAGCGGAACGGGATTTCCAACAGTATGCGGAGGCGCGGCGCTTCATCGCCAAGCTGTCAAGCCAGACGAAAGTAGAACTATAGTCTATGCAATTCAATCTTCCGAAGAACGATACCTGGGAGGCTCTCACTGAGGATGTCATTACCTGCCGGCGCTGTCCAAGACTGGTGGCGTGGCGCGAGGAAGTAGCACGGATCAAACGGCGCGCCTATCGCGACTGGACGTATTGGGGCAAGCCGGTACCTGGTTTCGGCGACCCTGAGGCACAGATTATGGTAGTAGGACTGGCACCAGGAGCGCATGGTTCTAATCGCACGGGTCGCATGTTCACCGGAGATGGTTCGGGCGAAACACTCTACGGCACACTCCACCGCACGGGCTTTGCAAACCAGCCAACGGCAACCCACCGCGGAGATGGGTTGATGCTCAATGACATATTCATCACTGCCGTTGCGCGCTGCGCGCCCCCCAGCAACCGCCCTACATCTGATGAGATCGCCAATTGTCGTAGCTATCTGATCCGCGAGATGGCACTGTTGCATCGCTTGCAGCTGGTGGTGGCCCTGGGACAGATTGCGCTTAACGGCTATCTGAAAGTGCTAAAGGATCAGAACTACGATATGCCGAGTATACCGTTTCAGCATGGCATAGAAATAGAGCTGCCGGATAGTTTGCCCTCGCTGCTCATCTCTTACCATCCCAGCCGCCAGAACACGCAAACGGGACGACTGACATTAGCTATGCTTGACTCGATCTTCGAGCGCGCCCGTCAGAGGCTATGAGCTACAGCCGAAGATGGGCCTTGCCAAGTTGACGGTTCGGCTTATAATAATGTGGTTAGTTTCATGGGGAGGTAAGCGGTATGCCACTGTACGAATATCAATGTCAGGAATGCGGATTGCGCTTCGAGCGCCGTCAAAGCTTCAGCGAAGAACCTGTACGGATCTGTCCTGAATGCACGGGTTCCGTCATACGGTTGATCCAGCCAGCGGGCATCATCTTCAAAGGCTCCGGCTTCTACGTGACGGACAGCCGCTCCAAGTCCCCCACGGCTCTGCCAGGGAATCGCAAGGATGACAATGGTAGCTCGGCTGGTACTTCCGCGACTGAGACAACCGGTGAGGCCAAGAAGTCCAAGACGACTGAGACGGCCAAGTCGGAGAGCAGCAAAGCTAAGGTTGATAAGTAGGCTCACTTGGCAAGGTATTGCAGTATTTCATAATCGAGGGCCT
>SLDA01000417.1 GCA_007125545.1 Thermoflexales bacterium | reverse complement strand
CCCTGGGGCAGGACCGGTCCGCTGGTGACCTCGCTCAACGGATATTTGCGCTATCTGAGTCAGCACGCGCGCATCTGGGAGAAGCAGGCCCTGCTAAAAGCGCGGGTCGTCGCCGGAGATGCGGCGCTGGGTACCGCATTCCTGGACACTCTACCGGCGATCATCTATGACGTCGGTGCGAGCGAAGCCCGCGAGAGTGTGAGCGCTATGAAGCAGCTCACAGAGGGGCATCTGCTCGACCAGGGACGTGCGTGGGGCGAGGTGAAGCTGGGGCAGGGGTCGATCCGGGACATCGAGTTCGTGGCACAGTATCTGCAGCTTGTCCATGGAGCAGGACAGCCGGAGATTCGCAGTCGCACGACCTTGATCGCGTTGGCGCGCCTGGCCGCTGCCGGCTTACTTTCAGCGCGCGACAGACGCATTTTGGACGACGGTTACGTGTTCCTACGCACCATCGAACACTACCTTCAGATGATGCACTACCGGCAAACGCATGCCCTACCCCAAGCGCCCAAGGCGTTGACGCAGCTCGCGCGGCGCCTGGGTTTCGAGGGGCAGCGAGATTTTGTCTCCCGCTACGAACAGCATCGAGCCGCCATCCGTTCTGTCTATCTCAGGTATCTAGGAGAGCCAGTCATGGACGCTAATCCCTTGGAACCCCAGACGGTGGATGCCAACCGTGTGCATGTCGCCCGCATGGATGCCTCCTATGCTGCGGCTTTCACACGCCAAGAGATCCGGCAGCACGCCGCGATGGCAGCACGCCTGGACTCTGACAACCTCAGTGAAGTCGAAGCTGTGGCACTACCAGAGGACCGCTGGCGAGTGACAATCGTAGCCTATGACTATCAGGGAGAGCTCTCCCTCATCTGCGGACTGCTCTTTGTCTATGGGTTCTCCATAGAGGAGGGGCAGGTGTTCACGTACGAACCTGCTACTGAACCCGAGAGCCGGCAGCCTTCCGCACCACGCAAGATTGTCGACGCCTTCACAGTCCGTGCAGTGCACAGCACGACTTCTGCCGCCACTTGGAGGAAGTATGAGGAAGACCTTGAGGCGCTCCTCAGATTGATGCATGCAGGAAAGCGACAGGAGGCGCGCGGCGCGATGGCTAAGCGCGTTGCCTCGGCCCTACCTTCATCGCTCGAGACGGGTGCGACGCTCTATCCGGTGACGATCGAGATCGACAACGATGCTTCCCCGGAATACACGGTGCTCAACATCACTGCGCCGGATACCCTGGGATTCCTCTACGAGATCACTAACGCGCTTGCCTACAACCACATATACATCGCGCGGGTGAGCGTCGCTTCATCCGGCAGCGTGGCCCAAGATATGCTCCTGGTTACCGACGCCAATGGGAACAAAATCGTGTCGGCCGAGACTCAACGCGAGCTGCGGGCGGCTGTAGTCCTTATCAAACACTTCACTCACTTACTGCCCCACACCCCGGATCCGGAAACGGCGCTGCTACACTTCCGTGAGTTTATCAGCCATCTCTTTCGCCAACCCAACTGGCCAGACGAGTTCGCATCGCTGGAAAACCCAGAGATCCTTAATCGGCTGGCACAGCTGCTCGGTGTCAGCGAGTTTCTTTGGAACGACTTCCTGCGCATGCAATATACTAATCTGTTCCCCGTGGTGAGGGATGTGGACGCTCTCGATACCATGAAGTCGAGAGCCCAGCTTCAAGCAGAGCTGGAGGCCGCGCTTGCTCCGGTGCACAGCGGGGCTCAACCTCCCAGCGACAGCAGTCCGTGGCGGGCGGTGTTGAATGCCTTCAAAGATCGGGAGATGTTTCGTATCGATATGCGCCACATCTTGGGTCACACAGCTGAGTTCTGGGACTTCTCCGAGGAACTCACAGCACTAGCCGAGGTCATCGTCAATGCGGCGTATCACCTCTGCCATGAGGATCTACGAGCGCAGTATGGAACGCCCTACCTGGAGAATGGCGAGCTTAGCGATATGACGGTCTGCGCACTGGGAAAATGCGGTGGGCGCGAACTGGGTTTCGCATCCGACATAGAACTGCTCTTCGTCTATAGCGGCAATGGACAGACATCCGGGCCGACGATCATCAGCACTGCCGAGTTCTACGAGAGACTCGTTCAGCTCTTCCTACAAGTGATTGAAGCTCGACGGGAAGGCATCTTCGAAATCGATCTGCAACTGCGACCGTATGGCAAAGCCGGCAGTATGGCAGTCTCTCTGGAATCCTTTCGCCGGTATTTCGCGCCGGAGGGCTCTGCCTGGGCCTATGAGCGTCAAGCGCTGGTGAAGCTGCGCCCGATTGCCGGCAATGCAGGGCTTGGACAGACATTGGTCGAGCTGCGGGACCGTTTCGTCTACAACAGCGTGGCCTTCGATGTTGCAGCGATGCGGGCCATGCGCCAGCGACAGATCCGCCACCTCGTAACCGGAGGTACCTTCAATGCGAAGTACAGCCCAGGCGCGCTCGTGGACGTCGAGTACCTGGTGCAAGGACTGCAGATTACGCACGGCAAGGACGAGCCCGCGTTGCGCTCCACGAATATCCGCGCGGTATTGGCCGCGCTGGCGCAGGCGGGGCTTCTGACCGACGAAGACTATGTACGTCTCCGCAGGGCGCACACGTTCTTGCGCTGGCTCATCGACGGATTACGGATGGTCCGAGGAAACGCCAAGGACTTAACAGTACCTGCGACAGATAGCGAAGCGTTCGCCTTTCTCGCGCGTCGCCTCCGCTATGGCGATGATACCGAGCGACTGCTGCAGGACCTCAACCAACATACGACGGCGGTGCAGGAACTTAACCGGAAGTTGCTAGGATAGCGCGGTAGAGGAGGCCGATTGGTGGAAACAGAGACACAGACCTATACTGCAGCGGGTGGCGTGGTCGCCGATGCCACCGGCGAGCAAGTCCTTGTGCTCGTGCGCCCCGACCGCGACGAGGTTCGGCTGCCGAAGGGTCACATCGAAGGCGCGGAGTCACCGGCAGATGCGGCGCTGCGTGAGGTCCAGGAAGAGAGCGGATACGGCGATTTGGAGATCAGAGCGGACCTCGGCGAGCAACTGGTCACTTTTCTACACAAGAACAGAATCATACGGCGAATCGAGCACTACTACCTTATGCGCGCGCCATCACTCACCCGAATTGAACAACCAGAGGTTGACGAAGACCAGTTTTTCGCCGTCTGGATACCCTGGGATCAGGCTTATGAACACCTCACGTATGAAGCCGAACGCGAGTGGATCCGCCGCGCCAGACGAGTGTGGGAGGCATATTGGTGATCGCAAACGACGAAGCACAAGCCTTGCAGGATAAAGCGCTCGAGGTGCAGGAGCGGCTGATTGAAGTTTATGGCGAGAGACACGAGGAGCGCGAGAGTGACCCTGTAGGCACGCTGGTCAACACCATTCTCAGCCAGAACACTAACGATCACAATCGCGACCTGGCCTACTTGCAACTTCGCGACCAATTACCGAACTGGGAAGCGGTCCGGGACGCACCAGAAAAGGTCGTCATCGATGCCATCCGACCCGCGGGGCTGGCGCCCACCAAAGGGCCACGTATCCAGGGTGCGCTCCGTGCCATTACCGAGAGGCATGGAGCTATCTCCCTGGATTTCCTGCGCGAGAAACCGCTGGAAGAGGCGCGAGAGTGGCTGTTGGAACTAAATGGGGTGGGGCCGAAAACGGCCGCCATCGTTTTGCTCTTTGCTCTGGACCGCCCGGCCTTTCCAGTCGACACTCACGTGCACCGGGTAAGCCGTCGTCTTGGGCTTATCCCCCAGAAAGCGTCACGCGAGCAAGCTCACGTGCTGCTGGAAGAGCTGCTCCCGACGAGTATCTACTACACGTTACACCTCAATCTGATCGAACACGGGCGCACCACCTGTGTCGCGCGGTCGCCGCGCTGCGAAGAATGTACATTGACCTATCTCTGCGACTACTATCAAAACCAACGGAGGCGGACTAGTAATGCCGACACATGACGATAGGGCCTTTCACCTATGGCCCTATCAATGCTCGGCGGGCCGTTGGCGGACGCGTGTATGGCTCCTCATACCCGCAGGTGCAACACTTTATTGGACCGAGCCGCAAATAGCGCCGGAGAGCGACCGGATCGCGCGGCTGGCATTCTCTATTTCCCTATTCGGTCTCCTAATCACTCAGATACGAGGGGACAGCCAGGGCTCGGGTCACAAGCGAGACGATCATCGGACCATCCGGACTCCGGTTTACCCGGTCGCCTTCTCCCTCCGTCGCATCGATCTGATAGGCCGAGTAACGAACCTTGCTTCGGACGCAATCATAAAATGTACGCGCTCCAAGCCATGGGTGGACAAAATACACTGTGATCACAAAACCCGCAGAGTTATCCACAGGGTCATCCACAGACGAAACCGTACATCTTGTGATGGTAAGCTCTGAAAGTGGCACACCTATGGATAAGCAAGTTTGCTCTCCACAGGGGTTTCTGCAATATTAAAGTTTACGGGTTTTTAAGGTAAAAGCGACACATGGGCATTGCATGACCGGCGACTTTTTGGTAGAATGGGCTTGGTGATCTGGAACGGAGGCGCTTAAGAGAAATCCAGCAGGGACTAGAGCGAACGGAAACCATTCCGGACGCCTTCTTTGAGGCAGCACAGGCCTCCAGGATGTCCCCGAAGTAGGCCCGCCTCTACGCTGTCACTACGGCGTCATTAACGGGTAGTCTTCGATCCAGACCGTCGGGGTTTCTTGCACGTATAAGGACCCCCAAATGCGTTAGCACCGATGCGGATTCACTGATGCAGAACCCACGCGCAGACTATCGCGTTCGTCGAGCGAGACCGGCGTGCTGCTGTGACACTCGTTAGTCAAGGAAAATTGAATGACCGATATTATACCACAAAGACTTTGGCAGGCCGCGCTAGGTGAATTGGAGCTCAAGATGGCGCGTGCTACCTTTGACGCCTGGCTCCGTGATACGCACTGCATCGGTGTTGAGAATCAGACGACCCTCGTCATAGGTGTGAAGAACGGTTATGCGGTCGAGTGGCTGGAAAACCGGCTTTATCCTGTCATCAAGCGCACCCTGGCCCGGCTTTCCGATCAAGAGATCGAAGCTCGGTTCGTCGTGTGGGACTCCAAGCGCGGTGACGCATCTGTACCGGTTCTTTTCCGGGAAGAGGACGTTATGCTTGCTGATGAACTGTCCAGGGACCCGGGGCTGAATGCAGCCTACACATTCGAGTCCTTTGTCGTAGGCCCGAGCAACCGGCTGGCTCAAGCCGCTTCGCAGGCCGTTGCGGAATCGCCCGCACGCGCCTATAATCCGCTCTTCATTCATGGCGGCGTTGGCCTCGGCAAGACCCACCTACTCCATGCCATTGGGCACATCTGCTTTCTCAAGGGCATGCACATTATCTACGTAACCTCCGAGACCTTCACGAATGGGCTGATCGAGTCTATACGCACGCACACGACAGAGCAATTCCGCGAGAGATACCGGACTGCCGATGTCCTGCTGGTGGATGACATTCAGTTCATCGCCGGGAAAGAGAGCACCCAGGAAGAGTTTTTTCACACCTTCAATGCGTTACGCGACAATGGAAGGCAGATCGTCCTGACAAGCGATCGCGTACCCAAGGCGATGGTAACCCTGGAAGAGCGCCTGCGCTCACGTTTCGAGTGGGGATTGATGGTGGATATCCAATCGCCCGATTACGAGACGCGGATGGCGATACTGCAGTCGAAGGCTGAGCACCTGGGCGTTGTCGTCCCCAACAGTCTGCTTAGCTATATCGCGACGAACATCGAAAGCAACATCCGCGAGTTGGAAGGCGCGCTCAACCGGGTCTTGGCAATGAGCAAGCTTACGAATTTACCGCTGGATAAGCAGGTTGCAGAGAAGGCGCTTGCTGATCTCCTACCGAACCGACCTGAAGTCTCATCGTCAGATATTTTCAAAGCGGTCGCCAACTTCTACAGTGTAACGCCCGACGAGTTGCGGAGCCCCCGGCGCACACGTCGTATTGCACAGCCGCGTCAGATTGTCATGTATCTAATGCGCGAAGAGACCGATGCCTCCTTGCCCCAAATTGGGGCGGAACTGGGCGGGCGTGATCACACCACCGTTCTCTACGGTTACGAGCGTGTCCGCGCGAGGCTCGAGCAAGACGACCAGTTCAAGCGCGAGATGATGCTGCTTAAGGGACAGCTCTACGGTGAGAACTAGCCGCTCAACTACGAACCCGTGATCCCACGACCTCAAGAGCCGGCACTAAGCGCCGGCTCTTTTTTTGCGGGTTCTGTGATAGAATAGCCGATATCACAAGAGCCGGACCAGCAGCATAGCCCTGACATCACCGGCTAGAACGCGAGACAAGACAAACTTCATGGATACCCTTCTAGCTGCAGTTCCCCTACTCCTCATTCTCATTCTGATGCTCGGTTTCCGCTGGGGCGGTTCAAAGGCCGGCGCGGCAGGTCTGCTATCTTCATTGCTTATCGCAGGGCTATGGTTCGGCGCGGGACCGAGCGTGCTTTTCTGGGCGCAAGTTCAAGGCTTCTTTCGAGCTGCCTACGTCCTCTACATCATCTGGGGCGCCCTATTCTTCTTCCGTGTAACTGAAGCGGGCGGTACGCTGGAGGCGACAAGCACGATGCTCAAACAGCTTGCACCAGGACGTATCTTACAGGTGCTGCTCCTCGCCTGGGGATTCACCTCGTTTCTTCAGAGCGTCGGGGGCTTTGGAGTTCCGGTCGCAATCGTTGCACCCATCCTGGTGGCCATGGGCTTTTCTCCCTTAGATGCCGTGGTCATACCCTCCATCGGTCTCACATGGGCGGTCGCTTTCGGATCCGTGGGCGCGCCCTATGAAGCACTGATCTCGGCTACGGCAGTTGAGAAAGCTCTACTGGCTCCATGGGTCGCCGGGAGCATGGTATTGGTCTGCTTTATGTGCGGCACGATTGTCCTCTGGAAGGCATCCGGGAACCGTCTGCCCCGCCGGGAGCTCGCGCCTCTATTGACAATGGCGGTCAGCATGAGCTTAGTGCAGTATTTCGTCGCAACGATCGGCATCGAGCACATCGCTGCAATGCTAGGCGCTCTTGCAGGTCTCCTGGTAGGCGGTTTCTGGGCCCTGGCGCGAAGGCGACGTATGGATGCGGCGGAGGTGATTCCGATCGATCCCAAGCAAGCCTTTATCCAAGTGTTACCTTATCTACTGCTGGTTACTATGATCCTCGCGGTGAGCTTCGTTCCTTTCCTGGATCAGCACCTCAATCGGGTGGTGCTCAGTGTACAGATGCCCGATCTATACCTGGAGGATGGTACGTTAATCGCGGCAGAGACGACCAGAAGCATCTCAGTCTTCGGGCATCCAGGAGCGCAGTTGATCTACATCTCCACACTGACACTACTCTGGAGCCGAAAGCGAAATGCGCTACCACCGGGCAGTGGCGCCAAAATCCGCCGAGGAGTCTTGCGGAGCGGTTACAAGACTACACTGGGCATCGTTACGATGATGGCGATGGCTACGACCATGCAGATGTCGGGGATGGTCACGACGCTGTCCACGTCGATGGCAGCGTTTGCCGGCGGCTCCTTCCCGCTTATGTCGGGGTTCATCGGCGCCCTCGGGGCTTTTATGACGGGTAGCAACACCAACTCCAACGTGATGCTGGGCGCTTTTCAGCTTGAAGTCGCCCAGGCCTTGGGACTTCACGTGCCCTTTATCCTGGCTCTGCATAATGCCGGAGCCGGCGTCGGATCGGTCTTTGGCCCGGCCAAGATCATCGTCGGCTGCAGCACCGTGGGGCTTAGCGGTGGCGAGGGAGAGGCGCTACGCAGCACGGCAGGCTACGGACTCATCATCATCACAGTTCTGGCCGTAGTGGCCTGGCTGATGGTAGGCTCCCTGTCCGGGATATAACATCGGACGACTTGCCCCGACGAGAGCACTTTCGGGTAGCTTGCGCCATACAGAGCCCGAGCTATAATTCGCCAATACCCAGCGACGAGAGCGAGTTTAATCTATGGCACTCCCCAAGATTCTTATCGCGGATGACGATGTCGATGCCCTGCGGCTCGTCGGCGTTATGTTAGAGCAGCAGGGGTACGAGATCATCGCCGCCAAGAATGGTCTACAGACCATAGAGAAGGCCATTGAAGCCCAGCCCGCGCTGATTATTCTGGACGTAATGATGCCGCACTTGGATGGCTTTGAAGTCACCGCGAAGCTCCGTGAGCACCCGGCTACCAATTCGATTCCTATCCTGATGTTCACGGCTAAATCTGCGATTAATGACAAGATTGCAGGCTTCCAGGCTGGGGCCGATGATTACTTAACCAAGCCCATCCACCCCGGGGAATTGATTTCGCGAGTAGAGGTCCTACTACAACGCCAGAGCCGCATCAGCGACAGAATAGAGCGGGGCAAGATCATCGCATTTCTGGCTACGAAGGGTGGAATTGGAACCAGTACACTGACGCTGAACACGGCTATAGAACTGCGACGGATGCAGGGAGAAGCCAGCGTCGCTGTCGTAGAGCTACAGGACGGCGGCGGTACCATGGCCCTACAACTGGGTATCGATAGTTCCCTCAGGCACGACCACGGCCTCGCTGCCTTCGTGGGTCAGCCGCTCGCGCACCTGACCCGCGCCAGGCTGAGCGAACATCTAGTTCGCCATCGTTCCGGTGCTCATTTGCTTCTGGCGACGTCCACACCCGCTGGTAAGGCTCCTGTGCTCACCAAGGGATTCGTGCGGACGTTGTTGCGCTACCTCAACACCGACTTCGACTACCTGCTGCTTGACCTGCCGGCGCGACTTGATGAGTCCTATCAGGAAGCCCTGCGACTTTGTAACCTCATCGTTATGACCGTCGAACCCAATAGGATCGGACTGGACCTCACGCTCGAGATGCTGAATGGCCTGGCCGGACTGGGAATCGGTAGTCAGAAGGCGCGCATCGTTCTCATCCACCGGGTGGGAGTCTCCGGCGCCCTCAGCCGCAGCATGATCGAGCAGACACTGCGCCACGAGATGATCGCCGGCATCCCGCCGTCCCCTGACATCGCTTATGAAAGTGTTCAGAATGGGAAACCGATGGTCGAGATACAGCCCCAAGGCCTGGTGGCGCAGCAGGTCCGCCGCATTGTTCAAAGCATACTTGATGTCTGACGCCGGGTAAGGCCTCAACCCGGGTTGTAATGGCTTTACAAAGACCCCAGTATGTGGTATGATACATCAACCTGTGAGCGCACGCCGGCTCTCGGGTTTTTGTTTTTTATCATGAGCCCTGGTTTTAAGTATACGGGCCCGGAGGGTTGGATTCCATGAGTAGTCGCGCTGTTGTTTACTTAACCCCCGAGGGGTACAAATCGCTGGAAGAGGAGCTTCAGCATCTCAAGACGACTCGCCGCGAGGAAGTGGCAGAACGTCTCCACAATGCGCTCGGTGAGGGAGAGCTCATCGAGAACGCAGAGCTGGAAGAAGCCAGACGCGAGCAATCGTTTGTGGAAGGTCGCATCCTCGAGCTTGAGGAGTCCTTGCGCAAAGCTGAGATCATCCAGATAACCGGCGAAAGCTCCGATATTGTCATCATCGGGAGCACAGTCACCGTAAGAGAAGATGGGAACGGTGACGATGAGAAATACTTCGTGGTGGGCTCGGCTGAGGCCGACCCACGCAAGGGTCGGATCTCCAACGAGTCACCTCTGGGCAAGGCGCTGCTGGGTAAGCGTGTTGGCGAAAAAGCCATCGTGCGCGCTCCGGCAGGGGACCTCGTTTTCAAAGTCATCGAGATACATTAGCCCGACACGGGTGGGAATCGAGCCTTATCAGGCTGGTTCGGCCCATCACAGAGGAAGGGCCCCGATCACATTTTGGCAGCAATGGTTCTATGGGAGCGTATGCGCATATCTCCTTGCATACGCTCTCTCTATATGCCTGTAGAGTGAGGAGCAATCCATGGAGCTAAACGATCTGGAGCAGCAACGCGCGGAAAAGATCAGACGGCTGGAAGAAGCAGGTGTTCCCGCCTATCCGCATCGATCATACCGCACGCACACAACACAGGAGGCCGTGGCGGCATTCACCCCGACCGAGGCAACGGGAGAAGCCGCACCAGAAGTGACAGTCGCAGGTCGGATCGTCAGTATGCGCCTCATGGGAAAGCTGGCCTTTGCGCACATTGAGGACGCTACAGGGAGATTGCAGCTCTTCATTCGCCGGGATGTCACCGGGGATGATGCGTTCGCCCTTTTCCGGAGAACTGTCGATTTGGGAGACTTTGTAGAAGCGGCAGGTGCAATGACCCGAACGCGCACTGGCGAGGTCAGCCTCCAGCTCCAATCCTGGCGTATGTTGGCAAAAGCGATCACGCCCCTACCCATTCCCAAAGAATATGAGGATGAGGCGGGCAACACCGTTCGATACAGCGCCTTCGCCGACGTAGAGGAACGCTACCGCCAGCGCTATGCTGACCTAGCGGTAAATCGCGAGGTGCGCCGCATTTTCCGTATCCGGTCGCGCATTATTAGCGCACTGCGGATGTGGCTGGATGATAATGATTATCTGGAAGTTGAGACTCCCGTGCTGCAGCCCATCTATGGTGGCGCCGCGGCACGGCCTTTCACGACGTATCACAACCAGCTCAAGCAGGATCTGTATCTGCGGATCTCGTTCGAGCTCTATCTCAAACGCTTGCTTGTTGGGATGTATGAGCGGGTCTACGAGATCGGGCGCGACTTTCGAAACGAAGGGGTCTCCTATAAGCACAATCCGGAGTTCACACAGCTAGAGTTCTACTGTGCTTATACAGACCTCTACGGTATTATGAGCACCGTCGAGCAACTAATCGCTTACAGTGCCGAGCGGGCTTTAGGCACAACAATCCTCACATACGGTCCCCATGAAATCGATCTGGCTCCACCTTGGCGACGAAGCACCTTGCGCGATGTAATTCTGGAAGGAACAGGCATCGATTACACCAACTTCCCGGATGCCAAGGCGCTGCGTACCGAGATGCGGGATCGAGGCTACAGCGCTGCAGGGGATGCGACGTGGGGCCATCTGGTAGACAACCTTCTCGGCGAGGTAGAACCCACGCTCGTTCAACCCACTTTCATCCACGACTACCCTGTGGAGATCTCGCCGCTGGCAAAACAGAAACCCGACGATCCAACTCACGTCGAGCGATTCGAGCTCTTCATCGGAGGTATGGAGATGGGCAACGCCTTCACCGAGTTGAACGATCCCTTCGAGCAGGAAGAGCGGTTTCTGCAGCAAGGGCGGGAGTATGAAGCCGGCAATAAAGAAGCACAACCATTGGACGAGGATTACCTCCGAGCTATGAAATACGGTATGCCACCCAATGGGGGCTTCGGGTTGGGCATCGACCGATTGGCCATGCTCTTCACAGATAGCCACTCCATCCGTGAAGTTCTACTCTACCCGCATCTACGATCTCGCGACGGATAGCAGAGACCTTCACATTGAGGATATCACAAGGCGGGGGCCGCGGCCCCCGCTTTGTCGTGGACGTCACAGGCAAGCGGCAATTCACTGGCGAAGGTTAGGCTTCGCCCCGGACCTCACAGCCAAGACGATCGAAAAAGGCGGACATATAAAGGTGTCGCTCCTCAGCAATGCGGCGGCCCATGGCAGTGTAGAGCTGCTTGTGAATGCGCGACAGCTTGACAACGAATTCGTGAACCGGTGTATGGGCGTCAGCATCGTCACCTTGCTCTTGCCAGCGCCGCAGGTTGACCGACTCGCGCGCCGCCCACAAGCGTTGATTGTGGGCGCCACCATATGCAAAAGCGCGGGCGATCCCAATGGCGCCAATGGCATCCAGCTTGTCGGCATCAAATAAGACTTTAGCTTCCAGGGTCTGGGGCAGTGGCGGTGTGCGGAAGCGATGGGCTTCGATAGCGTGTACAATAGCATTGACCACCACCGGTGCAGTCTCGCGCTGCATCAAATAGCTTCTTGCACGGTCCGCGGCTACCTTGGCGTGGTTGGTCTGACTCGACTCCACTTCGCCGCGTCCCCAGTCGTGCAGCAACGCGGCAGAGCTTGTGATAACCAGATCGGCACCTTCCGCCTGGGCGATGCGCTCGGCAAGCACCAGTACTCTCAAAATGTGGTCAAAGTCGTGAACGCTGTCTGCTGTATGGTACAGCGTGCGAGCCTCGTCAATCGATATGAGTTGCACGTCACCCTCCTGAAAGCAGTGTTTCTACAAGTACTGAGGGCTACGGCAAGTAGTGGTTGGGGTTCATCGGATAGCCATTGTAGCGAATCTCGAAGTGCAGATGGGGACCGGTGGAGTTACCGGTGCTGCCCATCCTGCCGATCTCCTGTCCAGGTGTGACAATGTCACCTTCCTGGACAAAGTACCAACTCAGGTGCGCATAGTAGGTCTCGTAGCCGTTATTGTGGTTAATCACCAATAGGTATCCGTAGCCAACATCGGTCCAGCCCGCGAAGCTCACGTAACCACTGTCAGCGGCACGAATCACGGTGCCCAACGGTGCTCCGATATCAATAGCGCGATGTCCATACCAGTAACCTTGAGTTATGACTCCCGGCGCGGGCCTGTGGAAGAGGCCCAACGCCTGAACACTAACTGGCGCAGAACTGGTGTAGAGCGTGACATTGCGGGTTTCATAGGGCTTCGTCCCGCCTGGCACGATGATCTGAGAACCCACTGCCAATTCCTGATCGGCCGGGATGTCATTGAAGGGACAGGATATAATCTCCTCAACCTCGACCTTGTAGACCTCTGCCAAGCTTTCCAGCGTGTCGCTGACGGCGACGGTGTGATAGACACCGTCTAAGGGTAGGATGGTCAGGACCTGACCTATGTTGAGTAGATCAGGCGCCTTTTCCATCTCAGGATTGGACCAAAGGAGAGTTGTTGGCTGCAGACCGAAGTGTTCCGCGATCTTCTCGGGTGTGTCGCCCAGTTGAACCGTATAGGTTTCCACGCCCAAGCGCGGACGTTGCGGAATAGCCGTATGAGCTTGGGCCTGACGGCCGATCTGGGCATAAGAACTGACACGGGAGTAAGGATGCTCAACAATGACTCCGGCATCGGAAGCGGCATCTACATCTTGCGCCATCCCCTTCAGGAAAGTCCTATCCGCCGCATCCACCAGCGAAGAAAGCGAATCAAGCCCGAAAGCACCCAGGAGCACCCAGAAAGCGAGCGTAACAATGAGCCCAAAGTGCGCTGTCAGACGACCGCGCGCCGGACGTTGTCCAATGTAGTCGTCATTCCAGCGCCAGATCAGCCCCGCGATGCGTGCAATACCACGCAACAAGGGTGAACCGCGCCAACTCAAGGCCTCTGTTGGAAGTTGGGTCATAGGGTTCTACGCCGGAACAAACTCAGAAGAGACTATGGCTCAAAGCGAGCCGGGTTCTGCGGAACACCGTTCAACCGAATCTCGTAGTGCAAGTGCGGCCCTGTGGACCAGCCTGTGCTGCCACAGTATCCCACGATCTGTCCCTGCCGAACAGGGTCGCCACAACTCACTGCATAGGCACTGAAGTGAGCATAGTATGTCTCATATCCGTTCCCATGGCGGACCCTTACGAGATTGCCGTAACCACCACTCCAGCCTGCCCAAACGACAACCCCGGCATCCGCTGCATAGATAGGGTCACCAAGACGGCAGCGATAATCAAGGCCAATATGACGGGGGTTACGACGATCGGCGAACACATAGCCCGAGACGGCACGCGAGCCCGTCGGCAAGATGAACCATCCATTAGCACCGTAACCCGAAACGGCCGTGGCTCCACAATATCCCCAACTACCGGAGGCCGTCCCCACCCCGGGCAACCTGGGTGTCGCCGGCGGTGCCTCCAATTCGAACTCCTCACCGACGCCACCGGGAATCACCAGCAATGTGCCTTCCGCTAGCGACTGCCCGACCGTAATCGGGTTCCACTCGTTGTAGAGTGCGTCTGGAGACACTTGGTACTTCTCAGCGATCGCGGTCGCGCTCTCGCCCGGCATAACGGTGTGATAGGCGCCATCAACGGGAGGAATAGCCAGGGTCAGGCCCGGCTGTATCAACCAGGGCGCACCCTGCAAGGCTTCCATATTGGACCAGACGATGGTCGTATAGGAGAGCTTGAACTTTTCAGCTATCCAGAAGATGTTGTCGCCGGACTCAACCGTGTAGGTAATCACTTCTAGACGAACCCGCTCAGGAATGGTGGTCAGTGGATTTGCGCGGCGGACGACCGCCCGGGGGCGCTGCATCTGATAGCCCAGGTCATCGGATTCGGGCGTGGGGGTGACCACTGGTTCTGCAGCGGCGGGTAGGGAGAGGGATCGAGAAGCGGCAGACCCCATCACGTCGATAGAGGTCACGGTGATCTGACCGGCGAAGCTCAACACAAGCGCCAACAGGACGATGGCGACATGAGCACTATAGCGTCCCAAAAAAGCATCAACGACCCGGCGGTCATAAGCTCGACGCCAGATAGTGGCTGTCACCATTGCTACGACTTTGCCCAGAAGACGGTACCGAGATCTCTCCATAGCCTCTTCAGGCTCAGGGGCTAAATCCAAGGCCCGCTGGAGTAAATCCGGGTCCGGTTCGGAATCTACCGGGCTCTCTTGATACCTACTGGATTCATCTGTCATAGGTTCTTGTCGGCAGAAACCCGTTATCGGAGAGGCAGAATATGCGCCACCGCCAACCCGTGGGATTGCCTTTCTAGACCATTATAGCACAGCCAAACTCAGACCGCAAATAGCCGGCTATGCATCCGGCTTGACATCACCCTTGGGCGTGCGATAATCGGCATAGTTATAATCACCCTGACGCGCACGCCGTGTCCTTGGTGTTTCACGATAGGAGAAGGTAATATGGGAAGCTTACAACAGGTCGATCAATCTGACTTCCAGGAAGTACTGGATAGTAGCAACACAATGCCGGTGCTGGTAGACTTCTTTGCGGAGTGGTGCCCACCGTGTCGCAAGCTGGGGCCCACGCTTGAGGAACTTGCCGGCGAATTGGAAGGCCGATTGCGCATCGTCAAAGTGAACGTAGACACCTCGGATCTGGCATCGAAGTACGGTGTTATGAACATCCCCACGATGATCCTCTTCAACAACGGTGAGGAAGTGAGCCGGCTGGTGGGAAATCAGGCGAAACGAGCCCTCCAAAAAGAGGTGGAACCCTACCTGGGACCACCCACATCCTGAACCATCAAGATTGCTCGCGGTTCTCCCAAAGTCGCCGGATGAGATCCGGCGACAGTGTTTGTAGAGAGGCCTCCATCTTTCGCGAGGCAATCTCGAGGGTGTGAAAGCGTCCGGCAAACCTGGCGTTCGCTTCACGGAGGGTGCTCTCCGGATCCGTGTCGTGACGTCGCGCCCAATCAGCGATAACGAGGAGCAGATCACCGAGTACCTGCCCATTGCCCTGTGTCCCATCTCCATCTGCATTCCAGAGCTCGTCCAGGGAGTCAAGCAATGCTTGCAGGAGATGGCGCACCTTCTCAGGCAACTCCACCCAGATTCCGGCGGCATCTATCTTGTCAAAACCAATACGTCCAGCGCGGTCCGCGTATGCGGCTGCCTGCGCCAGCGAGGGCAAAGCCAGGGGAATGCCGCGGAGCATCGAGCGCTCGCCCGTACCTTTCTCAGTGCGCTCGCGCTGCTTGATCGTCTCCCAGTTGACAACGACGTCATCGACACCCGAGACATCCACCCCACCCCAGACGTGGGGATGGCGCCGCTTCAGTTTGGCGTCGATGTGAGCGATAACCTCGGGCATATAAAAGTCGCCCTCCTCCACGGCAATTTGGGTGTGTAGTACGATTTGCAACAACAGATCACCCAATTCCTCGCGCAGCGCCAGTGGATCGTCGGCGTCGATAGCTTCCAATACTTCGTAGCACTCCTCCAGAAGGTTAGTGCGCAACGTTGCATGTGTCTGATCGCGGTCCCAGGGGCATCCATCAGGAGAACGCAACGTAGCAATCGTCTCTTGAAAGCCCTCAAAACCGCTCACGCTCGCCATCGGTGTCACGTACAGGCTGGTTAGCATAGAAGCTTCATGCCGATCTATCTCATAGAGTGGCAGCCGTTGCACGCGTTCTCGCTCGGTGCCGGCCCCATCCAGCAGAGCTACAGGATGCTCGTCTGGATACTGATTCATCAACACCAGCTTCAGTTCAGAAGCGACCGCGCGGCTATAGACCTGGCCAATCAGAGCGGGTAGATCCGGGTTGAGTGGTGGGTGGTGAAGCGCCACGATATCCAACGCATCGGAAATTTGCAGGCCGTCGAGGGCGTCGACATTGAGGGCTGTAAGAGAGGGTTCGACAAAGCTTACGCCGTGAACGACGTGCACCGGGATAGATTCGCGCTCAGCAGCGGTCAGGATTCGTGTCACCGTGGACTCCCCGACAAGCGGGTGTCCGGGCACAGCGTAGATCGCACCCTCAGGTCGCCGGCCAAGACGTAAGACTTCCGCGACGATCTGGGTATAGACAGCGTCAAAGGTATCGGCCTCTTCGTAGACAGCATCGAAGGAGTGCCATTGACCCGCTGTGGAGATTGACCGCAGGACGGGATGGTGAGCGGTACGCAACCACACTTCCTCGGCCTGCTGCAGTATCTCCCAGGCCTCAAGTGTGAGCGCTGCCTTCGACCCTGGACCCAGCCCAATTATTGTTATCTGCGCCATAGTATCCCCCTGCAGAGAGCAGCAGAGAAAAAGGTAGGCGGAGAAGCTGGTATCTCAGAACCTAGCTTCTCACTACCTACCTTTAGCTTAGCAATCAGTAGACTAACGCTTTGTGTACTGCGGAGCCTTGCGGGCCCGCTTGAGGCCCGGCTTCTTCCGCTCTTTCATCCGCGCATCGCGGGTCAGAAGCCCGCCCTTACGCAGCACGGGGCGGAAGTCCGGGTTGACCTCCAACAGGGCGCGTGCGATGCCCATTTGCACGGCTTCGGCCTGCCCCGTGATGCCACCGCCCTTGACGAGGACGGTCACATCAAAGCGTCCCGTTGTCTGGGTCGCCTCTAGCGGCATCATGACGTTGCGCCAGTCAGCTTCTCGACCAAAGTACTCCCGATAGGGCTTGCCATTGATCAAGAACTGCCCGGTGCCATCCGCGTGCAGTCTCACACGCGCGCTCGATGTCTTACGACGTCCTAAACCTTGGTAATACATTCACATCTCCTTCAAAGCAGTTCAGACAAGCACTATCGCTCGTTGGTAACCAACGGCTCGGGCTGTTGCGCTTCATGGGGGTGTTCGGCCCCCTCATATACCCGCAGCTTCCGCAGTTGCCGACGTCCCAGCGGTCCCCGGGGTAGCATTCCCTTGACTGCGTGCTCAATCACGCGCTCGGGGTGTAGCTGCAGCTGCCGGCCAAGCGAAATCTCTCGAATGCCACCGGGGTAACCCGTGTGCCGGTAATATTTCTTCTGCTCCAGCTTGCGTCCCGTGACATGCACTTTTTCTGCATTCACGACAACAACAAAATCGCCGACATCCTCGTGAGGGGTGTATTCCGGCTTATGCTTACCCCTAAGGATGGTCGCGATCTGTGTCGCCAGACGACCCAAGGTCTGATCGGTTGCATCAACAACATACCACTTGCGCTCGACCTCTCCCGGTTTGGCGACGTAAGTCTTATACATTCTGATGTTCTTCACCTTTGAAACTCCCTATTCGTAATAAGTGAGCGTGTCAGAATCAGTCTTCTGCGTATACAACAGACTTCAGGCATAGGCCCTGTCCGACAACCGCAGGTCCGGCCTTCTCTCGATCCCGTGTCTCCAAGATTTGCTCAAACGCCTCAGGGCTCAATGCTCCCCGTCCAACTCGGAGCAGCGTACCCACCAACATCCGTACCATCCGGTACAGAAAAGCGTTCGCCTCGATCTCGAATGTGAGCCAGGGGTCCTGATAGGACCACAGTGCACGCGAGACCACCCGGACCGAATTATTGCCTTGCGGCGGTGAGCCGAATGCCAGAAAGTCGTGACTTCCGACCAGGCACCGGGCGGCAAGCTCCATAGCTTCGATATCCAACGACGGCGCGACGTGTAGACTGAACCTGGTAAACAGAGGATGGCGCGTAATGGCGTGATAGATTGTGTATCGATAGCTCCGCGTGAGCGCATCGAAGCGCGGGTGGAATCGCGCATCGACCTCACATAGCTCAAAAACGGCAATCTGCTGCGGCAGCAACGCATTCATACCGCGCTGCAGATCCACAACCGGATGTCGCCAGTCCGTATCGAAGGCGATGACCTGGCCCTCAGCATGAACCCCGGCATCGGTGCGTCCTGCCGCTATGACACGCGTCTCAGTCCCGGCGAGCTGGGCCAGGACCCGCTCAATCTCGGCCTGGATAGTGGGCGCGTTCGCTTGAATCTGGAAGCCACCATATCCTGTGCCATCATAGCAGATCACGCCCTTAAGTCGCACACCTGCTCCGCGTCGTATCCTCTTGGAAACGTACTAACACTGCACCACGCACTCAGTTACACTCACCATCTCTAAGCCCTACAGATAACCGGTCACACCCCGTCTTGGAGCAGACGGTTAAGCTTCGGGCGTATCCACCAGTTCCAGCACAACCATCTCGGCAGCATCGCCCTTACGTAGCCCCAACTTGAGCATCCGCGTATAGCCGCCGGGACGAGTTGCGAAACGGGGTGCAATCTCATCAAACAACTTCCGCACCATTTCCGGGTCATTCATCCGGGCCGCAGCCAGCCGACGCGCGGAGAGAACCCGCGACGGCTCTTCTTCAGAAGCTGCGATACCGCGCTTCGCGAGCGTAATCAACTTCTCGGCTTGACCCCGGATAGCCTCAGCCTTAGCGCGCGTCGTACGAATACGCTCGTGCCGGATCAATTCCGTCACCAAGTTTCGCCGCAGGGCGCGCCTGTTTCCAGACGATCGATTTAACCTCTTACCAGCGACACGATGTCGCATCCCCCAACCTCCTGATATATCGACTAAAGCCAAAGCGTTCCAGAGCCAGGAACTACAGCGTTAAAGAAGCCCAGTTCGGTGCGCCGCAGCCTTGGCCGCGGAGCCGCAGTGCGGCTATGCCGCCTCTTCTTCCTCTTCTTCAACCGTCCAGAACCCCTTGGCCTCCAGCTGCTCAAGCAACTCGGTGAGCGACTTCTCACCAAAGTTCCGAATAGCTAGCAGGGCATCGGTGCCGCGTGACAGCATCTCCAGAACCTCGCCAACATTGGAAATGCCGGTCCGCTTCAGAGCATTGTACACCCGCACTCCCAAGCCCAGATCTTCAATCGGTGTGGCGTAAGCCTGATGCGGAATTTCCTCTTCCGCTTCTGCTTCCGGCATTTCCACTTCCTCTATGACTTCAGCGCCTGCAATCAGCCGCAAGTGCGTCACTAGAGTGCGAGCTGACTCCTTAAGCGCATCCAAAGGCGCCATCCGTCCATCGCTCCAGATCTCCATGATCAAACGGTCGTAGTTGGTCAACTGACCAACCCGGGCCTGATCGATACGGAAATTGGCGCGCCGGACTGGACTGAAGATCGCATCAACCGGTAACACCCCAATGGGCGCACGGCCCCGATCCTCAGCCGGCAGGTATCCCCGCCCCTTCTCCACCGTTAACTCTAGGTCCAGATGTGCATCATCGGAATTGACCGTGAACAGATAAAGATCGGGATTCAGAATCTCGATCTCGGGTGGCGCGATGATGTCACCGGCGGTGACCACACCTTCGCCCTCGATCCTGACCGTCATATACTGAGGACCATCGCCCTCCATCGTAAGACGAATCTGCTTTAGTCGGAGAATGATCTGAACCACATCCTCCCGAACTCCTTCAACAGCCGTAAACTCATGCGGGACATCCGTGATACGTACAGCCGTGATGGCCGCCCCTTCAAGAGAGGAGAGCAGCACTCGCCGCAAGGAGTTCCCCAACGTCATACCATATCCGCTTTCCAGCGGGCCGATAACATAACGGCCATACTGTTCAGCATTGACATCTACTTCTACTTTTGGTAGAACCGGCGCAGCTAACACGTTGCCTCCTGTTTGGTCCAACACCCGACTACCTCAACGGTGAGCATGGTGAGCACATATGCGCACTCACGTCCACCCAAGCAGGCGTCCGGAGTATTAGCGCGAGTAGTACTCAACAATCAATTGCTCATCGAAGAGGCTGTCAACTTCCTGACGCGTCGGCAGTGACATTACCCGTCCCGACAACTCGTCCTCGTTGAAGCTCAACCATTCGGGAATTGCCCGCTGACCCAGGAGTTCGCGACGATCCCGGAAGTACTGTGTACGGCGGCTTTGTGGTCTCACACTCACCACATCCTCGGGCTTCACCAAGTAAGATGGAATATCCAACTTATGATTGTTGACGAAGATGTGGCCATGCTGTACAAGTTGCCGAGCTTGTGGTCGGGAATCAGCCAAACCCAAGCGGTAGACTACATTGTCCAAGCGCTGCTCGAGCACTGCCAACAGGTTTTCTGCCGTCAACCCTTCACGCCCCTCGGCAATCGTCAAGTAGCGTCGGAACTGTCGTTCTAACACTCCATAGACGCGGCGTGCCTGTTGCTTGGCACGTAACTGCAACGTGTAGTCCGAAGACCTACGTCGCCGAAACGAAGCCTGCTGCCCGTGCTGGCCGGGTGGATAAGAGCGTTTTTCGTAAGTACAGTTTGTGAAGCACTTCTCGCCTTTCAGGAAGAGCTTCTTCCCTTCGCGGCGACAAAGCTTGCATACTGGCCCAGTCTGTCTTGCCATACTTTCTCCTACTCCTCAACGACCTAGATGCGCCGCCGCTTGGGTGGACGGCACCCATTGTGCGGAATCGGGGTCGCATCAACGATCGAACGTACGCGTAACCCTGCGGCAGCGATGGCACGCAATGCGGCCTCACGGCCCGGCCCTGCGCCCCGGACAAAAACATCGACTTCGCGCATCCCATCGTTGTTGATGGAGTCCTGCGCCACGCGCTCTGCTGCGACCCGCGCCGCAAACGGCGTGCTTTTTCGTGTCCCCTTAAACCCTGCTACGCCCGGCGTCAACCAGCGCAGTACGTTTCCCTCAGGGTCGGTGACCGTGATAATCGTATTGTTAAACGACGTATTGATATGGATACAGCCATGAGGCACGTTGCGCCGGACCCGGCGCGGACCTCCTCGACCTCGTGCACCCTGTCGAGTTGTACGTTTAGCCATGAAACCTCCTCACACCCTCTTGCTCTGAATGCATTGCTCGATTACTTCTTCTTGGAGCCACGGCGTCGACCGCGCCCGGGAACCGTCCGCTTGGGACCGCGTTTGGTACGTGCGTTAGTACGCGTACGCTGTCCACGTACGGGCAGATTCCGGCGGTGGCGCAGGCCACGATAAGAGCCGATCTCGATGAGCCGCTTCACGTTCATCTGAACTTCGCGGCGGAGATCACCCTCAACCATGTACTGACGTTCAACGATCTCGCGGAGTGCACCGACCTCAGCTTCCGTCAATTCGCTATCGCGCTTGTTCGGATCTACGTTAGCACGCTCCAAAATCGCACCACTGGTCTTACGACCAATGCCATAGATATAGGTCAATCCGACCTCAATGCGCTTATTTCGTGGCAGGTCAATTCCTGCGATACGAACCATTGTTCTCTAGACCTCCTCTAAACTACTTAACAAGGGTAGACTTTACCCCTGACGCTGCTTGTGTCGGGGATTCTCACAGATCACGCGCACGACACCCCGTCGTTTGATAATCTTGCATTTCGGACAACGCTTCTTTACCGATGGTGATACCTTCATCGTATCAACTCCTTTTTCTCGTCACAGAACCCACAGTCCACGTAACCGGTTCCGCTCAACCTTCATAACAAGCGCCGCGCCGGAAAAGCCCATAACGCGGTCATCCGCGACGCAGTCTTGTATTATACCATAATCCGGTCATGAGCGTATTCACGATTGCTTAGCGCAGGAATCCCTCATAGTTGCGCATTAGCAGCTGAGACTCCAGTTGACGCATCGTATCCATGACCGTACCCACAACGATCAGGAGGCCAGAACTCTGAATCAGCATCTGATTAGATTGCATGAATAGACCGACGATGTAAGGCAAGACCGCCACGATACCCAGAAAGAGTGCGCCGACCAGCGTGATACGCTTGTAGATGCCGAGGATAAACTCCTCTGTCCGGATTCCGGGACGCACGCCAGGGATAAAACCGCCCTGTTTCTGCAGCATCTCGGGAAGGTTCTGCTGCTCCACCATAACGAAGGTGTAGAAGTAGGTGAAGCCGACGACAGCCAGAAAGTAGACAGGCGCGTACCAGGGATTCCTGCCACTGAAGTAATCCACAGCGGCGTTGGCGATACTCAGAACGGTCGGATTCGTCGAGTTAAGGAAGAACTGCGCGATTACCGCCGGGAACGCCAGAATCGACTGCGCGAAGATCAGCGGAATCATTCCCGCGGTGTTGATCTTGAGCGGGATGTATGTGCTCCCCCCACCATAGACCTTCATACCACGCACGCGCTTTCCATACTGAACCCGGATACGGCGCTCGCCGTCCTGCACAAAGACGATGAACAACATCGTCAACACGGTGATGACCAAGAAGATCAACACACCGCCGAGCCGATCTTGCGCCCAGATGCCCTGCAGATTCGCGGGCACCCGCGACACGATGCCACCGAAGATGATCAACGAAAGGCCGTTACCGACTCCCTGCTCGGTGATCAGTTCGCCCAGCCAGACTGCGAACATCGTGCCTGCCGTCATCGTCAACAACATCGTGATGGTCGGTAGGATCTGCCCAGGCCCAAAACCGAAGTTGGGCAGAATCGGACGTGCCCCGGCTGCCGCGGCACGGAAGAGCTGCGCTTGGCCGAAGGCCTGCAACGCCGCCAGCGGCACCGTCAGATAGAAAGTCCACTGGTTCAGTTTACGCTGACCCTCTTCTCCCTCGTCCTTGATGCGCTGCTCCAATTTTGGCAGAATCGGCAGCAGCAACTGTAGCACCAGCGATGCCGTAACGTACGGGTAGACGCCCGCCGCCAGCACAGAGAAGTTAAGCACGGCGCCACCCGAAAGTAGGTTCAACAGCTCAAGAAACCGACCGGGCCCAGTAGCTGACTGGAAGACCGCAGCTAGTGCCTGCCGATCCACACCAGGCACCGGAATGTTGGACGCCAACCTGAAGATCACCAAAATCAGGAGCGTGTATAACATCCGCCGGCGCAAATCCGGCAGCTTAAATGCATTGCGCAGGGCCTCAATCATGTATTTCCTCCATACGACCTAAGGTCATCTGACCTGGAATCACAGCACAAAGAATCATATGATCTGAGAGTGCTAAGCCAGGCTGGACGCACGCTGTCCGGCTAGCGGGTACGGTAACCGCCCCGCTGCCAAGGCAGCAGCTCGACCGAACCACCGGCAGCCTCGATCTTCTCGCGAGCAGACTTCGACACGCGATGAACCTTGACATGTAAAGGACGATCCAACTCACCACGTCCCAGTACAACGACAAGATCCTTGACATCGCCCAAGAGACCGACCTCGACGAGCGTCTCAGGTGCTACCTCTGCACCGGACTCGAAGCGCCTGCTAAGGTCGTCCACGTTAACCGGCAAGAACTCAACCTTGTAGGGGTTAAAAAACCCATAACCGCGCACGAAGGGCAGCTTCCGAACCAAGGGCAGCGAACCACCCTCGAAGTAGGCCGGTACACCACCGCCACTGCGTGAGTTCTGACCTTTCGTACCGCGACCGGCGGTTTTGCCCTGTCCAGCTGAGATACCGCGGCCTTTACGCTTGCGGTTTTTCTTAGATCCCTCTGCGGGATGTAGATCATGTAGCTTCATCCGATAACCTCCAACCGTTATCCTTCGACTTCCTCAACCTCAACGAGATGGGAAATCCGGTTTACCATACCGCGGACAGCGGCGTTGTCCGGCCGCTCCACAACCTGTTGAATCTTGCGCAGACCGAGCGCTTGGGCGGTTCGCTTCTGGCGTACCGCGTACCCGATCGGACTACGAACCAATTTGATACGCAAGGTCTTCGCCATTACGATCTCCTCCGGCGCCAGAAGGGCATAACTTCAGCCACCGGCTTACCGCGCTCTTCGGCGAGTTCCTCGACGCGCCGCAGTTGATCCAAGGCATCCATAGTAGCGCGAACTACGTTCACCGCAGTTGCGCTTCCCAACGACTTGGTCAACACATCACGCACGCCCGCAGCACCCAGCACCGCGCGCACGCCGCCACCGGCGATCACGCCCGTACCTTGCGTTGCAGGGCGCAGCATCACCCGCGCACCGCTGCAAACGCCGAGTACCTCGTGGGGAATTGTCGTCCCCTCAAGCGGAATTGGATGCATATCCTTCCGCGCTCGTTGAGTGGCTTTGGCAATCGCGTCAGGCACAGTACGGGCTTTGCCGATCCCCATCCCAACCTGTCCGGCATTATCACCTACCACAGCCGTGACGCGGAACCCGAAGGTCCGGCCACCCTTGACCACTTTGGCCACGCGCGTAATGTCGATAACGCGCTCATCCAGTTCTTCTTTTTCTTCCTCAACCCGGTCTCGGGAGCGATTCCTGCGCTGCGAATCAGATCTCGCTCGTGATCCCGTTACACCTTCTTTGCGTTCTGCCATAGTTCCTCCAGCTAGAACTCCAGGCCGGCCTCACGTGCCGCCTCTGCGAGTGCCTGCACACGACCGTGATATCTATAACCCCCGCGGTCGAAAACGACCTGCTTGATTCCCTCCGCCAAAGCACGCTCGGCGACCACTTTGCCTACAATCCGTGCCTGTTCCGTCTTCTTGAGTCCGGCCATCTGATCGCGCACTTCCTGATCGATGGATGAAGCTGCAGCTAACGTCGTAGCAGCAGCATCGTCGATCACCTGAGCATAGATATGATTCAGGCTGCGGAAGACATTCAGACGTGGACGTTCTGGCGTCCCCACTACCCGTTTCCGGATATGGACATGACGCCGATCTCGGGCTTGTTCTCGATTTACTTCTGGTTTCATAATCTTAACACCCTCGGTACCACGTACTTGATAGTAGATTCATAACGCTACGATCGACGCCCGGGGTAAGCTCACCCGCACACCGCACGTCCGCCGATCGCGCTCCAGCTTATACCGTCTGACCGGTCTTGCCGGCCTTGCGGCGTACGAGCTCGCCCTGGTACCGAATACCCTTGCCCAGGTAAGGCTCCACAGGGCGCCAGCCGCGGATATTCGCAGCGATACGCCCAACCAGCTCCTTGTCATAGCCACTCACAGTCACAAGACCGGAACGGGGGGTCACCTCGAATGTGATCCCCTCCGGCGGCTTGACGATCACAGGATGAGAGAAACCCAGGCTCATCACCAGATTCTCACCCTGCAGTTCCGCACGATATCCCGTTCCCACTATCTCCAGCGTCTTGCTGTATCCTTCTGTGACGCCGATGACCATGTTGTTGATAAGCGCCCGCGTCAGGCCATGGAGTGCCCTGAAAAACTGCTCATCATTAGGGCGCTCGACCACAATCGTGCCATCCTCTTCCTGCGCAATCGACATCCTGGGATGGAACTCTTGCAACAGCTCACCCTTGGGGCCTTTGACAGCCACAGAGCTTCCTTCAATGGTCACTTCGACACCAGCAGGCACCGGGACCGGCATTTTTCCTATTCGTGACACAGTTTACCTCCCTATCACCCCACCACTGTAAGTGGCGCGTCTCCCACTCCGTCTACCAGACGTAGCACAGGACTTCGCCGCCAACGTTCAGGCGACGGGCCTGCTGTCCGGTGAGCACGCCCTTGGGTGTAGACAGCACGGCGATACCCATGCCACTACGCACCCAGGGAATCTCATTGACGGAGGTGTAGATACGACGCCCGGGCTTGCTGACGCGCTTCAAGTCTGTAATCACAGCGCGCTGTAACTTCGCGTCTCCTACGTACTTGAGACCAATCACCAGGGAATCGAATTTCCCGTCGTTGACCACGCGATAGTTGTCGACATACCCCTCGTCCTTGAGAATCTTGGCAATCGCCACTTTCATCTTGGATGAGGGCATAGAGACGGTCGTATGCTTGACCAACAAAGCGTTTCGTACACGTGCGAGCATATCTGCAATCGGATCTGATGTTGTCATCCTAGCACCTCATTACCAACTGGACTTGACCAATCCGGGGATTTTTCCCTCCAAGGCCAGTTCGCGTACACAGATTCGGCATAGACCGAACCGACGGTAGTATCCTCGCGGGCGGCCACAGCGAGAGCAACGGTTGCGCACTCGCACTTCATATTTACGCCGTGTTTCGCGAATCGGCATACAAGTCTTCGCCATTCTTTACTCCTTCTCTCAACCACTTCTTCTAGCGCCGGAACGGCATTCCCAGCAGTTCCAACAGACGCCGAGCTTCCTCATCAGTCGTAGCCGATGTATTAATCGAAACTTCAAAGCCCCGAATCTTATCGATCTTGTCATAGTCAATCTCCGGAAAGAGCAGTTGCTCGCGGAGACCCAACGTGTAATTGCCACGGCCATCCAACTTATCGGGAACCCCACGGAAGTCACGTGAGCGGGGTAGAGCAATTCGCATCAGACGATCCAAGAATGCCCACATCCGCGCACCGCGCAAAGTCACCTTCACCCCAATCGCGCGTCCCTCGCGCAACTTGAAGTTGGCGATTGACTTGCGCGCGTTCGTGATAACCGGCTGCTGCCCCGTAATCAGTCGCAAATCAGCCACTGCATACTCAATAGCCTTGGGATTATCCAATGCCTCGCCCACGCCGGTGTTAACGACGATCTTGCGGATGCGAGGAATTTGCATCGAGTTCTCGTAGCCGAACTCCTTCAGGAGGGCCGGAGCGACCTCTTCACGGTATTCTCTTTCTAACCGTTGCATGCCCTCATCTCCTTAATCAATTGCCTCACCGCATTTGCGGCAGATTCGTACCTTGCGTCCGTCCACCTCGCCAAAGCTGACGCGGCTTGCCTGACTACAGTCTGGGCATACCACCATCACATTGGACAGATGTACGGGCGCTTCCATCTGGACACGACCACCCTGCACCTGAGCCCGCCCCGCCTGCTGTGAACTCTGGTGTTTGATCACCATATTCACGCCTGAGATCACCACACGGTTCTCCCCCAGCAACAGTCGGAGGACCTCTCCACGTGCACCCAGGTCGTCTCCAGCAATCACCTCGACAGTGTCACCTTTTTTGATACGATTCATGTCTCGTTCCTCATCACCGGCACTAAAGTACTTCGGGCGCCAGCGACACAATCCTCATATAGCCTTTTTCGCGCAGCTCCCGGGCAACGGGCCCGAAGATGCGCGTCCCCCGCGGGTTGATTCCCGCACTATCCAGAATAACCGCAGCGTTGTCGTCAAAACGAATATACGACCCATCCGGCCGGCGGTACTCCTTGGCAACGCGCACGATAACAGCTCGAACAACCTCACCCTTTTTCACGGAGGAGGTGGGTGTAGCCGATTTAACTGTGGCGACGATAGAATCACCCACAGTGCCATAGCGGCGCCCCGAACCTCCCAGAACCTGAATGCAGAGCACTTCTTGTGCACCTGTATTATCTGCAACCTTAAGACGCGTTTCTCGTTGAATCATCGCACGACTCCCTCACCGTGCCGTCCAGGCCCGCGCCTAGACAGCACGCTCCAGAATTTCCTCAACAGACCAGCGCTTGCGCCGGCTATGAGGGCGTGTCTCCACGATCTGGACCTTGTCACCAACGTGACAGTCACCGTTCTCGTCGTGCGCCATATACTTCTTGGCAGCGCGCACTACCTTCTCGTAGAGTGCATGACGGTAGTGTCGCTCAACAACCACCACTACAGTCTTTTCCATTTTGTCACTGGTGACCGTACCAACCAGCCGTCGCCGCCGTTCCTTCATGCCGCCGCTCCTTCCTGATTTTCCGCAGCCAACTCTCGCTCCCGCAGGACCGTCAGGATACGAGCGATATCCTTGCGGACAGCACGCAGTCGATTGTGATCCTGTAAGCTGCCAGCGTACCATTGCTGGCGCAAGTTAAACAACTCGCGGCGAGTCTCCTGCAGGCGAGTGCGCAGGTTTTCAGATGTCATATCACGATACTCAGTGGCTTCCATACTTACTCTCCTGCCTCTCCACCGTACTCGATACGCGTGATGATTTGGGTCCGGATGGGCAGCTTATGGGACGCCAGATCTAGCGCCTCTCTAGCTATATCATCCGGCACCCCGCCGATCTCGAATAGAACTCGGCCCGGGCGCACCACGGCGGCCCAATAGTCCACATCACCCTTACCCTTACCCATCCGGGTCTCAGCCGGCTTACTGGTAATGGGCTTATCAGGGAAGATGCGCACCCAGTACATTCCGCGACGGCGCATATGGCGCACGAGCGCCCGACGTGCCGCCTCGATCTGGCGAGCGGAAATCCACGAGGGCTCCAGTGCCTGCAACCCGTAGTCGCCGAAATCGACCCGGACGCCACGGCTCTCCTTGCCCGTCATCCGCCCGCGATGCTGTTTTCGATACTTGACGCGTTTCGGCATCAACATAGCTCGATCTCCTTACCCCAACGCGGGGACTAATCAGCAGCCGCGCTGACAGGCGCGCTCGCGTGCTCTTCGGTAGGCGTGGATCGCTGAGGGAGAATCTCTCCCTTATAGATCCAGACCTTGACACCGATAGCTCCATAAGCGGTGTTAGCCTCTTCCAGAGCGAAATCGATATCCGCACGCAGTGTGTGCAGGGGCACACGCCCCTCGCGCATCCACGTGACCCGTGCCATCTCCGAACCGGCGAGACGCCCACTGCACATAACCCGGATACCTTCTGCGCCGGCACGCATTGCCTGCCGCACAGCGCGCTTCATCGCACGGCTGTGGTAGATACGCTTCTCCAGCTGCGCGACGATATTCTCCGCCACCAGCTTGGCATCCAGATCGGGCTGCTCCACTTCTTGAACATCAATGTGCACCCGCTTGCCACCCGACAACTCCTCGACGTCCCGGCGCAGCGCCTTGACACTATCGCCCTTACGTCCGATCACGACACCCGGACGCGAGGTCCAGATAATGACCGAGATCTGATTCGGCGGGAAGCGTTCGATCTCGATGCGGGACACACCACTCTGCCCGTCACGCGACCGGTCGGTCAACTCTCGATAGATCATTGCCCGAATCTTCTGATCTTCATCCAGCAAGTCTGCGTACTCACGGCCCTTCGCAAACCAACGAGATTTCCAATCTCGGACTACCTTTAAGCGAAAACCATAGGGATGAACTTTGCGTCCCAAGATATGCCTCCTTAAAACTGCGACTACTACAGTCGTTCCTCAAGAACGACCGCGATATGGGACGAACGCTTGCGAATGGGTCGATAGCGCCCACGGCTACCCCAACGCGCCCGCCAGCCCTTACCGGGCATCACACCGGGTCCTTCATCTGCGGTTAGCAGAGTGATGTAAAGAGCGTTGATATCCAACCCTTTTTCATCTGCATTCGCAACAGCGGAACGAATAACCTTGTACACTGGAAGCGCAGCGGCTTGGGGCATCTCGCGCAAGGCATCCATTGCGGCATGCGCCGGCATCCCGCGTACAGCATCAATGACCCGTCGCACCTTGAGTGCCGACATCGGAATATGACGTGCTTTGGCTTGAACAGTTTCGGCCATCTGCTTACCTCACCATCACTCGGACTTTCTTTTCCCGGCCGACGTGGCCTCGGAACGTCCGGGTCGGCGCGAACTCACCCAGCCGATGCCCGACCATATTCTCCGTGATGTATATCGGGACGTGCCGCCGCCCATCGTGGACGGCCAACGTATGCCCGACCATCTGCGGGAAGATGACCGAAGCCCTCGACCAAGTTCGAATCACACGCTTGTTGCCGGTACGATTCATCTCCTCTACCTTGTGCAACAGCTTCGGATCTACGTACGGCCCCTTCTTCAAGGAACGTGACATAACAACTTCCTCCCTTACTAGCGACGACGGCGAGAACCCGTCTGACGCCGCCGAACAATGTACTTGTTAGTATCCTTGTTGCGGCGAGTCTTCCTACCCAGTGTACGCCATCCCCACGGGGACTTCGGTCCGGGCATACCAATCGGCGAGCGTCCCTCACCACCCCCATGGGGGTGATCACGCGGCGACATCGCCGAACCACGAACGGCAGGACGCCAACCCAACCAGCGTCTGCGACCGGCCTTACCTAACTTCACATTAGCATGTTCCACATTGCCGACTTGGCCCACGGTCGCCATACACACATTGCGCACCCGGCGAATTTCACCGCTCGGCAAGCGCACGGTTACATAATCACCTTCGCGCGCCATCAACTGCGCGGCGGCTCCCGCTGCGCGGACCATCTGTCCGCCACGACCGGGATAGATCTCTATGTTGTGCACCAACGTACCCATAGGGATACGTCCGACCGGTAGCGAATTGCCCACGCGCACCTCACCCTCGAGACGAGAGCTTAATACGGTGTCATTCACCTTCAGTCCCAAGGGCGCCAGAATGTAGCGCTTCTCACCATCGGCATAGACCAACAGCGCGATACGCGATGAGCGGTTAGGGTCGTATTCGATAGAATCGACTCGCGCCGGGATGTCAAACTTATCGCGCTTGAAATCGATAAGCCGATAGCTGCGCGCATGTCCGCCACCACGATGACGCACGGTGATCCGTCCATGGGCATTCCGCCCAGCCTTGTTGGACAGTGGACGCAACAAGCTTTTCTCCGGCTCAGTGCGCGTGATCTCTTCAAAGGTATGGCCCGTCATATGACGACGACCAGGAGATGTAGGACTAAACTTCTTGATCGCCATCTTATGCCTCCAACGCTTCGATACGCTGTCCGGAAGCCAAGGATACCAGAGCCTTCTTCCACGGCGCGCGCCGGGCGACCTGACGTCGCCCGCGCATCTTGTTAGCCTTGCCCGGCACCACCATCGTTCTCACGCGGTCAACATCAACCCCGTAAATCTCTTCAATCGCCCGCTTGATCTCGAGTTTGTTCGCGCTCATATTGACGATGAAGGCATACTGGCCCTCTTCGCGAAGCAGATACGATTTCTCAGTTTCTAGCGGTCGCACGATAATCTCATAAATGTTCATAGAACTCTACTCCTCGGCCTCACCGCTCTGTACGGTCACGCGATCGCCCTCGGGGGCACCGTTACCCAAGATCGACTCGATCACCTCAAGGGAGGCCAACGGCAGCACAAGAATATCAGCACTCAGGAGGTCTCGAACGTTCAGATAGTGCGCGCGCAACGTGTTGGCCGTCGGCATATTGCGCACCGACAACTCGACCGCCGTATTGCGCTCCGGCAGCAAAATCAACGTCTTACTCGACCCCGGTGCAATCCGGCTCAACATCTGAGCCATTTCCTTGGTCTTGGGCGCAGCCATCATCAACTCATCCACGACCACGAGGTGCTGAGCCCCTGCCTTTGCCGACAGCGCCGAGCGCAGTGCAGCGCGGCGCATCTTGCGCGGCATCCGCTTCTCATAGCTACGGGGGCGCGGACCATGAGCGATACCACCACCCACGAAGATCGGCGCATTACGGCTCCCGTGACGCGCACGTCCGGTGCCCTTTTGGCGATACCACTTCGATTTAGTGCGGTTGTTTTCGCTGCGGGTCTTAGTCTTGTGCGTCCCCAAGCGAGCATTTGCCAACTGCCGTACCAATGCCTGATGCATCAACGGTACATTTACCGGGGCTTCAAAGATCTCCTGGCGCAATTCGGTCTCGCCGACCTTCTCCCCCTGCATATTCACGACGGGAATAAGCATTGTTAGCCTCCTCTGGCGACCTTCTGCTTACGGGCGCCCTTAATCAACACGACGGCGCCTTTCGGCCCAGGTACAGAACCTCGTATGGCCAAGAGGTTGCGCTCCGGATCGACCAAAACCACTTCCACGTTCTGAACAGTGGTTCGCTTGTTCCCCATCTGGCCGGGCATTTTCTGACCCTTCCAGACCTTACCTGGTGTGGCACAGGCACCGATGGAACCGGGGGCGCGCTCGCGGTCAGACTGACCGTGAGTACGCGGACCACCCGCGAAATGATAGCGCTTCACGACACCGGCGAATCCGCGTCCTTTGGATCGACCGGTAATGTCCACACGCTCACCGGGTTCGAAAACATCAACAAGAATCTTCTCGCCCAGCTCGTATTCCTCTTCTGGCCGGATCCGCACTTCGCGCAGGTGCCGCAGTTGTGGCACGCCTGCACGCCCAAGGTGTCCCAATTGACCCTTGGTCAGATGTTTGGCTTTGGCATTGCCAAAGCCCAGTTGCACAGCCCGATACCCATCTTCCTCGGGTGTGCGAACCTGCGTTACATAGCAGGGCCCGGCTTCCACAACGGTTACGGGCGCCACTGTCCCGTCCGCCTGGAATATCTGGGTCATACCCACTTTTCGTCCTAGAATACCTTTCACAAATTCCTCCTTGGGACTGCCGGGGGCCGGTTCGCAACCACACTTTGATCCGGCGAAGGCTCACGGCTAACTTGCCGCACCTATTCCCCGGAGAAAGCCTGCGCCCAGAGGCGCTCGTGGTCACGCCTTTAGGCGCGCCGCATCATCCCTTATGATTCCCATACTATCCCCCTGGCCATCCCTGCAATCCACAGACCAGGGGGATGTGGGCTATTGCGTATGTAAAGACTAAACGAACTACAGTTTAATCTCGATATCGACGCCGGCCGGCATATTGAGCCGCATCAGCGTATCAATCGTCTTCGAATCCGGATCTTGGATGTCGATCAACCGCTTATGTGTACGAATCTCAAAGTGCTCGTGGCTGTCCTTGTCAATGAAAGGCGAGCGCCGAACGGTGAAACGTTCGAGCTTAGTGGGCAAGGGTACAGGACCCGCGACACGAGCACCTGTTCGTTCGGCAGCCTCCACGATGCGGCGCGCCGACTCATCCAGAATGCGGTGATCGTATCCCTTTAACCGAATGCGAATGCGTTGTTTAGCCATAAACCACCTAACTGAATAGACTTAACTATTCGAGAATCTTGGTAATAACGCCAGCACCGACGGTCAGACCACCCTCGCGAATGGCGAAGCGGTGTCCTGCCTCAAGTGCGACAGGGCTCATCAGTTCCACGGTCATCCGTGTATCATCGCCCGGCATCACCATCTCCACGCCCTCGGGTAGTGCAACCTGACCCGTGATATCCATCGTGTTGATGAAGAACTGCGGCTTATAGCCGGTGAAGAAGGGCTTGTGCCGTCCACCTTCATCCTTGCGCAAGATGTAGACCTGGGCCTCGAAAGTGCGACGCGCCTGAATGCTATTGGGTGCAGCCACAACCACACCGCGACCGACCTCGTCCTTGCCAACACCCCGCAAGAGCAAACCTGCATTATCCCCCGCGCGAACCACATCCAGAATTTTGTGGAACATCTCCATAGACGTAACAACGGTCCGCCGCGGCTTCTCGTAGATATCGCCTACCAGTTCGACCTCGGTGTTGGGACGCAGCGTACCGCGCTCCACACGACCGGTGACCACCGTACCACGTCCCTTGATGGAGAAAACATCCTCGATCGGCATCAAGAAGGGACGATCCTCGTGGCGCTCGGGGGTGGGGATATACTCATCCACCACACGCATCAACTCCCAAATCGACGCATAAGCTGGATCCTCGGGATCGCTGCTCTGGCTGTTCAATGCGGCCAGTGCAGAACCCTGAACGATCGGGATCTCATCGCCGGGATATTGATAGCTGCTAAGCAACTCGCGAATCTCCAACTCCACGAGCTCCAACAGCTCGGGGTCATCCATCAAGTCGACCTTGTTCAGGTAAACCACGATGGCCGGAACCTCAACCTGCTGTGCCAGGAGGATGTGCTCACGCGTCTGGGGCATCGGACCATCAACGGCCGAAACGACCAGAATTGCGCCGTCCATCTGAGCCGCACCGGTGATCATATTCTTAATGTAGTCACGGTGACCAGGGCAGTCCACATGCGCGTAGTGCCGGTTCTCGGTCTCATACTCGACGTGCGAGATTGCGACGGTCAGAATCTTGGTCGCATCGCGACGGAACATTTTAGCATCTGCCTTCGCGACTTCATCATAGCCTTTATTGTCGGCCCACCCTTTTAGGGATAGCGTGCGTGTAATAGCCGCGGTCAAGGTCGTCTTGCCGTGGTCGATGTGACCAATCGTGCCGACATTCACATGTGGCTTAGTGCGCTCGAAAAGCTCTTTTGCCATTGCTTACTTCTCCTTGTTCTACTATCAGATTAGTTCGTATTCTCTGTGATCAAATCAGGTCCAACTCCTGCCCTGAGGCATCTGTAGAGCTGGCACCTATGCATTCGTGGGGCTTGCTGCCTACGCACCGTACCCATACACGATAGCATCCATCTGCCGGGAGTCCACCGGTTGGTAATGGTGAAACTCCATTGTGAATGTGCCTCGCCCCTGCGACATACTGCGCAAGTCCGTAGCATACCCAAACATTTTGGTCAGGGGGACAAATGCCCGGATTGCCTGACCACCGCCTGCGCGGGGCTCCATCAGCCTGATGTCGGCAGATCGGGCGTTCAAATCACCCAGAACCTCACCGATGAACCCTTCTGGCATCACCACTTCCACATCCATCACCGGCTCAAGTAAAACCGGCTGCGCCAGCTCAATCGCCTCACGAAAAGCCTGCGCTGACGCCGCTTTGAATGCGATCTCTGTGGAAAGCGCCTCATCTGCCTGCGCGCTCACAAGCGAAACCTTGATCCCTACCAGCGGATATCCAGCCAAAAAGCCGCTATCCAACGACTGTAGCGCCCCAGCTCTGACCGCCTCAACGTACCGGGCCGCCAGGTCCTGCGGACGCAAGAGATTGACAAACTCTGATGCTTCTCCACTTTCAACCGGACTTACTTCCAGAGCTACGCGGGCATACTGCGGCTTGCCGGCTAGCATACGGTTGAAGACAACTTCGGCTCGCCCGGTATTTGTGACCGTTTCTTTGTAGGCCACCCGCAGCTTTCCGACATTCGCTTCCACCCGGAACTCGCGCAACATTCTGTCGACAAGAATCTCCAGGTGTAACTCGCCCATTCCAGATAGGACCGTCTGCCCAGTGCCATCGTCCATCCGGACCCGGAATGTTGGGTCCTCTTCCGCTAAGCGCTCCAGGGCCTCATTCAAGTGATCCTGGTCCGCAACGGTTTTGGGCTCCACAGCTACGGAAATCACAGGTTCTGGGAAGCGAATGGATTCCAGAACGATTGGCGCGTGCATCGCCGAAAGCGTATCACCGGTCACGGTGTTTCGCAACCCTACGGTTGCCCCGATATCACCCGCTGTCAGTTCGTCGACTTCTTCGCGTCGATCGGCGAACATTCGCAGCAGCTTGCTGATACGTTCGCGTGTCTGCTTGCCTGCATTCAGGTAGACATCACCACGCTTGAGGCTCCCGGAGTAAATCCGGAAATAGGCCAATCGCCCCGCATAGGGATCTGTCGCTATTTTAAAGATCAATGCTGCCAGCGGTGCCGATGCATCCGCAGGTCGTTCCTCTACTTGGTCCTTCTTTGGATTCTGCCCCTGCACCGGCGGCACATCCGCAGGTGAAGGCAAAAAATCAACAACTGCATCTAGCAATGGCTGAATGCCCTTGTTACGCAGTGAAGACCCACACAACACAGGCTGGATGATCCCACTCACGGTCGCCTTGCGTAGCGCAGACCGCAAGTCTGAAGGTGGAATTTCGTCCCCCTCCAGATAGACCATCATCAACTCATCGTCGGTTTCGACGATTGCCTCGATCATAGCCTCACGGGCCTCTAGCGCCACATCTTCGACCTCAGGCGGCACCGGCACATACTGCCGTTGCTGGCCCAAGCCATCCGACCAGACCATCGCACGCCACTCGATGAGATCGACCAAACCCTCGAAGGCAGCTTCAGCGCCGATAGGCCACTGAATGGGCACCGGATTAGCGGCCAATCGCTCGCGAATGGTTTCCACTGCGTGCGCGAAATCAGCGCCCAGTTTGTCCATCTTATTCACGAAGGCGATCAGTGGTACATGAAAGGCCTGAGCCTGTCGCCACACCGTTTCCGATTGCGGCTCCACACCCGCCATTCCATCGAAGACGACCACTCCACCGTCAAGAACTCGCAAGCTGCGCTGTACCTCGGCTGTGAAGTCGATATGCCCGGGTGTATCCACGATATTGATCTGGCAGTCATTCCAGAAACACGTCACCGCCGCAGACGTTATCGTGATCCCGCGTTCCCTCTCCTGGGCCATCCAGTCGGTAACTGTGGTACCTTCGTCCACGTTACCAAGCCGGTGCGTGCGCCCGGTGTAGAAGAGAATGCGCTCCGTTGTGGTCGTCTTGCCCGCATCGATGTGGGCAATGATCCCTATGTTGCGTATTTGCTCTAGTGAATGTGCTTCGGCCATCGCAATATCCTCAGTCAACCTGTGCAGCGATAGCCCTTTAGAACTCGCCGCTCTGGATTAAGGGCAGAGTCTCTATGCCTACCAGCGCAGATGTGCAAATGCCCGGTTGGCTTCAGCCATCCGCAACGTGTCTTCACGCCGCTTCACGGCAGACCCGGTTCCGCTTGCGGCATCCACCAGCTCTGCCGCCAACTTTGCCGCCATGCCGCGTCCCGGCCGATTGCGCGCGGCGGCCAGCATCCATCGGATCCCCAGCGAAAGCTGGCGATGCTCCGCCACCTCCACCGGAATCTGATAGGTCGCACCACCCACACGGCGAGGCTTTACCTCAACCGGGGGCATTACGTTTGCCATAGCTTCGGTGAACACTTCAAGGCCCGGACGGTTGGCACGCGCTTCTGCCATATCCAACGCATCATACATGATGCCCTGAGCAATGCTCTTCTTGCCGCCACGCATCATCCGATTGATGAACTTTTGCAGCGGCACGCTGCCATAGCGAATATCGGGCTCGATTTCCCGCTTAGGTGGACGATTTCGTCTAGCCATTCTTTACTCCATCCTCGCTATTCAGCTTTGGTTCCATACTTGGAACGCTTCTGATGGCGACCATCAACTCCAGCGCAGTCTAACGCGCCGCGGACAATATGGTAGCGCACACCGGGTAGGTCTTTAACACGCCCACCGCGCACCAACACGACCGAGTGCTCCTGCAGGTTATGTCCCTCGCCAGGAATATAGGCCGTAACCTCGATACGATTCGAGAGGCGAACACGAGCGATTTTGCGCAGCGCCGAGTTCGGTTTCTTCGGCGTTGTGGTACGTACGATGGTGCAGACTCCACGTTTCATAGGATTGCCCTGTTTGACCTGAGCGCGCCTACCGCCCCTCTTCGTATTAACATTGTAAGCTAGCGCAGGGGACTGCGACTTCTGCGTCTTCGGTTTGCGTCCCTTACGCACCATCTGATTAATCGTCGGCACTGTCTCTCCTCCTAGAATCTATACTTTCAGAAAGCTTTTACGCTCTGTCGCCTAACATTTCGCACTGAAGAAGGCCATCTAGAGTACGATGGCCTCCTCATTGTCGACCGTGTAACGTCCATGTTGCGGGTGACAGGGGTTTGAGCTGTCACCCTTATGCAAACGGGAATTGTATCATAAGAATCGAAAACGTCAACCGTCGTGTCAACTCCCGGCCTTACTGCGGGGCCAACCCGAGTAGGCCCATTCCCAGCTTCGGCAGGGCTGCTCGTCGGTCATCACGACCGAAGTGTAGGATCTCGCCCGAGTCTGTTACCGCCTCAACCGAGAGCGCCAAACTCTGCAACTCCTTAACCAGAACTTTGAATGAGGCCGGGATACCCGGTTCTTCGATCGGCAGCCCCTTGACAATCGACTCGTAGGCCTTAACACGGCCTTGAACATCGTCCGACTTGATCGTCAGCATTTCCTGAAGCGTGTAGGCGGCGCCATAAGCCTCTAGTGCCCACACTTCCATCTCACCGAATCGCTGACCACCAAACTGTGCCTTACCACCCAAGGGCTGTTGCGTGACCAACGAATAGGGACCGGTGGAACGTGTATGTACCTTGTCCTCAACCAAGTGGGCCAGCTTCAGCATATAGATGAGGCCTACCGTCACCGGCTGATCGAAGGGCTCACCCGTCTTACCATTGATCAGAATGACCTTCCCCAGCGTGGGCAACGGGTCGTTGTGGGCTTGACCATACTGCGTCGCCTCGAGGATCAGATCCTCATCGGAAAGATGCGCAACCTGTTCACCACGCTCTTCCATCCAGATGCGTAGGCAGACTGCTTGCACCCGTAAGTCAGCGACTGCCCGTTCGTCACTATCCCGTTCATCGTCTTCGAACGACAACAGCTCATCGGGATCGTAGCCCATCTCGCGCAACCACTCACGCAACACAGAACGTCGCGCAAAGACGCGGTCATCGCGAAGCCGATCCATATCGTAGCCCCGCGGTGCCAGCCAGGCAGCAATATAGATTAGTCGCGCCTCTTCATCATCGATCAACGACTCCAACGGATATTCTTGCGCCTTCAGCCAGGTCCAAGCACGCTCCATGACGTCGGACCATGCCTCGTCAATCAACCAGGCACGGGCCAACTCAGCTGCGATTTCCTGCTCGTCTGCGCCATCAAACACCGGTGTGACGGTGTTAAAGCCCAATCGATCGGCGGCCCAACCCAGATGGGTTTCCAGAATCTGTCCGATATTCATCCGGCCCGGCACACCGAGCGGATTCAGAATGATATCCACGGGCCGACCGTTGAGCAAGAAGGGCATATCCTCCACGGGCACGATCTGCGAGATAACGCCTTTGTTGCCGTGACGCCCTGCCATTTTGTCACCCTCGGTGATCTTACGGCGCTGAGCCACATTGACCCGCACAACTTTTTCCACACCAGCGGGGAGATCACGATACTCTTCCCGGTCGAAGACTTTGACATCGACGACCTTGCCGTGTGCGCCGTGCGGCATCCGGAGACTCGTATCCTTCACATCACGCAGCTTCTCACCAAAGATGGCACGCAGAAGCTTCTCTTCAGGCGTTAGCTCTTTCTCACCCTTCGGCGTAATCTTGCCCACGAGAATGTCGAGCGGTCCCACTTCGGCGCCAACCCGAACGATACCTTCCTCGTCCAAATCACGTAGCGCCTCTTCAGCGACATTGGGAAGCTCACGGGTAACCTCTTCAGGCCCTAGCTTGGTATCGCGAGCCGACAACTCGTGCTTTTCCACGTGTACAGAGGTGAAGTAATCCTTACGCACCAGATCGTGGCTCAGCAGGATTGCATCCTCGAAGTTACCACCCTCCCACGACATAAACGCAACCAGCACATTCTGTCCCAGAGCTAGCAGCCCCGATACGGTCGAAGAGCTGTCCGCCAGGACATCACCGACCTCGACCCGCTCTCCCTTGGAAACGGTGGGACGTTGATCGATGCACGTGCTTTGGTTGGAGCGGGCATACTTCTGTAGCTTGTGCGTGACAGTCTGACCGTCATCCTGCATCACCGTCACGCTGTCACCCGTTACGCCAACCACCATACCCGCGGCGCGCGTGGTCAGAACGAGTCCGGAGTTGAGCGCAGCGTCGCGCTCGATGCCGGTACCGACAATCGGCGCCTCGGGGCTGATGAGCGGTACAGCCTGCCGCTGCATGTTTGACCCCATCAGAGCACGGTTTGCATCATCGTGCTCAAGGAAGGGGATCAGGGCCGCTGACACACCCACGATCTGGATAGGTGCCACATCGATGAAGTCAATGCGATCCGCGGGCGTGAAGATGAAACCATCACCCTTACGTGCCGCGACACGTGAGTCAACGAAACGCCCGTTCACATCCAGAACCGCGTTGGCCTGAGCGATAACATAGGGCTCTTCGCGATCGGCGGACAGATAGAGAATCTCCTTCGTGACCCGGGGCGCGATCCGTACGCGATCCCCCAACGGTAGGTTAGCCATGCGCTGAGCTAACTCGGCCGTAATGTGGGTCCCTGATGTAGCGATCACTTCGCCGTTCTGCGGGTCTTCGATATCCTCGCGCAAAATCTCGCCCTGCAGTTGCTCAACGGTATTCTGTGCTGTACGGATCACGCGCCGATAGGGCGTCTCGATGAAGCCCAGTTGATTGACGCGGCCGTAGGTACTGAGGCGACCGATCAGACCGATGTTCGGTCCCTCTGGCGTTTCGATGGGGCAGATACGACCATAGTGGCTGTTATGCACATCCCGCACATCGAAGCCTGCGCGCTCGCGCCGTAAGCCACCAGGACCCAGAGCCGACAAGGTCCGCTTGTGGGTTAGGCTGGATAAGGGATTGGTTTCTTCCATAAACTGCGACAACTGGCTCGAACCGAAGAACTCGCGAATCGAGGCAACCACCGGGCGGATATTGATGAGTCCAACCGGCGTAGGTGACTCGTCACGAATACTCATCCGCTCGCGCACTACCCGTTCCATCCGCACCAGACCAATGCGAATCTTCGCCTGGACCAACTCACCCACCGTCTTGACGCGACGGTTGCCCAGATGATCCATATCGTCAGGTCCGGCAACGCCGTTGTTGATGTGAATCATACGACGTACCAGTGCTACAAAGTCTTCTTTCGTGATAGTACGAATGGACATAGGAACCGTGATCTGCATCCGCTGGTTCAGCTTATAGCGACCGACCTCTTGCAGATTGTAGCGCTGCGGGTCGAAGAGCTGCGAGATCATGTATTCCTGAGCATTTTCCAACGTAGGAGGGTCGCCCGGGCGCATACGGCGATAGAACTCAATCAGCGCCTCTTCGGCGAGCGAACGCCCAGCCTTCAGGTCCCAGGTAGGCTCCTGACGAATCGTGTCTGTAATCCAGGGATGATCGGGGTCGTTATCAGCCTCCCGGAACAACTCGATCAGCTCCTCATCGCTTCCGGTGACCAACTCCTTGCTGTTCAACGGATCATCGATAGCAGCGAGAGCACGCAAAAAGATCGTAACAGGAATGGTGCGCTTCCGGTTAAACCGCAGCGTAAGATACCCGGACTTG
>SLDA01000546.1 GCA_007125545.1 Thermoflexales bacterium | reverse complement strand
TACATGATGATCGAGAGTTGGGGTACCGTCTCAAATTGCACCGTGGTGGTGCGGATGTTATTGGTGTAGCTAGTCTCCGGGGGATAGCGGCTCGTTCGCCAGCCTGGGATGATGGGATTCACCTCCGCGCGGAGTGTGAGGCTGCCTTCGCCGGTCATGCGAGAAGGGAGCTGGAAGAGGAAGGCATCGTCGAGCCGCGCCCGCATCGGATCGGTGCGGACGATAATATGCGCGCCCGGGTTCTGCGGATAGAGCGTGACGCTGTCGCTGCCGCGGCTTACCGTCAACGTGGCAAAGGTGCGGAAGCTGCTACCGGTGCTGTTCGCGTGGACGCGAACATAGGTTTGCTTGCCCGCGACCAGCCGCACACTGTTGTTGAGATCCTGCACCGCCTGCGTCACCTCGATTTCGTTGATGACGATGTCGGTGGACAGGGACGTGGTCCACTCGACGCACAGCCGCGGGTTACGGGTGCTGGAGCCCTCACGGCTATGGAACTCCGAGGGCGCTGTACCCACGCCGTAGTCCATCACGACCAGGCCGCGGTTGGTGCGGGTTCCGTTGACCCACTCGTTCACGAGTTGGTCCGCCTGCCACGTTCGCCAACCGGTGGTGTTCACCCCCCAACCGATGTCGTCGTAGGTGAAGGCACTGACCGTCGGCTGGTTGTTGTAGGTCAAGCCGTACTCGGTCCAGTTGCTCTCTGCAGCCTTGAGCATCGCGCGTCCGCCATAGGGTGCCGAGGTCAGGAAGAGTTGCAAATCCGCCGACAGCACGGTGCTGCCGGTGGGAATCGCCGCCAGGTCAAAGCGTAGAAAGCTCCACTGCTGCAGAACGGATTGATCGCCGATGGACGCCACCCGTAGCGTCACCGCGTCTCCGAAGTTGGTACCGGGCGCATAGGAGTCGGTGTAGGTATCGGCCTCCGGATAGAAACACTGTACTGTTGCGGTCGCTGCCGCGCTTGCGGGTAATGAGTTCGCAAGCGCAGGTGGTGCCGCCAGCGGTCCCAGGAAGGTGGCCAAGATGACGACCAGTAAGGTGAAACGTAGAGCAGACATAGATTGTATCCTCTCGTAGGGTGAAGCATGTGTAGGGCGTCGGGCGTTGGCCGTGGTCCAATTGGACATAGAGTAGCATGATTAGAAGATAATGTCAAATCTTATAGTTTTTAAAGCGACGGGGCAGAAGAACCAACAGAGGCGCAATGTGTGAGGGTCGAGGTACGATGGGTGAGAGGAGGCGGTGGGGATGGGCTGGTAGTCGAGTGGGAAGAGTGGGGTAAGCTTAAGGTGACGGGGCGGGGCTTAGCGTTTGTCTGTAGGGGAGGGACAACCTATGTCTAAAGTGGTGATTGCTGGGGGCGGGCTGGCGGGGCTCGCTTGTGCGAAGCGCTTGCTGGATGCAGGCTTCGAGGTGGAGCTGGTCGAGGCGACGGCACGCTTCGGTGGGCGAGCGACGAGTTGGATCGATCCTGCCGATGGCTTCGAGGTGGAGAGTGGCATTCACTCTTTCTTTGGCATTTACAGCCGCTTGAGCGCTCTGCTCCGCGAGGTGGGCGTGAGTCGCGACCGGATGCTGCAGTGGCAGGATGAAGTAGCTTACCTGCAACCCGGTCCCCGCTACCACGTCTTTGGCATCAACGCGGTGCGTGCGCCGCACCGGGTGCTGGCCGGCGTACTCGGTAACAACACCTATGTCGGACCCCGTGACAAGCTCGGCGTAGGACGCGCGATTGCCCACGGCCTACGCCGGCGAAGAGCCTACGTCTACGAAACGGTCCGCGGCTTGGCGCACGAGACCGGCGTGAGTCGCATAGCGTACGAGCTGGTGCTGCGCCCGCTGGCGCGCAGCCTCTTTTTCCTGGAACCTGAAGAGTTGGTGGCTTACGCCCCGCTGACGCTAGCCCGGCATATTCTGGCGAGTCCCGCCAGCATCCGTGCCGGCACCTTCAAAGGCGGTATGGGTGAGGTGATGATTGCACCGCTAGTCCGATGGCTGGAGGATCACGGTGCCACGTTGCGCACGGGCGCCGCTGTCCGCGTGCTGCGCTACGTTGAAGGAAATCCCGGACGCGTTATCGGCTTCGAAGTGAAAGGGGGCGAGGTCGTGCGCGGCGACGCCTATGTATCGGCGCTCCCGGTCGAGGTCGTGCAGACGCTGCTCCCGCCCTCGTGGGGAGAGCTGGACTACTTTGCTAACCTGCAGCAGATTGAGACCGTGCCCGCCATCTCCGTGCAGCTTTGGTTCGATACCTGCCTGGTCGACCGCGAGACATTTATCTTCCCTGCCGGCAGCCCGATGGCGGTCCTTCAGGATCAATCCTTCGAGGCGTTCACCACTCGCGGCAGCCGTATCTCTTGCCAGGTGGTTGATCGTGCGACGGATGGCTACACCGACGAGCAGTATATCGCCCTCGTTCGCCGGGAGTTGCAGCGCTATTTTCCCCTAAGCGCCCTTGCTGTGTTACGGAAGGCAGTCGTGGTGCGGCATCGAGCCTTCGCGATGCGAATCGGGGCCGAGATGCGGCGCCCCCCTCCGGCTTCGCCCATACCCGGTTTTTTCCTTGCGGGAGACTACACGCGACAGGACTGGTTCACGACAATGGAGGGCGCCGTCCGGAGCGGCGAGATGGCCGCCGCAGGCGTTCTGACCGCGCTAGGCCCACCGCCCGCGTGATGGCTAGCGCTGGATCAGTAGCAAGATGCCCGCACTCAGCGCGATAAGGCCCATTATGAGAGTGCTGCCGGTAAAGGAGAGCGCGACCAGCGTCATCATTGCCGAGAGGATCAGCCAGATGCTCAACAGGACAACGCCTGCCCGCCCCTTGATGTAGCCGCTCGAAAAAAGCAAGATTATCCCGGCGGCAAGCGCGAGCACCGCCGTGACTACCTCGAGCCCGTTGAAGGTGAGCGGGAGCAGCGAGTGCAGCCCCGTGAAGATGAGCCAGAGTGCCAACAAGATGATGCCGATGGCCTTTGTGATACCTCGACCCTCTCCCACGAGAAGCCCCACGCCCGCCGCGAGAGCCAGTACGCCCATAACGGTCCCCAGCCCCGGCAAGGTCAGGCCCAACGTCGCGATCAGGCCCGTCAGAATCAACCATATTCCCAGGACAATGACGCCGAAGTCTTTACTCAATCGCATGAGGCATTCCCATTCAGATCCGCTACAGGTCGAACTCTGCTACCAGGAACGTGTGATCGGAGGGGCGCTCGGCCCGCCGCGCGTCGACGTCGATCCAGGATGACGTACACTTTTCGGCGAGCGGTTCCGTGGCCCAAATATGGTCGATGCGCCAGCCGATGTTGCGCTCGATGGGATTGCGGGCGCGGTAGTCCCAGTATGTGAACTGGTTAGGCTCGTCCGGATGATGCAGGCGGAAGCAGTCCACGAAACCCCACTCGCGAACCTCCTCCAGCGCGGCCTGTGCGTCGGGATGAAAGTCTACATGGTTTCGCAGCCCCTTGGGGTCATGGACGTCGATATCTTCGGTCGCGACGTTGAGATCCCCAAGCCAGATCAGCGGATCCTCAGGGGTGAAGTGGGTGTCGAACCACTCGTGAATCTGCGCGAACCAGTTGAGCTTGTGTTGAAATTCGGCGTGGTCGGGAGCCCGTCCCTGCGGGACGTAGCTATTAACGATGTGCAGCCCGTCGATGCAGGCATAGAGCAGACGGGCGGGGTCGCTACCGTCGTCAAAGCCGGCTTGGACCTTTTCGGGTGCCTTGCGGCTCAATGTTGCGACGCCGGCGTGAGACTTCTGACCAGAGAAGGTCACGTGATGACCGGCTGCCTCGATGGACTCCGTGGGAAAGCTGCCGTCCTGAACTTTGGTCTCCTGCACGCAAACGACATCGATTTCATGTTCGACAATCCACGACAGGATCTGGTCGAGGCGGATGCGGATGGAATTGGCATTGAAGGTGGCGATCTTGAAGTGGGTCACGTTTCATTCTCCTTGCAATGGATACGTCAGTTGGGTTAGCAAAGTCGCCCCCGGTAGGGACAGCCTCGCGCGTGCGTGTGACGGGCGCGAAGCTCGGGGCAGCACAACACCACAGGTCGTCTAGCCCTCGACCTCGTTGATAGCTTCTTGCGGCGTCTTGTTGCCATACATAACGGCGAGAAGGCCAGGCAGGTAGAAGTCCATAGTGTGGACGGCGGGATAGATCGCGTGTTTGATAAGGCTCGGCGTCAGCTCCTCGTCCTCGAAGTCGAGACTACTCTTGTAGCGGACTTCGCCGTCCTTGTAGTCCATCTCGAAATTGCCGATGCGCAGGCCAAAGTTGGCGCGGGTGATGTACTCGGCGACCGCGGGCCGCGCCGTCTCCGGCACTTTGAGAGGTGCGATGGCATAGCAGAGGAACTGCTCCAGATCTATGCGAATCTGCGCGTGACAGCGGATGTCGCCATGCTCTCCGGCGAAGTAGGCGCGGAAGTCAGTTCTGTCCTCCAGTTGCTGGGGGCGCCACCCGTCATCGTGCAGGAACTGGCTGAGCGCCGCGAAGGCCCGCCATCCGTTCAAATGCTCGCGCAGCTCCTCGGAGCCGGCGCCCTGATCAACTGGCGATGGTTCTCTCATGGCCACTCCTT
>SLDA01000061.1 GCA_007125545.1 Thermoflexales bacterium | reverse complement strand
TAGACGACTCGCGAGGGGAGGTCGGTGGCGGCGTCATCTTCGTCCTGGAGGCCGGGGACGGCCTCATTGGGGCAGCCGCGGGACAGTTGACCAAGGTAGACGAGGCGGAGTTGTTAACTGTCTTCGTCGATCCGGCCTGGAGACGTCGCTACTGGGGGAGCGAACTATGGGTGGCGCTGCGCGACGCACTGTCGGACTTGGGTGCTACGACGATCCGCTGTCACGTGAAGGTGGAGGAAAAAGGCGCGCGGAGTTTTGTCGTCAGCCAGCTCTGGACGGAGACGCGACTGACCTACAGGTGGCCGCCCACGCCGCGTGGGCCCCGCGTCCGGATCGACGACCTATGACCCGCGTCACTTGCGGCAGGGTGCCGGATGAGGTAGAATAATAGACATTATGCTTTTTTAGTGCAGCGCGTGTGAGCGGCATCCCAGAAGTTCTTATTCAACTTCTAGGATTGTACCAAGGGGGGGATGCTATGCGCGCTTTGTTGGTTTATCCGGAGTTTCCGGATACGTTCTGGAGTTTCAAACACGCGTTGAAGTTTGTGGGGCGAAAAGCCACGTGCCCGCCGCTGGGCCTGGTGACGATCTCGCCGATGCTGCCCGTGGACTGGGAGCGGCGGCTGATCGACATGAATGTGCAGCCTCTGAACGATGCGGACCTGGAGTGGGCCGATATCGTGCTGCTCAGCGCGATGACGGTCCAACAGGATGCGGTGCGCCAGATTCTGGAGCGCTGCAAGGCGGTGGGGTTGCCCGTCGTTGCCGGCGGGCCGCTCTTCACGATGGAGCCCGAGGACTATCCCGATCCCGACCACCTCGTCCTCAACGAGGGGGAGATCACGCTGCCTCGATTCCTCGATGACCTCAATCACGGTCAAGCTGAGCGCTGCTACGCTACTGACGACTACGCTGACCTGGCGACGACGCCGCCCCCGGATTGGGGCTTGCTCGATCTCGATGCCTACGACTCAATGTCCGTCCAGTTCTCGCGCGGCTGCCCTTTCGCCTGTGACTTCTGCAATATCACGTCGCTACTGGGTCGCCGCCCGCGAACCAAGAGCTCGCAACAGATTATCGCCGAGCTGGACGACCTCTACGCCCGCGGCTGGCGGAGATCGATCTTTTTTGTCGACGACAATTTCATCGGCAATAGAAGGGTCCTTAAGCAAGATCTGCTCCCTGCCCTGATCGAGTGGCGGCGCGGTAAGCGGGGTGTCCCCTTTAATACCGAGGTCTCGATCGATCTGGCCGATGATGCCGAACTCACAACTATGATGGTCGATGCCGGATTCGACAAGGTGTTTATTGGCATCGAGACGCCCGATGAGGAGAGCCTCGCCGAGTGCCGCAAGGGCCAGAATCTGCGCCGTGATATGCTGGCAGACGTACGCAAACTGCAGCACGCCGGGCTGCGGGTCCAAGCCGGGTTCATCGTCGGCTTCGATCACGATACGCCCGCGATTTTCGAGCGGCAGATCTCCTTTATACAGCAGAGCGGCATCGTGACGGCGATGGTGGGCCTGCTCCAGGCGCCTCCGGGCACCGAGCTCTATGCGCGGCTGAAGGAAGAGGGGCGGTTGCTGGGTAAGGCGATGGGTAACAATGTCGACCTTGCCACGAATGTCCTGCCGCAGATGGGCCTCGAGGCGCTGCAGGAGGGTTATCGCGCACTGATGGGCCATATCTACTCCTCGCGTCCCTACTACGAGCGCGTCAAGACTTTCCTCAGGGAGTACCGCTTGCCGAAGGCGAAGCCGCCCCTGGATTGGCCATCAGTTCGGGCACTGTTCAAGTCAGTATACGTGCTGGGCATTCGCGACGAGGGTCGGCGGCACTACTGGGATTTGCTCTTCTGGACGGTACGCCGGCGCCCCGAGCTTCTTCCGATGGCGGTGACACTAGCGATCTACGGACATCACTTCAAGACGATTACGGAGGCGAATATCCTCGGAGTGTAGCAGTAGAAAGCCTGAGGCATAACTTGCTCTCGCCAACGCTTCCAATTGTTCTTCTCGAATGCCAACTTTGCCCAATCTCTGGAAACCCAACACGCCTGTACAATAGCATCATACTCTCGCAAGAATCTTTTTGTCCCTTGTCCAGTCAGTCGCTTTTCGATGGGTCATTGACGTGTATGAGAGGAAGGTGCCAGATGACGTTGATCGTTACCGAATTGAGTGCCTACGGGATTGTGATGATCGAACACAAGTTCCCACCCACGCAGGGGCACACTGCGGGCAGAACACCGCGGGAACTCGACCGTCTGATCGCCGTACAGACGGTGCCCCATCTTCCCGCCGGTATTTGCGCCTGGGGAACAAGTGTGCTGCCTACGGACAGGGGTAACACGCCCGTTGCGGATTGGCTGAAGGACTTTTGTGCTCGCCATCTTCATGTCGAGCCGGTGAGTGACTATGCGGAGGCGCTGGCTTACGCACTCGAGGATGATGTGCCTGCGCTGGAGGAGCCGCTCGGTTTTCACATCGCCGGATATGTCGATGTCGAGGGGAAACCGTTGCCCACCCTTTACCACGTGCGCAACAACGAAGCCGTGTTGGGCGCCTATTACCTTCATAAGTTCCAGCCCGTCCAGGAGTTTGCGCCCAAGGACCCGGGGTCCGGCGTCTTCCGCATCCGGAGCTGCGACTGCGAACGCCACGGTGCGCTCTTCGAGCGCTTGGAGAAACTTCTGCCCGACATCGAGCGGGATCCGGAGACGCATCTCAAAATGCCGCACCCCTCGCTGGAGGGGCGAATGGCCTATCTCGGCGCGTGCGTCAATTTCGCCTCTGACCTCTACGCCAGCGCTGCCCCCCAGGGCACGCAGAATGCTACCATCACGATGCTGGGCATATCGCCGACTGGGCGCTTTTCATATCAGACGCAGGGGCGCTAGGACAGGGAGAACGAAAGGGAAGAAGATCGCGGGAGAGCGCCGGGCAGAGGTGCGGCTTGTGTGGCCTCTTTCTTGCCTGCGTTTACCCGCTAGCTTCTTCCCTTTATCTCAGAGATCGTCTATCTCAGAGATCGTCTCGTTCCCCGAATTTACCCTCAAGGAAGCGTCCGTGCACCAGGAGCCGCTGAACGTCTGCCTCGGGTAACCTTGCATCGATCTCTCTTAGAGCGGTGTGTAGCAACCGGATCTGTTCCACGACGTGTTCCTGCGCCGTCCGGCCTGCCTGGATCGGTTGCTCGGCGGCGAAGCGTGAGGGCATGGCTTGGTAAGCGTTGAGTGCGGACGGAAGATAGTCGCGAATTGTCTGCCGCACGGTGAAGGCGTCGGCGTCGCTGCCGGAGAGCCCCTCCATCCGTGACAACAGGTCGAGCAACGTCTGCTCGATGGCCTCAAGTTCGTCAATCAGCTCGTGGGCTCCACGCTCCCGGGCATCGCCACGCGCACTGCGCACCAGCTCGCGTAGCTGCTGGGCCAGTTCGGCACGCAACTCGGCGTCGGGATCATCGGCGCGGGTCGCCGTGAAGGCGGGTTGGGGGGCACGTTGCTTCGCCGTAAGTTCGTACACCCGTTTGCCCAGGAGCCCCGCGCCCGCGGTGCCTGCCAGCGGGATCGCAGCCGCCAGCGGACCCAGGAACGGTATCGCGATGAGCGCAGCCACGAGGCTGGCGGCGAAGGTACCGAGCCCCGCCAGTGCGGCGGCCAGCACGGCCGCCCCGCGATTACCCGACGTCACCACCTCGGCATACAGGACACCCGTGCGGCTCAGGTGGGGGATGCGATCGAGCCAACCCTGAAAGTCCGGATCGGGCAGCTCTAGCAGACTCGTATGATCAAAGGTCAGCCGCTCCAGCGCCGCGAGTGACTGCAGCGTCGCAGGCAGGGGGCCATATAGTTCATTGTGGTCGAGCGCCAGATGCGTGAGGCGGCTCAGCCGCCCGAGCTCTGCCGGTACCTGGCCGGTGAAGCGGTTGTCCGAGAGGTCCAGTCGTTCCAGCGCTGTGAGATCGTGCAATCCGACGGCCAGAGACCCGGTCAAGGCGTTACCGTGCAGGTCGAGGATGCGAAGGCGATGCAGAAGCCGCAAGCGTGGCGGGAGCGTCCCGCGGAGTTCATTCTCGGATAGATCGAGAACCGTGAGGCTGCGAAGATTACCAATTTCCGCCGGCACCGGCCCCGAAAGCTGGTTTCCCGCCAGATCGAGGTGGGTCAGATATGCGAGCAAGCCCAGCTCGGCGGGCAGCGTGCCGGTGAGCAGGTTGCGGGCCAACTCGAGGCGGGTCACGCGTCCCTCGGCACAGCTAACCCCTTCCCAGGTGCATACGTCGGCATCCGCCAGCCATCCCTCGCGCTGTCGCCACTGCTCCCCTCCACACTGTTCGTAGAGGGCGGCCAGACCCCGCCCTTGCGTTCCCCACTCCATACGCGTGTCCTATTTCCTCTGGCCGCTTCCGGTTTCTGCCGGCGGCATAATGTCGCCCGTCGACTCGATCGCCTGCCGTGTGCGGACGCGGTCGAGATGCGTCGTAGCCTTGTTCACTTCCTCCGACAGCTGGCCGATCGTGCGGCTCATCGTATCCAGCGCCGCGAGCTTGTAGTTGGAGATCATATCGAGCGTCTGGAAGACGTTGTCGAACGCC
>SLDA01000070.1 GCA_007125545.1 Thermoflexales bacterium | reverse complement strand
CCGCCACTTCGGCGACCGTCAATGTAACCGAGAGGCGTTTGAGAATGCGCTCTACTATCTCCTGCCCACGGAGAATATTCTCCTCGCGTCCTTGGCGACGGAACCATTGGCGGATCTTCTGCCGCGCCCGGTTGGTCTTAACGTACCCTAGCTCCTCGCTGAGCCAGTCGCGACTGGGCCCTCCCTTCCGGCCCAAGATGATCTCCACCTGGTCACCTGTCTGGAGTTGATAGTCGAGATTGGTCCAGCGCCCGTTCACACGAGCGCCCCGGCACCCGTGACCCACCTCGGTATGGACCCGGTAAGCAAAATCGAGCGGAGTTGCTCCCACCGGCAGATCGATGACCTTTCCTTTCGGTGTGAAGGCAAACACTCTATCCTGGAACATATCGAGGCGAATGGAGTCGACAAAGGTCCGGGCATCGCGTGTCTCTTCCGTTAGCTCCTGAACGCTCTCCCGGATGGAACTGATCTGGTCCATCAGTTGCGTGTTAGCATGCAGCCCTTGTTCCTTATAACGCCAGTGGGCGGCATACCCATACTCGGCGAAGTAGTTCATCTCATGGGTGCGTATCTGAATCTCCAACGACGAGCCGTCATCCCCGATAACCGCCGTATGCAGGCTTTGATATCCGTTGGACTTTGGATGCGCGATGTAATCATCAAACTCGCCGGGAACCGGCTTCCACAAACGGTGCACAACACCGAGAACCTGGTAACACTGAGGCTCGGTATCTACGGCAACCCGCAGCCCCTCGACGTCATAGATCCGTGCAAAAGGCACGTTCTTGCGGTGCATCTTGTGGTAAATGCTGTAAATATGCTTGGGGCGACCCTTGATCTCTGCATTGATGTCCGCCTCAGTCAGCGCATCCTGCAGAATGTTGATGTGCTCCCGAACGCGTTCCTCACGCAGTTCGTTGTGCGCGGCGAGGAGCGTTTCGAGTTCTTTGTGCATGGTGGGATTGAGATATTTGAAGGCAAGGTCCTCCAGCTCAGCCTTCCAGACCCAGATACCGAGGCGATTCGCCAGAGGGGCAAAGATCTGCAAAGTCTCACGCGACATACGTATTCGGCTGGGAGGAGTAAGGTGATCGAGCGTACGCATATTGTGAAGACGGTCGGCCAATTTGATAAAGATCACCCGCAGATCATCGGTCGCCATCGCGATAAGCAACTTGCGCAGGCTCTCTAGCTCCTGGAGACTTCGTTCGCGGGCGCTGTCCTCCTCTACCCGCTTCTCCACACGCTCCAGCTTGGTCACTCCCTCGACGAGGACCAATACCTCCTGTCCAAACTCGGCCTCGATCTCGTCACGACCGATACTACTGTCCTCAAGCACGTCATGCAACAAGCCAGCGGCAATCACCGCTGGCTCGAAGTTTGTTTCCGCTAAAATGTGGGCCACATTGAGCGGATGGATGAGATAGGGCTCGCCTGATTTCCGCTCCTGCCCCTCGTGCGCGCGCTCAGCCATTGCATACGCACGTTGAATTAAGTCGCGACCTTCGGTCGCCGCGACGGAATCCGAAAGCTGCTCCAACATCCCCTCCAACTGCGCCACTGTGTTCCCCCTCCCAAGCCTACGGTATCTGTATCATTATCGCGGGTGAGGGGCGAAAGTCAAGTTTTCGCTAAGTTACGGTCAGTGATACCGAACCTGGTACGATTTAATAAGAATGATGTGACTATCGAGGGGAACTAAGCGTAGACACTAGGGCTTGGCTAACCTCCCAGTATCGATGACCAATGGCCCTCCAACGATCCAACGCCGGTAAGGCGACAACCATGTCGCCTCATCCACCGATGTTCGGGAACCCTGCCAATTCGAGTAATCATCGATCTGCAGTATTGCACCAGGAGAAAGACGAGATTCGAGAAAAGCTAGAACGGCTCGGACGCTCTCGTACCAGTCACAGTCGATATGAACCACGTGGTACGGTTCGGCGTCTGCATAGGCCAAGGTCTCCTCGTATCGCCCCTGGAGGAATCTAACCTTGTCCAGATCACACACTGCAGCTACATCCCTGCGGATATCATCAAGCAGGGTCGGCACATTGCCATAGTAGCTATCGGCTTCCTGTTCAGTGATGATGCGATAGCGAGCGTGCGCACGTTCTCCATCCTTGTCTGATGGCTCGGGAATCCGTCCGAAGACATCGTACAAATGCAGGGTTCCACCGAAGCGGTGAACCAGCCAAGCAAGCACGATAGCGCTGCCACCGCGCCCTACCCCGAACTCAGCCACTCTAAGCGAGGGCCCACATCTGGACCGAACTTTGAAGTAGTTCTGAGCGAGACTGAAGAGATGCGGATAGCCCAAATAGGTTTTCTTGGCACTTTTGACCCGCCATGAAGCCAGCGCCAGTCGCGGATGGGCTGATGCAAATTGAAGCAGATAGAGATACTTATTCATATTCAAGACCTATTGATGGATTGCACGATGTGCGTAAACAACACAAAGGAGACTTTGCAGTCTCCTTTGTGTTTGATTCGGCTAACAAGGTTTGGCTACAGTGGGCACCGCCTTAAGGCAGGGGCATGCCGCTGTAGTCCTCACTTGCGAACTGGCCGGCAGCGACCTGCGTGGATACACGAGCTACCACTGCAAGCTCTGATCCATCCGGTCCCTCAACGATAGCGCCACCACCGAAGGTACCATTGTCGATACCAAACTCGGTCAAACCAGCCATTGCAGCATTCGAGTTCAACTTCTGACCGGCAGCAAGAGCACCCAGGGTATGCGTGCCCAGCTCCACACCGTGGCGGTCGATATAGCGGACGACAACACTTCCAGCGGCCAAGTTGGCATCACCAATGTTCTGGATGGTCAGGAAGACGCGCTGCTGGGTGCCCGCTGCATAGTTAGCATCGGTGGCCCATCGCACGTAAGGTAGGCCGATCTCTGAGGCACCGCCGCCCTCAGGTACTCCCACGAAAGCGGTGGAGAGGCCCGAACCGTAGGCTTTACCAATCGCAATGATCGGTGTGGCCGTACTCTCGATTTCAGCAGAACCGTTGAAGCCGGAGGTCATACCCGGAGCTTGGCAGGCCACAAAGCTCGCCTTAGCCCCCGGGGCAATCTGCTGCGTATGGTTAACGCCATTGCTGTACCGGACCGTCACAGATGTCGTCGTGGACAAGCTGGTGTTCTGAACAGCATAGGCGGTGTCGGCACCAAAGGCCTGACAGAGCGCCGAGGGCATATAAACTGTGGAAGCGCCTTCGCCCACACCCTCAAAAGCTGAAGCAGCGGAGCCGGTGGTGGACAATTCCATCACGCCACCCACAATGCTGCCACCAGGGGCCTCAACAACGGCGGAGCCGTTGAAGGTTGCCCCAAGTTGAGTGATGGTGCCCGCGTCTACGTAGTAGGCCGCGCCGGGCTGCACCGTTTCCGTGAAGGAGTGGACTTGCACTGCTGCCGTGTTGTAGAATCGGAACGTCACAGCGCTTGCGCTCATACCGGTGTTCTGAATCGAGAAGATCGTATTGGTGTTAAACATGTTCCTCAATACGGTCGCAACCAGGACCTGCTCAGAACCAGCGTCTGGGAAGCCGTTGCTAAGCGGACGATTGCGAGTACCAGGACCCTGCGGCAGTTGCACCATCGTGGCCAGCAGAGGCTGATCTGACTGCATAACAGCCGAGCCCCGGAAACCGGAGGCGACTTCTGTCAGCCCGCCCACAAAAAGGGAAGCACTGGCAAGTGGAGCCAGAGCCGGCCGGGTGATCACGATCGGAACCGTGGCGTTCGGCGAATCATAGAACTCCACCACTATCGAGGCACTTTCCGTACCCACATTTTGATAGGTGATTGAGGTTGTGAAGCTTGTCTGATAGGCCTGCGCAAAGACCACGCTGGGGACTATCATGCTCAGCAACACCACCGTTGCCAGTAAAGCTAACCATCTCTTCTTCATCTGTCATCCTCCACAAGTTAGATAGGAAACCAGCCCGACTCATCTACACGCCCATCATGGACCAGATAGTCCCAAGAAGCAATACCACAATAGGGTTATTCTCTGTAGAAGCGCTTGGCCACACACCGAGACCGACAGCAAATATCGAGCAATCCTCGTGTTGCAGCGCACTTTTGGGGTTTCTACCCCTAATACTTTCGGAGTATTGCCTCTTATCCATTCACCGATATGATAGTGATGCGTGAGTTCAACCGTTGGAAACTCGGAGGAAGCAAGAAGAATGATATCTCAGTTGCGTATAAGCCTGATTTTGTTGATACTTCTGCCCTTTTTGGTGCAATGCCAGGGACAGCAAGCGACCGTGAGCCCGCTCACACCTCCTGATTCTCCTCTGACTTCACCGCTTGATCCTACAGCGACCGATCCCGCGCTGGAAGCACCGCAACCGCCCTCGTCCGGCATGGCGACCGCTTTCGGACAAGCCATCAATGCAGCCACTGGGGAACCACTGCCTCATGTGGCGGTGCGGCTGGCTGAAGTCTATCGGGGGGGAGAAAATGGCGCCTTCGTACTCGACGAAGCTCTCAGTCCGGCCACCCTGACCGACAGCGATGGGCGGTTTGTGCTAGACAATGTTGAGCCGAAGGAGTACGTTCTGGTTGTCGGCGATGTGAATGTGTCGTACGGGATCATCGCGGAGCGCTCGGGAGACGCCAAAGTGTGGGACTTACCTGCCGACGACCTCGTCGATATGGGCGTACTAGAGGTAACGCTCAACTGACCCTACCTGCTTTCCAGGAGGGATGTATATAGGCGTTCGTGGGCGAGGGCGACAGGCTCGATCGAGAACTGCCTGGCAGTTTCACGAGCGCGGTCCGACACTTCGTAACGCCTTCCAGGGTCCTTAGCTGCCATAACGATCTGCTTGGCAAGAGCCGGGGCATCTTCGGGCGGTACCAGCCATCCAGTGCTTCCATCTTGGATGAGGTCACAGGTGCCGCCTACAGCCGTCGCCAGCACGGGTGTGCCACTCATCATACTTTCCAGGATTACAGTTGACAGTCCTTCCCATCTAGAGGCTGAGACAAAGAGATCGAAGATCGGCAGCAGCTCCTCAACATCGGAACGGGCACCGAGAAAGTGAACTCTGCTTGAGATGCCCAAGTCATTGGCTAGACACAGAAGGTCATCCGCAAGATCACCCTGCCCAATCAAAACCAGATGAGCTTGAGGTACCTGCTCAAGAACCGTAGGGAATGCCTGCAACAGCACATCATATCCCTTCTCAACAGCGAGCCGCCCCACGGTGCCAACCACGAAAGCGTCGGCTGGTAGTGCCAGCGCCGCTCGCTTTGTGGTATGTTCTACCCCAACCTGCTGAAAACGCGCGAGGTCGATGGCGTTCTGTATATGCAGCGCATGGCGCCCGAGCATACGCGCCAAAGTCCGATTGTCCAACCTCTGGACGATGGGCTGACTGACACCGATTTCAGCATGGTAGTAGAGCGGGTACAGGAAATTGGAGAGCAGTGCTCGCCGAAAGGGACGTCTCCGCCACTCCTTGCTGTGACCATCATGGGGCGTCCGCACAATCTTGATGCCAGGATACATCGCTCTGCAGATTAGTCCCATCGTATCGCCGAATTGAGAGTGGCTATGAACAATGTGGATACGCTGCTGCTTCATCAGTCTGTCCAAGGCCCGGAACGAGCGGATGAAGCTCAGCCCGGGATTTGCCTCCACCCAATCAGACAACACAGCAGTCGCTATGCCCGCCGCTTCCGCGGCCTCGATATGCCGCAGTTCGTCCGGTGTTCCCAGACCCCAGAGAGCATAGATCGAGACTTCGAATCTAGCGGGATCGAGACTACGAGCCAGCGCCAGGGCAAAACGTTCAGCGCCGCCACCGTAGTGTCCGAGGTCGAAACCGTAGATGAGATGAAGCAATCGGATGCGGTCGGACACTAGTCTCTCACCAATACGAAGTCAGATGCAATGAGTTCTCCTGCTTTTTTCGCATCCGCAACTACGATCGGAATCGCCTTGCCGAGATGAGCTCGAACATCTTCACGATTAGACCAGAGTTGTTCTAACATAGCCACTAGATGCTCGGCAGTGACTTCTTCGATGCCTATCGTCCACTCGCCCAACCCAAGCATCTCTGTGATTCCCTGCGTCTTGGGAAGATAGCCGATGCCAATCACAGGAACCCCGGCGGACAGAGCGAAGATATTCGAGTGCATTCGCGTGCCAATGAAAAGATCCATAAACTGATAGGCAGATCTCAGCAAGCCCGGCGTTGCAGGTGATTCTATCGCGATCACGGCGTCTCCGAGATCAGCAACACTCTCGGCAACACGTCGGGCGGGGACGCGGTCGTCCTGGCTTTCCAGAGGTCCCCATACCTGTGGAAAGAGTAGCACCTTTCCGCCGAACTGATCCACGAAATGGCGTATGGCCGCGGCACACGCGGCCTCGTACTCAGACTGACGCCCAAATCCGGTATTCTTGACCGCCCAATTGATGACGGTCATGCCGAGGTATGGTGACTTCTCATGCACATCTACACCGAACTCCCTCAACCAAGCGGCGGCGGTCTCCGCACTCTCTCCCCTGAAATCGAAAGCGAGATCGGGCAGAAGTTGAGACTTCTCCGGCGACAGCCCACAAGCTCCCAGCTGTGCTAACGAGATGGCCTCTCGCACCATAATGATTCGGGCGCGAGCGAGCACCATACCGACCAGCTTGCGCTCCCAGGTGCGGGAAAACGGCCCCACGGATTGGGGAAAGATATAGAGGGGTTTCCCGACCAGAACAGCCATCCACAGCGTATGCAACGCGATCAACAGTGAGAGTCCATTGCCGGAGCTGTAGAGAAAGCCGCCTGGCTTACTGACGACAAGGTCAGCGTCTATATAGGCACGCAGAAGGGGCTGCCAGGGCTTCGGCGTGATAACAAACACGGGATCGCCCAAGAGCCGGTATGCTATGGCAGGCAGGAGCGTGCCGGGGAGAAGCCACGCAAGACTGAACCAGTTCCACTGACTGCCGCGTTTGACCCAGGTGAAGAACGAACTTAACGCCTTCTCGTCACCCAGATGGCTATCGGGAGTATCCATAGACATGCGCACCCGACAATCCGAGAAGTGTTTGCGCAGCTGTTCAACGGCGACCAATGCCAGCGCGGCATCGCCCGCGTTGCAACTGGAGTGCACGTTGATCATCAAAATACTCTTCGACATCTTCACTCCCTGCTTCATCCCTTAACTCAGCACACCTGCGTGCTTCTGGTGGACGCACCAGCGGCTGCGTGCCGCAGAGCGAGTCACACCACGTTCAAATCGGGTCAGTAGATGACAAAGGCGCCGGAGCCCGGTATTTTCGGTAAGCAAACACACTATAGCCGGTGAGTAACGTGATCTCTGTGGTAACGTAGACGACCGCAGCGCCGCGAATTCCGTAGGTGGGAACGATGAGTAAATTCAGTACGATATTGAGCGTAACTGCTATCACCTGGGCAATGACCCGTTTATTCTGCTGATTCGTCGCGACCAGCACAGCCGCCATACCGAAGGTCAGCGAATGCAATAACAGCACGCTACTCAGAATCGCGAGTATGGGCCCGGATCCCGCATAGCTATCTCCCAGGAGTCGTGGGACAAACCCAGACACAGCCAGCGTACCGAGCGCGAGAATCAGACCCAATACCATAAGCAACAGCAACATACGACGCGTCGTCAGCCAGGCCTGAGCTGCGTTCAGCGAAAACGAGCGGCTCAATACAGGCATCACAACCGCATATACGGTCGCGGGCACCATATGCAAGGCATTGACAATACCCACCGCCGGCGAGTATATGCCTACTTGAGTTTGTCCCAACGTCAGAGCAATAATGAGCGTATCCACCCGCATAGAAGCCCAGGCGAGGAATTCTGAAGCAGCGAAGGGAGAGGCTGCACGCAGGATGCTGCGGATAGTCAGAACAGTAACTCGGTATCCTATCCTCTGTGCAACAAGAAGGAGCACCGTAACAAAGGCTATAAGCAACACGAGAACACGAAGTAGCATAAAAGAACTCGCGTGCACCACATTGGCACTGATGAGTATGAGTGTACCCAGGAGCCAGGCTCCACGCGAGCTCATTTGCAGAATAGAGGTCATTTTGTTCGCTAGACGAGCTTTATAGGAAGTGAGGAGTGACGCGAGCATACAATCAAGCCAGACCGAAATTGCACTCAGCCTGAGCAAGCTCGGTGGAAATGCGGTTGAGTTGAGTAGACGATTCAGGTGTGGAGCAGCAGCGGAGAGTAGCACAAACCAGACCAACCCTATGCCAAGCTTGATGGCCAAAATGCTTCCTAAATACTCAGCTAGCGATTCCGGCTTTCTGCTGCCCTCGCGCAGCAGCCAAATATCCAGACCAAGATTGAAGGCAATAGATGCAAAGCCGGTCAGGACATAGGAGGCGGCATACTGTCCGTAGATGTCGGCACTCAACTGGCGCGCGGTAAGCAAGAGCGCCAACGAGGTCATGCCTTGTGCGACGACGGATCCGGAGAACAAGGCCAGAATATTGGTTATGATCGTACGACGATCGAATCGGGGAAGGGAAACAGGGCCACGAATCATCGGCTATCCATTATGCCAGTAAGCAGATCACTATAGGCAAGGGTATGGGGTAACACAAAATCACTCCACATAGCCCAAAGCCCGCAGTTGTTCGATAACCTTTGGATCGGGTACTTCGGAGGTATGAAACGGCTCAGGGGTGTAGACACGCAACCCCGCTTCCCAATCCTCGCGAGCGCGTCTCAGGCGTTCCTTCACCGCTGAATGAGATTCCTGAGCCGCAAGATTGTGCGTCTCCAACCGATCCTCACCCAAATCGTACAGCTCTTCAGTCCCGGAATCAGCCCAAATATACTTGTAATTCGTCGTATGTACGGCTACTTGTCTACGCGGATGTTTTGTCGAGTCGTATGATGGATTAGCCTCAACCAACCTGGCTACTATGTCATAGCTATCTCGGTAATCCTCTTCAGCGAAGGCATAGCCGGAGGGTGAGTCCGCCGTCACAGCCTCGGAGTAGCGCACAGACCTTAGCTGAGCCCGTGGTATGTCATGATCCGGCACACCAGCCCACTCAAGGACAGAGGGGTACAGACCCAGTGTCTGCACAACGCTTTCAGCCACTGTCCCGGGGCGGTAGTCCGGATGACGTATCAGAAGCGGCACCCACATGATATTATCGTGTAGGGAAAGCATATGGCCCACGGTATCCCGATAGTCCCCCAACATTTCACCGTGATCAGATGTCACCACTATCACTGTTTCATCGTACCCGCGCCACTTACGCAACTGCCCAAAAAAGCGTGAGACCTCACGATCCAGATGCGCAATCGCGGCATTGTACAGTGACAACCACATAAGGCGGTGCCTGTCTTCGACGTTTCTTCGACCCGAGTTGAACTCCCAAGGCTTCAACGTAACCGAGTCATGATCCATTAGGCTGCGAATAGGGAAGCCACCAACTCGCTTGACCGCCCGAGGAGATGGGGCCCAAGGGTAATGCGTCGTCATCAAGTTAACAACCGCAAAGAAACGAGTATCGGTGTGGTGAGCCTCTATCCAGTTCTGGACACGCGCTAGCGTACCTCGAGTGGAACGCAGCTTCTGGAGATAGTTCGTGGCCCGTTTAGCAAGCATGCCGACACCCGTACCCCTGCTGGATGGGCTAAACTCATACTCACCGTAGTATTCATCAAAATAGTCGAATGAATGAGCTGGGCCAAAGAGCGGGTTCTGAGAAAATGCTGCTGTCTTATAGTCATAACGACGGAGGGCCCCAGGTAGCGGCACAATCGACGAACTGAACCGGCGATCTTGTTTAATGCTTTCCACGCGATGCTCTGTCAGATACAGCCCGCTGAGCATAGACGCATGAGAGGGGATGGTCCAGCTAGCCGTGGTATAGGCATTCTTGAACTGCACCCCTTGAGATGCAAACTCATCCAACCCCGGTGTGGTGCACAAGGGGTATCCGTAGCAGGACATGTTCCTTGCTCGAAGCGCATCAAGAACCAAGACAAGCACATTGAGACGACCTGACATTAGATCTCCATCCACAGGGGCTTGCCCATCGCTTGAACAGCGATCCCGGCGCCTGGTCTCATATAACCAACCAACTTCTTCGTCTGGCGTCGCTCCCGAGGGCCTGATACACGCCCTCCACTCTTTCAGCAAGCCCGTCCCAACCATACTCACTCGCCAGTTGCAGTTGGCGATCTCTCAACGCCTGCCGCTCGCCTGGATCCAGCAGAAGTCGCACGATTGCACTCGCCATCGACGACGCATCATCTGGCGGCACGAGGACGCCTGCCGGCGGACTGCCCATCACAGTGCGGCGATCGCCGATATCAACGGTGACGAAAGGAACGCCAGCAGCCCAGCTCTCGAACATTTTCAGTGACAGACTTGCTCTTCCGGCGTCGTTGTTCTGGACGGGAGCTACGGATACATCCCCCAAGGCGTAGAACAAAGGTACGTCGCCAGGATCGATCCGTCCGGAGAAACGAACGTGCTCGCCGAGATTCAGACTGGAGGCCAACTGCTGCAAGCTTTTGTAATCCTCGCCCCCTCCAACAAACAGCAGAACCGAATCGGGCACCTGCCGTTGGACTTCTACAAAGGCAAGCATCAGGAGATCCAGAGCGTGACACACCGAACTCATGCTGCCCACATACACCACAACTTTTCTGTCCTTCAGCTCCAAGCTCTCTCTCAAAGCCACGACCTTGAGGCTGTCGACGGTGCCAAAACGCTGTAAATCGACGCCGTGAGGCAGATAAGTGATCTTGTGGAGTGGAATACCTGCCGCAACCAAATAGTCCTGTATTACGGAGGAATGCGTGGTGATATGGTCCGCTGTGTGCATCGCCAACCGTTCCGAGCGGCCTACGAGTTGTGCCTGCACCCGGCTCTGGAAGCGATTGTTAGCTGCCTCTAGATCATCGCAATCCAAGACCAGCGAACAACGGCGGAGAAGTTTCGCCAAGACTCCTGCGATACTGTTCATCGGATGTGGCTTCCCAATATGGATCACATCGACTCGCTCCGTGAAAGCCGCACGTGTCAGAGCCCACGTTGCAGCCAGTACAACCCATAGCAACTGTCTGGAACTGAAATAGACCTTGTCGTCTCCCACCTTCCGGACATGCATCTGGCCCACGTAGCTAACTCTGACATTCTCACGCGTGAACTCTGTGAGCTCCAGGCTACTAAAGTCTGAGTGCAAGGCCGCAATTCGGACTGTATGGCCGCGAGCAGCGAGCGCGCAGGCCAGCGGGAAATAGCGTCCGGCACCAGCCGGGCTGAGCAGATCCTGAGTGAGTAGAAAGAGGATTTTCACAGCCGGACTCGTGTATCACGACGCTTGACGTCAGTGGACTGGAGCTCTTCAAAGGCATTCACCAGGCGCTCCCAGGAGAAGACTCCCCGTAGATCCTCGGCTGCCTGATCCTCGCGGATGTCGACGGAACGGGCGAAAAAGTCACTGACGGCACCCGCGATCGCTTGGCTATTGTTCGGCGGCACGACAAGGTAGCTCGGGGGAGCTTGCTGCTCCTCAGATAACCAGTTGAGTGTGGTAACCAGTGGGCGGCGAAACCCAACCGCCATCTGCACAACGCCACTGCCGGTAATCCGCCGGTGAGGGGCAACCACTAGATCAGCAGCCCGAAAGTACAGTGGCACCTCCTCATTGGGGATATAACGATCGTCAAATCTCACGCTCTCTCCAAGACCCAAGCTCTCCACCCTTTCAAAGTAGCTGATTTTTGAGTCCCAAAACTCGCCGGCGACAACCAAACGAGTCTCCGGCGTCCGCCGCCTAATCTCCGGCATGGCCTCAAGAAGGTCCATCAGCCCCTTGTATTCACGGATGATGCCAAAGAACAACAGCAGCGGCGCGGTAGAAGGTATCTTCAATAGAGCGCGTGCTTCTGCCTTGGATATCTCACTCGACGTGAACATATCATACACAGGATGTGGCACCACACTAACGTTTGCTTTGGACAATAAGTCCATCAAACGATCGCGTTCCTCCTGCGATTGCACGATGAAACCGGTGCCCCGGCCCAATACAAGCTTCGCCAACCAACGATCCCAGAATCTGGGTTCGTGTGGCAAGACATTGTGACAGAGGAAAAGCAACGGACGCCGCAGCCCCCACCGGATAAGATTGCCTAACACGAACCATGCGGGAGCCCAGAAAGGTGTCCACCACGACAGAATAACGGCATCGGGGCGAAGCCGGCGTAGCGTCAGGAACGTCGACAGCCACGTCAGAGGATTGAGCGAATCGAGTGAGTAGGTAACCTTTTCAGGCTGAAGCGGTTGAGCGCTCGGGTCTTTGTCACTCTGACCCGGATATAGCCAGGCAGGATACTGTCGAGAGAACGATATGAGGTGGACATCGTGGCCTCTCTTGCATAGCGCCTCGTAAAGCATGGTGGTGTAGTGAGCAATGCCTCCGCGGTAAGGATATGTGGGTCCTACTAGAGCGATGCGCATAGGTAAACGCTCTCACTCCTCCAGGTCAGTCGTTGCATTCTCAGTTCCCCAAGGGGACCGCTCTGATTCCAATCGTCGTAAGCGGTAGAGCGTCTCCTCCAGTATCCCGCGGTTGAAGCCGATCAGATCCGCAACCAGCCCAATCAAGCAACTCTGAAATCCTGCGATCAGCAAAATCGCGGCCAAGAGCAACGACTGCACGCGGCCGTCACCCATGCCCTGGAAGTAGAACCATAGGAACCGTCCTCCCAAGACAAGGCCGCCGCCGATCATCAACGCGCCCAGGAAGAGAAACACTCTCAAAGGCCGGTACATCGCATAACTGCGCAGAATCGTGACACCGGAATTCACCAGGTAATGAGGGATGTTACGCATCAATCGGGACTTGCGGGTCTGGGGGTTCACTTTCACCGGCACATAGGCCACTGCCATACGGTGAGCCCCAGCTTGTATCAGAGATTCCAGCGTGTACGAGTACTGGTTCAGGATAATCGTCCGTAAGGCGGCCTCACGACTCAACGCTCGGAAACCACTGGTGGCATCGGGTGTGTCGACCCCCGAAGCCAGCTTGACGACCAGACTACCCAGTCTCTGTAGATGCCGTTTGAGGGGCGAAAACTCCGCAACTTCCATCACGCCCCTGTCACCGACGACGATGTCAGCTGTACCATCCAGGATGGGGCGCACCAGACTCACGATGTCCACTCCGCAATACTGATTATCGCCGTCGGTATTGACAATGATGTCCGCCCCCAGCCGTAGCGCGGCCTCCAACCCCTTGACAAACGCCGTGGCCAGGCCCATGTTCTGGTTCAGATGCACGACGTGATGAACCCCCAGATCGCGCGCGACCCGTACCGTTTCGTCCCTGCTCCCATCGTTGATGATAAGGACTTCTATATCATCGATTCCCTCGATCATGGTCGGTAGATCGCGGAAAGTCTGAGGGAGTGTGAGCTCTTCGTTGAAGCAAGGAATTTGTATAATAAGTTTCATGTCAGGAGTTCCGAAAATGCGCCATAGAACGCAGTAGCCTTGACATTATACCACAGAGGGAAGGAGACTTGACTCTATACCAACCAAATAGCAAATCACGGAAGTTGATCCCGGGCCAATGCAGACACTACCGGCTCCAGAGTTGGGCCGCCCTACAGCAAGTCGGCCACGGTGAAATTCACTGACACGCTTGCTTCGGGCCTCGCGGTTCACGGGTCACTCTGAGGATGCAGGGCGATTCCAGAAGAACAGTGATGACAGCTGCTATGCAACTGCGGTCACCAGCCAGACTTCCTCTCCGCTCTGAACCTGCACGCGGGCAGCAGGCATAGCCTCATCTCCCTCTCGAACCCGAGCCAACGCCTCGGCTTTCTCCTCACCGCTGACAAGAAAAAGAACAGTGCGCGCCCGATTTAGCACGGGGAGGGTCAAGGTCACCCGCCATGGGACCTCTTGATCAGGCGCGTGCACAGCCACGGCAAGTTCATCTTCGACCTCAAGAGCCGGACTATTGGGAAAAAGCGAGGCAGTATGCCCATCGGCGCCCATACCGAGCAAGATAAGGTCAAGGCGCGGGTTAGGGCCCAATATGGCGCGGAGGGCCGCTTGGTACACGGCGGCAGCATCGCCGGCAGGCAGCTCCCCCGGAATCCGATGAATCTGGGTAGCCGGGATCGGTACGTGAGCGAGGAGCGCCTCCCATGCCATCCGGTAGTTACTCTTTTCATCCTCCGGCGGGACGCAGCGCTCGTCACCCCAGAAGACATGGACGCGCGACCAATCGATTTGCGAGCGATAGGGGGGCTTGCCCAGCAACCGGTAGGTTGGCTCCGGTGTCGAGCCCCCAGCCAGGACCAAGTAGAACTGTCCGCGCGCCTTGATCGATCGCCGAGCTTGATCGGCGATCGTATCAGCAGCCGCCTCAGCGAGCGCCTGGGAGTTGCTAAAGACCTGCAGATCATTCATGGTCTTGACGTCCCTTCTCACAGCGACGGTGCTCGACTCCGTCCGGACCAGCTACAATCACATCCGTCACCAATCCCAGAAAAAGGCCGTGCTCCACGATGCCGGCGCGCCGGTTGAGCGTCGCGTCAAGTTCCCAGGCATCCTCCAGGGGGCCCCACGCGCAATCCAGGATCAGGTTGCCCTGGTCGGTTACGCGGTGAGAGCCGTCAGGCTCACAACGCACCGTGACTTCGGCGCCCAGGGAACGGAGGTACGACACCTGTGCTTGCCAGCCAAATTGCACCACCTCGACAGGTACCTCCCACTGCATACCCAGTTTGTCTGACAGCTTACTCGCGTCGACGACCATGATTTCGCGGAGAGTGGCCTGGGCAACAATTTTCTCACGCAGCAGCGCCCCTCCCCCACCCTTAATAACATTGCAGGCAGGATCTACCTCATCGGCGCCATCGATCGTGATGTCGATCAAGGGGTTAGCATCGAGCGTGGTCAACGGTATGCCCAGGCTCTGTGCTTGCCGCTCAACCTGAGAAGAACAGGGCACGCCGACAACGTCGCGCAACTCCCCAGATGCCAGCAGTGCGGCCAGCTTTCGGTGGGCGAAAATCGCGGTACTGCCATGCCCCAAGCCTACCACCATACCTGACTCAACAAAACGCACGGCGTATTCGCCTGCCATCTGCTTCAACGCTTCCTGGGACGTCGCCATACGATCCCGACCACCTTTTCTCTGTGATGTCGAACAGGCGCCTGCACAGAAAGCGGCGCTCGACCGTCAGTTGCTAGCGTTTGCGCATCCGCACGATGGCCTGCTGCAAGAGCGGAATCCGAAAGAGCAAGAGGCCAACCAGGATGATCGGATATTGCCACGCTTCTACAGGATTCTTCTTCGCCCAGACAATATGCCATACACTCAGCGCAGCGGTCACATATGCGAGGCGCTGAACCGGGCGCCAAGCCCGTCCCATTGTACCACGTAGTGCCGGAATTGAGGTAATGCCCAACACGAGCAGCAGCAAGAAGGCGACTAGACCGACAATCACAAAGGGTTGGGCGAAAATCCCAATCCGCAGCATAGCCAGGTCGAATCGGTAGTCCCAGCCGGCAAAGGCCAGAAAGTGGAGGGCCGCGAAGACCATTGCCCAGAGGCCCAGCGGGCGCCGGGCTTGCAGGATCCGCCCAAACCCTGTAAACGTGAAGATGGGCGTGCAAGCCAGTGAGAGCAACAGGAAGGCGACCGCCAGCCTGCCCGTGCGAATCGTGACTTCTTTTGCCGGATCGATGAAGAAGCGTCCAGCGGCCAAGTCCCACGCCAGTATGG
>SLDA01000593.1 GCA_007125545.1 Thermoflexales bacterium | reverse complement strand
GAAGCGGATGATGCCTATTCCACCGAGGATATCGCGATCCTGGAGACGCTGGCCCACCAGGCTGCCACGACGATCCGCAACGCCCGGCTGGTGGACGCCCTACGCGGTCAGATTGAAGCCGTGACGCAAGGCCGGGAGGCGCTGCAGCTCGCCCACCGGCGGCTGCTCGGCGCCCGCGAGGACGAACGGCAGCGGCTGGCGCGGGATCTGCACGACGGCCCGCTGCAGGCGCTGTTGGGGCTCAGTTACCAGCTCCGCGCCCAGTCTCGCAGCGCGCCGGACCCGGCAGTGCAGCAGGCCCTGGAGTCCCTGCGTCGGGACGCGCTCGCCACGGTGAAGGAGATCCGGCACCTCTGCACGCACCTGCGCCCGCCGGCGCTGGACCTGCTGGGCCTGCCGGCAGCGATGGCGGCACACGCCGAAGACTTGGAGGACCGATCCGAGGCTCACGTGCACATCGACCTGCCCGAGACGCCCACGGCGCTGCCCGACATCGCTGCGATCTCGGTCTTCCGGCTGTACCAGGAGGCCCTGCACAACGCCCTGCGGCACAGCCAGGCCGAGACCATCCACGTCCGCTTGCACATCACGGAAGGGGCGTGCCACCTACAGGTCGCCGACAACGGCTGCGGCTTCTCCGTGCCCGCGACGTGGATGGCGCTCGCCCGAAGGGGGCATTTCGGTCTCCTCGGGATGCAGGAACGGGTTGATGCGCTGCGGGGCACGCTGGAGATTAGGTCCGCGCCGGGACGAGGCACGATCGTGGATGTGTGGTTTCCGCTTGATTCAGAAGGAGACGAGAGTGATGACGAACCCAAATAAGCCGTTGCGCGTGGTGCTGGCCGATGACCATCCCATCGTGCGCGCCGGGATTCGCGCGGAACTGGAAGCAGCCGGGATGATCGTGGCAGGGGAGGCGACCGATGGGGCCCAGGCCTTGCAGCTCACAGAAGCGCTCCAGCCCGACGTGCTGGTTCTGGATGTGGAAATGCCGGTCGTCAGCGGGCTCGACGTCTGCCGGCGCCTCCAGGAAGCGGGCGCAGCGGTGCACGTGTTGGTGCTCAGCGCCTACGACCATGCGGCCTATGTCTATGGCTTGTTGGAAGCGGGCGCTCACGGCTACCTGCTCAAGGACGAAGCCCCGGACACCATCGTCCAGGCCGTGATCGCCACCGCCACCGGCGCGCTCTGGTTGAGTCCCAGTATCGCCGGGCGGGTCAGGCAGCGGGTGCTAGGCCAGGAGGCGGGAGATGTGACGGCTCTGACCCAGCGCGAGACGGAGCTGCTGCGACACATCGTCGCAGGGAGCACCAACGCCGAGATCGCCAAGGCGCTGCAGGTCCGAGAGCAGACAATCAAGAACTACGTGAGCCGGCTGTATGCCAAACTGGGCGTGCACTCGCGCGTGGAAGCCGTGACGTGGGCCGCCCAGCACAGGCGGGTGGTCTAACCTCTCGCCGGCTGCAGCAACCGCAGGCTCCGTGTCCCCGGAGTCACTACTCTAGGGTACTCCAAGATTGAGTACCTTGGTACTCAAGTATTGAGTACCCCAGATCGTTGACACGCAATAAAATCTGGTGTAGCATAGGGGTAGAATCTGAGCTACGAGTTGATGACCTAACCCTACTTCGGGCAGTAGAGGCATACGTTCAAGGAGGACACCGATGACTTGTGTACCCCAGATCATCCACTGCCTCGTCTGCGATCCGGTCTTTCGCACGCAGTTCCAACACGACCCCTATGGGGCTCTGGAAGCTGCTTATCTCTCGCTCGACGAGGAAACCCTGGCCGTCTTGCGCACATACGCATACCTTTTCCAGATTAGTCCAGGTCAACTCTACACCAGGGTCATTTCAGAAGAACCTGTCCAATGGCTCCATACCCAGGCGATGATGAGCGAGGCCCACAGTCGTGCAGACTAACACCTTTGTGTCTCCTGCAGAAGAGACTTGGGCGGAGTACGACACACTCTCTCTCTGGAAATCCCGGGGATTGGTGATGGATGCTCCTACCGTCTTCACAAACACGTTGGAAGGGACAGTACGGTCCTACCTGCATCGCATCTTGCCTCCTACAAGTGCGTACGGTGAGGGTATTCTTAGCACTCTGGCAGACTTTGGTGATCCGCTATCCACTGGGGCCAGACTGCCGGCTCTGTGCTGTGCGGCAGTTGGGGGCGATCCAGCGGTCGGACATCTCGTCTCTGTGGCCTGGTGGCTTCTGCTGTCGGCTGCACGGATCTTGGACGATATCGAGGATGCTCACCCTTCTGCTGCTGATCAAACCCGTATAATCACAGCACAGCGGCTCAATAGAGCGACAGGCCTGCAAGCGCTCGCACCCCTTCTCGTGATGGAGCTTGGCGCTCATGGTGTGGGTACTGAGGTTCAAGTGGAACTACTACAGGCCCTTCACACCGCAACCCTCCACGCTTGCAACGGACAGGCACAGGATCTGGGGGCTTGTCCCGACACGGTAGATCTTGCTACAGGTTGGCGCACTGTAGGTGCAAAGAGCGGTACGCCCTGCGCGGTGGGATGCCGAATGGGAGCTCTCGCGGGTGGTGGTACAGTCGCACAGGTGGATGCTCTGGAGCAGTTCGGCTATCACCTGGGCGTTGCCAACCAGATCCTGGATGACGTCGCAGGCACCTGGCACCCGGCGGATGGACAGGATATCAAGCACGGACGGGTGGCGCTGCCCCTGCTCTATGCATTGGAGGTCCTTCCCCCCGAGGAACGCTGTCACCTGCGAGACAAGGTTGAGAAGGCCCGCACGGGCTCTGGTGGTCAGGTTGATCTACGCGCTCAGCTTCTGGAGTCGGGAGCCCTACATTACCTGCTTATCGAGGTGGACCGCCACCGTCAGACTGCAGAAGAGGCACTTCAGGTTCTGCAATTACCATCGCCGTCAACTCAGGCGTTGTGGAGCATTTGGCCCCGCTTGAGGTTCTAATATAGGCGCTTCCAGTGATTTAGGGACATCCTCTTGATCAATCACGGCTAGTTCCTGTTATCGTCGAACACAGGGCATCTTGAATTTGTCCGTGACACGAATAACTAAGGAGTAAAAGTATGGTCGATAAGCAGATGCAAACGTTGTTGTTAGCACTTATGGGCATCACGATTTTACTGATGGTGGCCATCGCTGGGCTGTTCCTACGTATGATCCAATTACAGCAGACTGTGATGGCGGCCGTGGCCCCTCTACGGGGTCAAGCATACGGTATGGACATCGCTGACACGGCAGGAATAGAGACGGGCTCCGATGCACCCGAGTTCCGCTTACTCGATCAGGAAGGCAGATACGTAACATCGGAGAGTTCCGCTGGACAAGAAACCCTGTTGGCATTCACCTCGACCCGCTGTCCTGCGTGCAAGGAGATGTATCCTCACATCCAAGCATTTAGTGAGAAGAACGAAGTTGTGAGAGTTTATGTGATCTCTTATGGCTCCACTGAAGAAACACAAGCGATCATCGACAAATATGCCCTATCCTTTCCTGTTCTATCGTGGTCGGATGAGGTAGCAGAAGCATATCAAGTCTCAGCTGTGCCCTTCTTCTTCTTCATAGATGCTAGAGGCGTGGTTGTGAACAAGGGAGTGGCTAACAACTTCGATCAGCTAGTATCATTGGTTACAACAAAATGAAGACTTATTCCGGCAAGATTCGGCTCTCACTAGACAGGCAATCACATTAGATACAGTTACTTTTTCTTAAGAGTATTAGAACTAAGCTGGGGTAAGGGGCCGGACTCGGGAGAGACCGTTTGATCACTGTGAAAGGAGAAATGCCCATAAGCACATGTCAACAGAGAGAATCACCGTAGGTTCCACCATACAGACTCAACTCACCCCGGAGGTGGAAAACGAGCAACGAAGACACCAGTTGGAACAACACGAAGTGAAGACCTAATAGGCCCCTGACTCGCATTCACCGGAGGTAGCGAAGACCGGAATCAGCGCCCGAATAGTGGAACACCTTGGGTATGCAGCCTTTCAGATTCTCTGTATCAGGAGGTAAGAGATGTTTGTGTCGAGAAAGCACCGAATTGTCACACTAGGGCTAGCGGTTATGCTGATTGCTTCGACCATACTTGCGATCGGCGCATTTGCCTATCCTAGTCCGGTAATGGCTGGCGATGTCTGCCGCCCAACCGATGAATATGCTTGTCTCTGGAATCCATCGTGCTCTATTCAGTGGGCGTGGTCACGGAAGTGGTCCTGCTTTCTGGCGTATCCCTGGGAAGAGTGGCGGATAGTCTTCTGCAACTGTCCATCGTAAGTGAGGTCTATAGCTGAATCTGGTCTTGCCGGTACGAGTCAGGGGGAGTGCCGGGCAATGGAGGCGCATTACCTGGCACTCCTTAACTATAGCTAGATAGGCAGGAAAGGTCGGCATGACACATGAGCGAAACAGAGCTCTTGTCTTGGTTTTGATGTGCCTCATAGTAATGCTGATGTTGGCGGTTGCAGGACTGTTCTGGAGGATGATTCAACTGCAACGAACGGTACTCGCAGCGCTTGGTCTACTGCAAGTTTTGACTTCAGATGCTACATATATTCCATGGGTGGACTAGCCGTTGGTGCACTCGCGCTCGGATTT
>SLDA01000211.1 GCA_007125545.1 Thermoflexales bacterium | reverse complement strand
GGACTGGGAGACACGGCCGCAACGGCGGCAGAGGCAGAGCGGCACGGTCAGGAGACACGGCCGCAACGGCGCGGAGGCAGAGCGGCACGGTCAGGAGACACGGCCGCAACGGCGCGGCGGCAGAGCGGCACGGTCAGGAGACGCGGCCGCAACGGCGGCAGAGGCAGAGCGGCACGGTCGGAGACGCGGCCGCAACGGCGCGGAGCAGAGTAGGTGTGGTGCGTGGCGCCGCCACCCCTGAGGGTGCAGACGCACCATTTGATGCGTGGGGCAAGCGTGCTATAATTGGCGCTTGGTCTAGGAGGCAGATCACATTGATCCATCCACACGCGTTAGTAGGCTTATTCCTGTCAGTCGCCGTCGTGCTTGGCGCCGCCCCGCTCCTCCTGGCGTGGGGTCTCGGTCCCAAGAAGCTGAACACCCGCAAGCTGCAGGATGGAGAGCGCGAGACTGCGACTTTGGATGAGACCTCGATCGAATTCGAGCCCGAGTATACCCTCTTTGCACTTGTGTATGTAGTCTGCGTGGTTACGGCTGCACTCCTCCTTCCGTGGGCGCTTGCCTACCGTGATCTGTCTATTGAAGGGGTTGCCGGAGCGGCCGTCTTCCTGGCGCTCCTCGGCGCGGGGCTGATCTATGTTGCGTCCAAGGGCTGGCTGGCGTGAGTGTAGGCGCGACTTTGGGACCGGGTTCGAGGAAACAGGCAAAGTATGATCTGGTCTGAACTGCTGCTGCGCGCATTGGGTGCGCTTGGTATGGCGATACTGCCCCTGGTCGCTACTCCCTTTCTGGTCTCGGGATCGCGGAAGGTTGTCGGACGCATTCAGAACCACCGGCGACCGGGCGGCTTGCAGATCGTGACCGGACCGCCAGCGCGCTTGCGAACCCTGGCTGCTGTGATCAAGCAGCTGTCTCAGGGCTTGATCATTCCCCATGGGGCGGATCGCGCCGGCTTTGTGGCGGCGCCTATTCTGGCGGTCGCGCTCGCGCTCGCGACGTGGGCCGTTATCCCATTGGGTCCGGAAGGGTTGCAGGTGGCGGATCTGGAGATTGGGGTGCTCTACGTGGTGACGGTTTCCTTGCTCGCACCTTTAGCCGTGCTCCTGGCGGGTTGGAGTTCGCGCACCGGCAATGCCGAGGATGGTGCGTTTCGCGCTATCTCCCACCTCATCAGTCATAAAGTACCACTGATTTTGGCGCTGTTGGTGCCTGTGATGCTGTCTGGATCGCTCTCACTTCAAGAGATCGTCCTGGCGCAGCAGATTCCGTATATCCTGCCCGTGCCACTCGCCGCGCTGCTGTTCCTGCTTGCTGCCGAAGCTGAGGTGGGCCGGTTGCCCCTCGGAGGGGCCGAGGCGAGCGGGGCGATCGCGACGGGCACCCTGGATGAGTACAGCGGCACGATGTTGAGTGCTTTCAACTTGGCCGAGTATGTCAACAGTTTTACTGTCTCCGTGCTCTTCTCCGTCTTTTTCCTGGGGGGCTGGCGCGGGCCCTGGCTGGCGGAGGCGCCGTTTTTGGGCACGGTCTGGCTCCTGCTCAAGGCGTTTGTGGTCTTCAACCTGCTGGTGTTCATCCGGGCAGCGCTGCCCCGCCTGCGCAGGGATCAGCTTCTGGCGTTCAACTGGACGTATGTGGTGCCGCTGGGGATGTTGGTCCTGGTGACGGTCGCCCTGGTTGATAAGCTGATCGTGACGTTGGGCGTGACCTCCGTCGGGTGGTGGGGCGCGGGTCTTCTCGCGGCGAATCTGGTCATCGGGCTGGGTATGGTCGCCGTCCTGGTGTGGGTCGAGCGAGCCGGAAAGGTGCATCGTGCGGCGCCCGGGATGACGCTACGGGATGGACCCAGGCCAGAGGAGCGGTAGCAGGTGTTCGAGCAGATCGTTTTCCTGGTCTTCGCGGTCTTCGCGCTGGTCGCCGCGATCAAGGTCGTGACCACGCCCCGCATATCCCACGCGGTGCTCTGGTTGATGAGCTGCTTCTTCGGCGTCGCGGTGCTCTACCTGCTGCTGGACTCGCCGTTTATGGCGGGAATCCAGCTGCTGATCTACACCGGCGGGGTTGCGGTGCTAATTGGAGTCGCGTCCGTGGTCCTGCGAGGGGCTGCACGCGAGGCGCAGAGGAGGGTCACCCACTCCTGGCCGGCTTCGATCGTCGCGCTGTCGCTTTTTCTGCTGATGGCCTGGATGACCCTGGAGCTTCCGCTGCCCGAAGCGCCACAGGCTGCCAACCCCGAGGGGTCCTTGGCGCTGTTGGGTGCCGCGTTGGTCGATCCGGCAGGGTATCTTCTGCCCTTCGAGTTGATCGGGGTATTGCTCCTGGTTCTGCTGGTCGGAGCGCTCTACCTGGGAAAGGAGCGTTAGGTCCGTGCCCATCGCATCCGTACCTTTGTCCTGGTATCTGATCCTTGGAGCCGCGCTCTTCTGGGTCGGTCTGTACGGGCTGCTGGCGAGCCGTGCCCTGATCCGCACCCTTATGTCAATTGCGCTTATGCTCAACGCCGTCGTGCTCAATCTGGTCGCCTTTGCCCGTTTTGTAGAACCCGCACGGACTGCGGGTAAGACTTTCGCTCTCATCGTCTACGCTATAGCGGCAGCGCAGGCCGCGCTGGGACTCGCGTTGCTCATCGCGGTCCGGCGCCCACACAGCACTGTCGCGGTCGAGGGGACCGATGTGCTGAACAGGGCTCCCCGGGTTGTGGACGAGGGTAAGCGCTGACATGGTACCCTTCATCTTTCGATTGGCTTGGCTGATTCCGGCAATTCCCTATCTCGCTGCGCTCCTTATCGGATCAGGCCCAAAGGTGTCAGTCCTGATCCGAACAAGACGGACACCTTCGGGCAGGAAACGGAAGCTGACGTTCGTTCAAGCTCCCGCCCTGGTCGCGATAGCGGGTATGGCCTTCGCTCTGCTCCTGTCCCTCGCCGTTCTTTGGGGCACGGTCGCACAGCCGGGCGTTCACGAACCCCTTTCCGTGGCCTGGTTCAGTCTGGGCACCGAGGTGATGCAGGTCGGCATTCATGTAGATCCGACCGCGGCCCTTATGCTGGTGATGGTGACACTCGTCTGCCTGATCGCCTCCATCTACAGTGTGAGCTATATCCGCGACGAGCCGCAGGCGCGCCGCTTCTTCATCACCGCCCTGTTCTCAGCCGGTGCTGTGCTGGGCGTGCTCGTGACCGACAATCTATTGGTGCTCTTTCTCTTCTGGCAGTTGCTGGGCGTGGGGTCGTATCTCTTGACCGATCTCTGGCGAGAGAGACGGGAGGCGCAGCGCTCGGTTCTCAGGAGATTCATCGTGACCAGGGTAGGAGACAGCATGCTTCTGTTTGGCCTGGCCCTGCTCTATGCGGAAGTCGGAAGCCTCGCCTATCGTGACCTCTTCAGCGCTGCAACCGTAGCCCGCCTGGCTACGACACCTTATCTCGGGCCGTTATCGGTGGCAACGGTAGCGGCGTTGATGCTTCTTGGTGGAACCATCGGCAAGAGCGCTCCGCTCCCGCCTCATATCCGGCTGCCCGGTGCCCCGGAGGGAGCGACGCCGGTTGCCGCGCTTATCCACGGGGCGACAACGGTCTCGGCGGGGGCCTACCTGATGATCCGTGCGTTTCCCCTCTTGACCCAGTCCGGGGCCATGGCTGTCATTGCCCTTGTCGGTACGGCAATGGCACTCTACGGTGCGCTGAGGGCGGCTGTGCAGAGCAACATCGAGCGGCTGCTGGCCTTTTCGACGATGAGTCAGCTCGGCTTTGTACTTGCGGCGCTGGGCATCGGGGCCTATGCTGCGGGCCTTTTCCAGTTGATCATGCATGCTTTTTTCAAGGCGCTCCTCTCTATGGCCGCCGGGTCCATTATGCAAGGACTCGAGCGCGGTCATCGCCACACGTCCGGACACGCCGTGCCTTTGCATGTGAAGCGCGAACGGATCGATGCGGCGGATATGCTGAAGATGGGGGGGCTAGCCTTCCGCATGCCGCTCACCGCTATCAGCTTCCTCGCCGGAAGCCTCGCGCTCTCGAGCTTGCCGCTGGCCTCGGCAGGATTCTGGTCCCTGGGTGAGATATCGGGCGGCCTCTGGAGCACCCTGTTGCCGCCGGCCTGGGCGCTCGCGCTCGCCGCAGGGCTCACAGCCTTCTCGGCAATGCGCCCGGTTGCACTGATCTTTCTAACGGCTCCACGCTCGCGTGCCGCGACCTATGCGCGCGAGAACAAACTGGCGATGACGCTGCCGATGGGGGTGTGGGCCCTGCTCGCGACGGGTTTGGGGTGGCTGGGGATTCCACGCGGCTTCCCCCTATTGGGCCGTTTGAGCCCCAATTGGTTTGGTCCCTTTGTGAGCACCTCACTGGGTGAGGGTCTCGAGCGTATAGTTCCGATGACACTGGCGTGGCAACCGGCGATCGTGGGCGTGCTCCTGACTTTGGGCGGATTGGCGGCCGGATGGTGGCTCTATGGGCGAAAGTCGCTCTCGATACAGGGGGACGCGACGGTCGATCCGCTGCACGCGGCTCTGGATCGGATGGGGTTGCCCCGCCTCGGGGAGAGTCTGCTGGGGAAGTTCGGCCTTGCGGACCGTGCGGGTGCGCTGGGCTCGCGGACCCTGCGGGCTGCCGTGGGACTGGAGGGGTTGATCGAGGGTGGTGTGCTATCGCTGGCCCTAATCGGACGGGGGCTTTCCGAACTGTGCGGTTTGATCGCCGGCGGCTGGGTTGGACGGGGTTTGCAGAGCCTCGCTTCGCCGCCTGCCGTGCGGGATCGTGACGTCCGGCGGCTACAGCGTCGTGGTGTCGAGAATCATCTGTGGACGACGTTCGTGGTCGTTGCGCTGCTAATCGCGATCCTGGTTTTGTTCCAGCGGGTCTGATGAGAGAGGATACCCTACGATGAATCTGCCTATCTTGAGTGTGACCCTATTTATGCCGCTTATGGGAGCTGTCATTGTGCTCCTCGTGGACCAGCGGCAGAGTCGGATGGTGCGCTGGATTGGCGTGGTTTTCGCGGTGGCGACGTTGGCGTTGGCGGGCATGATCTGGGCAGCGACAGCAGCGGCGGGCGCCTCTGAGATGCGCCTAGTTGAGCATATGCCGTGGATTCCCCAGCTCGATCTCTGGTACACGTTGGGCGTGGATGGACTTAGCGCGCCTATGATCTTCTTGTCCGGCCTATTGACCACTGTCGCGCTCTTTTACAGCGCTTTCACGGTGAAAGAGCGCGTCAAAGAATACACCTTCCTCTTCTTGCTGCTCGAGACGGCGATGCTGGGCGTCTTTATGGCTCTGGACATGATCCTCTTCTACGTTTTCTGGGTAGTGGGCCTCGTCCCGATTTTCCTGCTGATCGGCGTGTGGGGTGGGAAGCGTCGCGAGCGTGCCGCGATCAAGTTTTTCGTCTACACGCTGGCGGGCAGTGTCGTTGGGCTGCTCGGACTTCTGGCCGTCTACCATAGCACAGGTACCTTCAACGTGCTTGACGCAGCCGCGGCCCGTCCCTTCTCCGCCAGTCCGACCTGGGCAACCGTGGTCTTCTGGGCGCTCTTCGTCGCCTTCGCGATCAGGATCCCGGTCTTCCCCTTTCACACATGGTTGCCTGATGCGCTGACCGAGGCGCCGACGGCGGGTAGCGTTGTCCTCGCCGGCGCGCTTCTGAATCTGGGTGGATACGGCATTATGCGCATCGTGCTCCCCTTCTTTCCGGAGCGTTTCTATACGTACGCCGTCGAGGTGCCCATCATCACGATTATGGCACTGATGAGCATTGTCTATGGCGCCCTCGTATGTATGGCCCAGTGGGATCTAAAGCGGTTGCTCGCCTACTCCTCGGTGGCGCATATGGGCTATGTGACGCTGGGGCTCGCGGCTGCATCGGCTGCCTGGCTGCAGGGCGGTGATAGCAGTGCGCTTAATGCGGCTGCCTCCGGGCTAAACGGGGCGGCACTGCAGCAGTTTTCCCATGGCATTGTGATGAGCGCGATGTTTCTGCTCGTGGGCATGATTTCCGAACGTGCCCGGACTCGCGATCTGAAAGCTTTCGGCGGATTAGCCTCGGTGATGCCGGCGACGTATGGTTTGACCCTGGTGACAGCTTTTGCGCTGCTGGGCTTGCCGGGGCTCATCGGCTTCTGGAGCGAGCTCTTTGTCTTTCGTGGCGCGGTGCGGTTGCTGCCGGCTGCCGCTGTGATCGGCGTGATCGGGATGGTGTTCACAGCCGGCTACACCTTGTGGAAACTCGTGCACTGTCTTTTCCTCGGTTCATTGGATCGCGACCGCTGGGCCGGGCTGGGGGATCTACTCTGGTGGGAGAAGGTCTCGGTCTGGCCTCTGGTGATTCTAATGATCGTACTGGGCATCTACCCTGCGCCGTTGGTCAATACGTTCAATGCCGCAGTCAACGTCATGGTACAGGCCTTCGTGCTGCGGTAACGAGAGGCGATCGACTGATGCTCATCTCCGACTATCTCTACCTTGCACCTGTGCTCTCTTTGCTTGCCGGGGCGCTGCTGATCCTGCTGCTAGATCTGTTAGCAGATCGCGAGCAGATGGGCAGGTGGGGCTGGAAGGCGGCGCTTGCGTCCGGGCTGCTGGCGCTGGGATCCACATTCCTTCTCGGTGATGCGCCGGTCCGCGTCCTGAACGTGCTGGCCTATGATGTGTTCACCGCGTATGTCTGGCGCCTTTTGCTGGGCGCGCTGGTGCTGCTCATATTGCTCGGGGAGTCTTATGTTCGCAGCCACACGGACGAACCGGGCCTCTTCTACGCCCTGCTGATGTTCTTTGCAGCAGGCGCACTGCTCGTGGCCGCCTCCACCAACACAATGATGCTCCTATTGGCTGTAGAGTTGCTGAGCATCGCCGGCACCCTGCTCGTGGGATTTCTGCACGCTGATCGGCGTGCCACGCAGGGGGCGATCAGATGCCTGGTCTACGGATCGGCTATGACCGCCGTTATGGCGTTGGGGTTTTCCTGGTTCTATGGTTTGACCGGGACCACGGACTACGCCTTGACCTCGGAGGCACTCTCAGGATTGTGGGGCTCCAGCCCGGCGCCCGTCATCCGGCCCATTGCGCTCGTCCCGGTCCTGGCCTTCGTCCTGGTGGGCCTCGTGGTCAAGACAGGATCGGCCCCCTTCCACCACTGGCTGCCCGGTGCTTCAGACGTGTCCGGCGGATTTGTGGGCGCGTCCGCGCCGGTGGCGGCATCGCTGGCTATCTTGCCCAAGGTCGCGGGATTCGCCGCGCTGGTGCGACTGACCCTGGTGATGCTGCCGGAAGCGCTTGACCTGCACATTGTCTGGCGTTGGCCTCTCGTCGGGATCCTGGCGGTGGCGGCGATGTTGTGGGGAAGTCTTTTGGGGCTGCGGCAGCACAACATCAAACGCCTGATGGCCTTTTCAGGGATCGCCCAGCTCGGCTACGTGCTGATCGGCGTGGTGCTGGCGACCGAGGCGGGTTTGAGCGCGCTGCTGGTCGCCTTGACGGCGTATGTATTAGCTGAGATGGGGACCTTCACCGCGATTGCGGTCGTGTCTCAGAAGATGCCGCTGGATCTGGTGAGCGATTACCGCGGCCTCTACAGGCGCGCTCCTCTCTTGGCGCTGGGGCTGTTGCTGTTTATACTGTCGTTGTTCGGAATGCCCGGCACGGCCGGGTTTATCGGCAAGCTCTGGCTCTTCACGGAGACCTTCCGGGCCGGCTACATTGGGTTGCTAATCCTGGCAGCTCTCAGCAGTGTGATCTCGCTGGGCTATTACGGCAGGGTAGTCCGCGCCGGCTTTATGGACTCCGATGCGGGAATGGCGCCGGTTCCCGTGCCGGCGGCCGCATCTGTCGTCCTGATCGCTATGATGGTGGGTGTGCTGGTGTTGGGGATCTTTCCGAACACCTGGTTGCGGTGGGCGCAAGCCGCGGCCCAGGTCTTCTTTGCGTCAGGTTAAGTGCTCGGGAGGTGATGTGGTGCGCCTTGGTGACTTACTAGCGGCGCTGGATAGCTACGAGGCCTGGAACTTGGATCCGGGCCTTGACATAGCCGGTATCACGGATGATTCGCGCTCTGTGGAGCCGGGATATCTCTTTGTGGCTGTTCGCGGCGCAACCGTAGATGGCCACCGCTTCATTCCGGCGGCTCTGGCGGCGGGCGCCGTCGCTGTTGCCGGTGAGGCAGATTTCAAGGCCGCCTTGACCGGCGTATCTCCGTACATTAAAGTGCGCGAGGCGCGCGAGGCGTTGGGGTGGCTGCACGCTGCCTGGTATGGGTATCCTTCAGACCGGCTGACGCTGACGGGCGTCACTGGTACCGATGGCAAGACCACGACCACCAACCTAATTCACGCCATCCTTAGCGATAACGGGTTTGACACCGGGATGGTCAGCACCGTGAACGCGCGCATTGGTGCCGAGTCCTATGACACGGGTTTGCACACAACGACACCTTTGTCGGCTGAGATCCAGAGCCTGCTCAGTAAAATGGTGGCCCACGGCAGCACCCACGCCGTGCTGGAAACAACGTCACAGGGGCTGGAGCAGCGGCGTGTAGCAGGTTGCGAGTTTGATCTGGCCGTCTTCACGAATATCACACACGAGCATCTCGACGACCACGGATCCTGGGAAGCGTATTTCGCGGCCAAGGCCCGGCTTTTCTGGGGCCTGACCCGGCAGCGTCGGAAGTCTAATTACGCTGACAAAGTGGCGGTGCTGAATATGGATGAAAGCTCGTATGCGCGATGGGTGGAAGTCGTGCGGGAGGCAGGCGTGGCACGGATTCTGACCTATGGCGTGGCTGAGGATCAGCAGCGCCTGGCTCAAGGGGAAGGCGCCGACGTACGCGCGAGGGAGATTCGCCTCACACCTCAGGGACTTCGCTTCGAGTTGGAGAGCCCGTGGGGCAGTGCGGAGATCGTCAGCCCGCTTGTGGGCCTGTTCAACGTGAGCAATATCCTGGCGGCGGCGGCGGCCTGCCTCGCGCAGGGCGCGAGCCTCGAGGCGGTTGTTCGCGGTGTGGGGCGCTTTGCGGCCATTCGGGGACGGATGGAAGCCATCGACGCCGGGCAGCCCTTCCGGGCGATCGTGGACTTCGCCCACACGCCCAACGCGATGCGTCGCGCCCTGGAGGCGGCGCGCGATATGACGGCAGAGGGCGGGCGGTTGATCGTGGTCTTCGGCAGCGCCGGCCTGCGGGATCACGAGAAGCGCCGGATGATGGGGGAGGTGGCAGGCGAGTTGGCCGACTACACCGTCGTGACCGCGGACGATCCGCGCACGGAGCCGCTGGCGCAGATTATGGCCGAGATACAGCGCGGCCTGGAAGAGGCAGGGCGAGAGGCAGGTACCGACTTCACGCTGATCCCCGACCGGGGCAGCGCGATCCGCCGGGCCGTTGAGATGGCGCAGGCCGGCGACGTGGTGATCGCGTGCGGTAAGGGGCACGAGCAGAGCATGTGTATCGGCACGGTCGAGTATCCCTGGGACGACCCGACCGCGATGAGACTGGCGTTGGAGGGCAAGAGCCTGGACACGCTTCCTACATCGAGCCGGGACTCGATCGACGAGTCGTGAGCTACTTGTGACAGCCCAGGAACACACCGCTGGTGCGCAGTCCGGCGAGCCTCGCGTTGCTCTGGTCCACGACTGGCTCAACCAGTATGGCGGGGCAGAGCGGGTGCTCGAGCATCTGGTCGATCTCTTCCCGGCGGCGCCCCTCTACACGAGCATCTACTGGCGGGAGGGGATGCCCGACGCCTATCGCAGTTGGCCCATTCGCCCTCTGTGGATGGACCGGCTCCCCGGTATTCACCGGCACCAGCAGCTCTATTTTCCCCTGTATGCACTTGCCTTCGACCGTCTGAACTTGGGAACGGGGAACCACGACGTGGTCGTCACGAACAAGAGCGGCTTTTGCCACGGCGTGCGCACCGGAGCGACGCCGCAGCTGTGCTACTGTCTGTCGCCCACACGCTATGTTTGGCAGTTCGAGCACTACGCGGCGCGCGAGGCGCTGCCCGGACCTCTGCGGGTGCTGCTGCGTCCCATCGTCGCGCTCCTCCGGCGCTGGGATTACCAGGTTGCGCAACGGCCGCAGACTCACTTCGTGGCGATCTCGCGCGAGATTCAGGCACGCATCCGCACCTTCTACGATCGCGATTCGGAGATCATTCACCCCCCGGTGGATATCGAACGCTTCCGTCCCTTCGCGGAGCACGAGGACTACTATCTCATCGTCTCTCGTCTCGTGCCTTACAAGCGGATTGACCTGGCCGTGGCTGCTTTCACGGCTATGGGGCTGCCCCTGGTAGTCGTTGGAGATGGACGGGATAGGGCTGCGCTGGAGGCCGAGGCGGGGCCCAATGTCCGCTTCCTCGGGCACGTTCCAGACGCCGATCTACCCGCGCTCCTGGGACGGTGCCGGGCCTTTGTCTTCCCCGGATACGAGGACTTTGGCATTGCGCCGGTGGAAGCCCAGGCTGCCGGACGTCCCGTGATCGCCTACCGCGCGGGGGGCGCGCTGGACACCGTACTGGAGGGAACGACCGGCGCCTTCTTCGATGAACCTACGCCGGAGTCGTTAGCTGCGGCGGTACAGGCCTTCGACGCGGACGCGGTGGACCCTGTCGCCTGTCGGCAAAACGCCGAGCGCTTCTCTGCCCGGCGTTTCCGTACCGAGATTCGGTCGCGTATCCATCAACTCCTGTAGTGTCTGTCGACGTGCTGCCATTTCCCCATAATGGCGTGCACTTTCTCCAACTCGTCAGGGATGGCGATTTCCTGTGGGCAGTGTTTCAGGCATTGGTTACAGCGAACGCACAGCGACGCGTTACCGTTGGCCTTTTCCTTATTCACACGGGCCTTTGATCCGGTCAGCTTCCGGTAACCCCATCGCCGCATCCAGCGCATCAGGATGTTGCTGTCCATCGACACGTTGTTGAGGATGGCGAAGTTCTGGGGAATATTGACCCCGGCGGGGCAGGGCATGCAGTACCGGCAGGCCGTGCACGGCACCAACACCTTGCGACGATAGATCTCGGCCAGCTCCGCGATAACCTTCTCCTCCTCGGCGCTCAAGGATCCGATCCCCGAACGCTCGGCGCCGGCACAGTTCTCATCGATCATCCGTTGTGAGCCCATCCCGCTCAGCACAACCGTGACCTCGGGCCGGTTCCACAGGAATTGCAGCGCCCAATCAACCGGCGTGCGCTTGTGCGCCGACGCGTTCATCACTGCCAGGGCCTCGGCCGGGGGATTGGCCAGAACGCCACCCTTGAGCGGTTCCATAATCACCGTGGCAATGCCCTTTGCGTGGGCGTAGGCCAGGCCCTCCGTCGTCGCCTGGATGGCCGTATCCATATAGTTGTACTGGATTTGCGTCATATCCCAGTTGTAGAAATCGATGATCTCTCTAAACACCGGCAGCGTATCGTGGAACGAGAACCCGATGTGACGGATTCTGCCCTGCTGCTGCGCTCTCTCCATCTCATCGATGAGCCCCAGCCGTTTCACTTTTTCGAACTCGCCCGCATTCAGGGCATGAAAGAGATAGATATCGATGTAATCTGTCCGGAGCCGTTCAAGCTGGGTGTTCAGGAAGCGATCAAAGTCCTCCGTTTTTCTGACCAGCGGCATGAACAGCTTCGTGACCAGATGCACCCGCTCGCGGTATCCATTCTGGAGCGCCAGGCCCAGGACTTTCTCGCTGTCTCCCATGTGGTAGGGCCACGCGGTGTCGAGGTAGTTGATCCCCAGGTCGATGCCGTGGCGAATGAGCCGCACCGACTTCGCCGTGTCGGCACGCATCAGCGTGAACCGCCGCGTCGGCAAGCGCATACAACCAAAGCCGAGGGCCGAAACGTTCCAATCCAGCGATCCCATTTTGCGATATTGCATAGTTCCTTCTTTCTCCGAGGCAGAGAGGGTGCGGTCAGCCTGACGGCCTGCTTCACCTCGCCCCGGCTTCTCCTCGGCCAGGTCCACGCCAAGAACTCATACAGCGACGGAGCTTCGATCCTACACCTGACTATGCATTATAGCGAGATTTATTTGTCTGACTGTATCGCTTCAAGAACCATCACGTTGTATACTGTAAACAGGCGTGTATGGGGCGAAAGCGAGGTTTGCGATGAGTGAGGTAACTGTGATTGGGCTGGGCGTGATGGGCTCGGCCATTGTTAGGGCTTTGCTTGACAAGGGACACGACACGACGGTCTGGAACCGGACCAGGTCGAAGGCCGAACCGCTGGTCGAGCGGGGCGCCAATCTGGCGCAGGATGCGGCGGCGGCAGTACGCGCGAGCCCGATTGTGCTGGTATGCGTGCGGGACCATCGGGTCACACGGGATATCTTGGCTGTGCCCGAGGTGCGGCCACATCTTGCGGGCCGGACGATCGTGCAACTCTCGGGTGGCACGCCACAGCAGGCACGGGAGAGCGAGCGCTGGATCGGAGAGAGTGGCGCGATGTACCTGGACGGCGAGATCATGGTCTATCCGGACCAGATTGGTAGACCCGAAGGCACGATCCTCGTAGCCGGCCCGGAGGCTGTCTTTCAGCGTTGCGAGCCCTTGCTGCGGTCTGTGGCGGGTCGCATTATCCATGTTGGCGAGCCCATCGGGGGGGCTAACGCCTATGGCGTCGCCATGGGCGGGGTCCTCTACGGTGCTCTGCTGGGTGCGGTTCACGGTGCGCGTGTCTGCGAAGTCGAGGGCGTGAGCGTCGGCCTGTTCGCCAGGATGATGGCAGAGGGGGACTTGGCCACCATCAGCGCAGCCGTCCTGGACCTCCTGAAGAGGATCGACTCGGACCGGTACGGGGATTCCCAGGGCACGCTCGGCACCGGCGCCGGCGGCGCGGAGCAGATGCTCGAGCATGCCCGCGCCACCGGGATTGACTCGGAGTTCGCGGTATGCGCCGCGGCGGTGTTCCGGCGAGGCTTGGATGCCGGGCTGGGCGGTGAGGACCCCGCCGCGCTGATCAAGTTACTCCGAAGGTAGCGGCGGCTTGGCGTAGCCAGTTTCTCAATCCTACCACGGCAGGGTCTGCACTTCCCACTCAGGTAGTTTGCTCCACCACGGGAGGATGCCGTACGACTCCAGTATGGCCCCCGGCGTGTAGATCTCCAGCATGCACTCGTACCAGCTCATACCCTCGGTCTTCTGAAAGTGCCACCATTCGACATCGAAGTAGGAATTGCGCCAGTTGGAGAGCGCATTACGCCGCTCCCAGCCATAGTCGGCGGCGATGGTTGTGAAGTCGACGTAGTAGCCTGGCGGGATCGGCTTGAGCGCGCCGCCTGCCGGACGCGCGTTCAGATCCCACGGGGCCACGCGCAGCGGCTCACCACGGCTGCCATCCTGCTCGCGTGCCCTGATGAAGACGCGCCAGTAGGTGACGCCGCCGACGTCCTCGCGCACGAGCTCGATCTGGCCATTGCGCAGGAACCCCTGGTTGATATCCACAGCCCGCCCACATACGTGCCAGGAGATGCGGCCCTGGCCCGGACGCGGCGTGTGATTCATAGAGCGGGAGGAGTCGCCCAGTATCGAGAGATAGTCCCAACCGGTCTCCTCGAGCACGCGCTTGCGCATCGCGTTGAAGCTGTCATTGACACGGTCGCTGAGTTTGTGAGCGGTGTTGCTGCCATTCACGTTGGGCAGGTTCACCAGGCTGTAGCGCGTGGGGTTGGGGTCCGTCGTGAGCAGTAGCTCTGTGTAAAGCGGCGTCTCTTCCATCTGAGAACGCTGCGCCAGTTGTGCTTCGAAAGCCGGGTCGAGTGTCCGTGCGTGCCAGGTGGGGCGCGCGATGCTGTCAGCCGAGGTAAAAGCCTCACGGGTCAGGGACCAGCCCTGCGTATCGGCGGCGACCAGATGCGAGGTCACGCCCTGGTGATGGACGAAGCTCAAGGCCTCCCCATCGGGTGCCCAGGCCGGCCTTCCGCCGACGCCGACAAGGGTGGGGCGCAGCTCGCCGGAGGCGGCGGCTTCCTTGTCAAACGGAATGCGCCAGATGGTCTCCGCACCGGGCACACCCGCCGAGAAAGCCAGATATTCGCCTGTGGGCGACCAGGCGGCGTGGTCCTCGTTCTGCTGGGGCGTATTGGTCAGATTGACGATCGTGCCGTCATCCAATGAGAGGATGTAGATGTCCTGTGTTCCGTTGCGATAGGAGGTGAAGGCGATATGCCGCCCATCCGGCGACCAGGCCGGCGAGTAGTTCGGCGCCGGGTCGTGTGTTAGCCGGATCTCTTCGCCGGTCGAGAGATTGAGGATGTAGATATCCAGATTGCCGTCGACATAAGCTTCATAGGCCAGCCACTGTCCATCCGGTGACCAAATGGGTGAGGCCTTGAAGTCAGGCGTGCGCGTGATGCGGACGAGAGTTCCGGAGGTCATCTCCATGGTGTAGATGTCCCAACTGCCGCCCCGGTGAGAGGCGAAAGCCAGGTACCGTCCATCCGGGGACCATGCCGGATCGCGATCCTCAGCCGGATCGTAGGTGAGGCGCAGGAGACGCCCGGTGTTCTGTGAAATCAGGTAGATGTCGCTGTTGCCGTTCTGGCGCATCGAGAAGGCTAGCGTCCCACCGCTGCCGACGGGTGTCGCGGAGGGAGCGGGCGTGGGGGAGGGCGGGACCGGTCCGGGTGTTGCCGTGACGATGACGATCCTTTCCCTTTCCCGCTCCTCGATCTGGATGATCGAGAGGGGCTCTTGCCTGCCCAGAAGCAGAACCGCAAGGCTGAGAAGCAGCAGCCAGAATGCCGGAGGGAGCTTCGAGGTGCCGGGAACGGTTAGCCAGGATATGATTGCTCTGTAGACGGCGCGCTTTTTCAACGATGCCTCCTACAGATAGGTTATAACCGGTTTCTTACTCTTGTCAAATCAACGACGCGCACCCAAGTGTAGGATCCAGCAGGACTACGATATCCTGGCTGAACCGTGAGTCGTGCGCTTTTTGTGGACTTGGATGCTTCGGATGGGCTATGCGCGTCCGGATAACGTGACGCACACCCGATCTGGAAGGGTGTGCGTCACGTTTCCGTGGGAAAGAATATCGGTCAATCTCACGACCACTAATCTTCGGGATTGTCGTTCTTGCGGTGACGCACGGCAACGTGAGAGAAGAGGAGCCCGATCTCGTAGAGCGCGATGAAGGGCCCGGTGACCAGCAAGAGCGTTACGGGGTCGGTGGTCGGGGTGATGATTGCGGCAAAGACCACAGCCAAGAACCAGACCATCTTTCGGGCGCCGGCCAGCTGTTTGGGGCTTACCAGTCCCAGCCGCGCAACCAGGAAGACGATCAGCGGGGTCTGGAAGATCAAGCCCATCCACATAACCAGTGTCGTCACGAAGGAGAGGTAACTCTCCAGCATATACATCGGTTCCACAACGTCGCCCAGGAAGCCCATCAGGACGGGTAGACTGGTGGGAATGAGCAGTGCAAGGGTGAAGACGGCACCCATAATGAAGAAGATGAACACGGCGGGGATGCCGACGACAAAGACGGTGCGCTCATTCTTGTAGAGTCCCGGTGCCATAAAGCGGTAGATCTCCCAGAGCAGGTAAGGGAGTACTATCGCAAACCCTGCAGCCAGAGCCACCTGGAAGTAGATGATGGCGCCCTGTGGTGGACTGGTGATGATAATACTGACATTCGAGCCCGCGGCTTTTGCGGGCGCGACGAGCCAACTGATCAGTTGGTCCACAAACATGGTCGCAGCGACTGTAGCCACGATCCATACGACAATAGATCGGAACAGCCGCTGGCGCAGCTCTTTGATATGGTCAAAGAGGCCCATCGTGCGTTCTTCTGCGATCATATGCGCCACCTCGGTCCCTTAGGATG
>SLDA01000285.1 GCA_007125545.1 Thermoflexales bacterium | reverse complement strand
GTGCAGCAGCACATCTCGGCGGACCTGGCGCTGCAGATCGCGGAGGAGAGCGAATGGGTGCGCTACATCAAGGTTGAAAGCGCGCCCACCACGCTGATGGTCGGTGAGACGGCTCGCAAGGCAGGGGACCGGCTGACGATCTTCGGCGGCGCCGGCGGCGATTATTTCATTGAAGAGTTGCGCCGTGGCTCGCAGGGCACGATGCCGGGCTGCAGCACGCCGGAAGGCTTCGTCGAAGTATGGGACCGTTTCCACGCAGGCGATGAGCAGGGGGCGTTGCAGGCTTTCTACACCCGTATCTTGCCCGTCAACCGGCTCTGTTCGCAGGGATGGGGCGCCTTTTTTCACGTCCACAAGCAAGTCTTGAAGGCCCGCGGTGTGATCCGTTCCGCCCGCCTGCGCGAGCCGGCGGCTCCGCTCGATGATATGACGCAACGCGACCTCGACATCGTGATCGAGAGGGTGTTTGGTTAGCGGTTGAACCTGGCTATGCGAGGGATGCGCGAGGTGTGAGAAGTGATGCGTGATGCGTGATTTAATTGCGCGAATCACGCATCAAGAATCCATTGCCAATCACAGAAAGGAGCACAATGACCCACATCGGAAAAGTCGCCGACGTTGAGATTATCGCTTTTGAGGCCCCGCACACAGCTTTCCGCGACCGGCAAGTCATCGAGGCAGGGATGGCGGTTCAGACGCTTGTCCGAATCGTGACGGATGAGGGAGCCGAGGGCTACTACTTCGGCGGGCACGGCCATGGCGACCGCGACGGGCTCCTGCCCGACGACCGCCGGCAGTTTTTGGGCCGGGCGCGCTCGCTCCTGATCGGAGAGAACCCTTTCGATCGAGAGAAATTCTGGCGTTACCTCTGGGTCTCGAACACGCCGGAGCCCATCTTGAGTGTCATTGACAATGCCCTCTGGGATCTACAAGGACGAGCTCTGGGCGTGCCGGTGCACAAGCTGCTGGGTGGATGCCGTGAGAAGGTGCTGGCCTACGGCAGCACCTTTCCGAATATGGGCACACCCGAGCAATATGCCGAACACGCGCTGGCCTGCAAGCAGGAGGGGTATCGGGCTTACAAGATCCATCCGTACTATTTTGCGGACCCCGTGACGTTCCAGCCCGTGCCTGGTCGGCCTTCACACGTGAAGATGGATATCGAGGCGTGCCGCGCGGTGCGTGAGGCGGTCGGGGATGATATGGTCCTGCTGTTCGATCCCTGGGGCACCTATTGCACGTACGAGGATGCACTGTGGGTGGGCCGGGAACTCGAGAGCCTCGACTTCTTCTGGTACGAGCATCCTATGCCCGAGTACCGGGTCCATCTCTACGAGAAACTCACGCGCCAACTCGATATTCCGATTCTCTCGCCCGAGATCGCTGCAGGCAGCCTTTACACCCGGGCCGATTGGATTCTGCGTGACGCTTCGGACATGACGCGCATTGATGTCCTCCGCGGCGGCATTACAGGTGTCAAGAAAATGGTTTCGGTCGCCGAGGCATACGGTGTACGCTGTGAGATTCACATGAGCGGCTTCGGCAATCTCCAAATGTTGGGCGCGACGAGCGAGGACACGTGCCTCTACTACGAGCGCGGTCTGTTGGCGCCGGGCTTGGATTACGATACGCCTCCGCCTTATCTGAACGCGATCTGCGATCCGATGGACGAGGACGGCTATGTCACCGTGCCCCAATTGCCGGGGTTGGGCTACGACATCAGCTGGGACTACATCGACGCCCATCGGGTCGACAATCAGGCGTAGGAGTGTAAGCCTTGGGAAGGGGGAGGACCCGGTTTCGCTCGGTCCTCTCCCTCTTCAACCTCAATCTCCGCGCTCTAGCTCGAGGCCCAGGCTCTCCGTGCATGCCGGCTGCGCCAACTCAGCCAGCCGAGTTGCGCCAGCGCCGCGCATTGCATCGCCACGATGGCGACGTAAATCCCCGTAAAGCGCTCAATAGCCACGCCCACCACCATTATTCCTGTGCTCAGCGCCAGGTAGATCACGACTGATTCAGTCACTGCACGGGTGCGCTTGCTGTTCACAATGATGCCCTGGAACCAACTGTAGAAGACGGCCCAGAGCGGTAGAGGCAGCGCCAGCAGCAGCGCGACACGGCTCAACTGCGATAGCTCCGCAGGGAGTGCCATCACCTGATTCAGCCAGACGTTGGCTACGGGTGTAGCGACGACGCCGACCGCCAGCAGAAGCGAGCCCAGTCCCAGGAGCACGGCGAAGCGGCGCAAGGCAGCGTAGGAGCGGGGCTGATCGAGCATCGCTACCACCACTTCATTGAATGCCATGCCCGGACTGCGCAGCATAAAAAGCAGGCCGCTCACGACCGGCCACGCGGCGAGCGAGCTCAGCGCCACCGGCATCCGGCTCATAGCGGCGCTGCTGATCGGCGAGACGAAGAATGACAACAGGGATGTCAACGCCAGTGGCACGTAGAAGCTGAGGAAGGCACCGGGCGTAAGCTGGGTGGTGCTCCGCGGTGCGGTCCGTATCTGCGTGCGCACGATAGGACGAATTCGTATCCCCGCGTAAGCTGCCTCGGCCATAACGCCTGCTGCCACGGCGCACGATGCGACAATGATACCGGGAATGGTGCCAATGAGGTATCCTGTCAGGAGCACCAACCCGTTGGCCGTCATCCGTACGACGGTCCCCGCACCGACGGCGCGGCTGTGCCCGAATCGAATCATCGCGCCCTGGAGGAAGCGGCGGTAGGCGATGGCCCACGTCCACGGGGTCATAATCATCAGGCCAATGCGGCCCGGTTCCAGGATCTCCTCGGGGGCGCCGATGAGCTGCCGCGCGATAAAGTCATAGAGTGGGGTAAAGGCGACGGCAAGATGGACGAGGGTGAAGGTCGCGCCCAGGATCATGGCAATGCGTCTGAGTCTTCTGAAAGTCTCCCAGTCTTTGCTGAGCGCGGTAGAGGCTGAAAGAAGCATAACTGCCGGCGCCTCGATAATCAGCGCTAGAGGAAAGACGATGCCTCCCCAAGCAGCGAGATTGATCTCCGGGTTCGCGAGCCGGGCCACGACCGCGCTGTGGGCGGGGCCCTCTATGCTCATCAGTAGCCAACTCAACGCCAGGGGCCACCAGGTCTGCGCGACGCGGGCCAGGGTGACGGGTATGTCGTCGACCTCGGGTGTCTCGCGGTCTGCGGGTGTGCAGCGGTCTCTTGCTTTGCTGTCAACGCATTCCGGTGCGGGTGAGGCGGGTAGGGTCCGATTCACTGTGTATGAACTCCTCTCAACGTTCGTAGTGCCCAGTGTACCATATCTGCCGGGTAGCTCAATGGTCATCGCTTTTCCGGATTAGTTTGCATTTGCTGCCGCCGGGACTATTATCATGAGCAAAACCTGTGTCGGTTAACGAGCCAAGTCAGGAGAGATGCCATGGCGATGAATATCAGCGACATTGAGAATCTGTTGGGAGATGAGGCAGAGAGCCTGCTTACTCATAGGTCGGAGACCGTGTCGAAGGAGCAGTTGCATCTGCCGGGTCCGGACTTCGTGGATCGCGTCTGGGCGTTCAGCGACCGCCCGACGCCGGTGTTGCGCAGTTTGCAGACGCTATATGGGCATGGGCGTCTCGGAGGGACCGGCTACCTCTCGATTCTGCCTGTGGACCAGGGGATCGAGCACTCTGCGGGGGCTTCTTTCGCACCCAATCCGATCTACTTCGATCCGGCGCGCATTGTGGAGCTGGCCATCGAGGGTGGCTGCAACGGTGTGGCCTCCACGCTGGGCGTGTTGGGAGCCGTCGCGCGCAAGTACGCGCACAAGATCCCCTTCATCCTGAAATTTAACCACAATGAACTCCTCACTTACCCCAATCAGTACGATCAGGTCTTTTTCGCTCAGGTGGAGCAAGCCTTCCATATGGGGGCGGTGGCTGTCGGAGCCACCGTCTATTTCGGGTCGCCAGAGTCCACCCGCCAGATCGTGAACGTGAGCGAGGCCTTCAACAGGGCACACGAGATGGGTTTGGCAACGATCCTCTGGTGCTATCTCCGTAACTCGGCATTCAAGACCGGCGGAAACGATTATCACGACAGTGCGGATCTGACAGGCCAGGCCAACCATCTGGGTGTTACGATTGAGGCCGATATCATCAAGCAGAAGCTGCCCCAGACCAATGGCGGCTACAAAGCAGTGAAAATGGGGGAGTCAGCTTACGGGCGGACCGACGAGCGGATCTACTCCGAGTTGACCAGCGACCATCCTATAGATCTGTGCCGGTACCAGGTCGTTAACTGCTATATGGGTCGCGCGGGTCTGATCAACTCCGGTGGCTCATCGGGCAAGAACGATCTGGCACAGGCCGCACGTACTGCCGTGATCAACAAGCGTGCAGGCGGCACGGGCCTGATCAGCGGACGTAAAGCCTTCCAGAAGTCGATGAGCGAGGGCGTCGAGGTACTGAACACGATCCAGGATGTCTATCTCTGCGAAGACGTGACCATCGCTTGAGATCAAACTGAGATGAAAACCTTAGGTTCTCTGTACGCAAGCGATGTGCCTGCAACAACGGTGCATTCGCGCGCGTACGAGCCTGCTTGACAGGGAGAACCTAAGGTTTTAGGGACGACGGGAAGTTAACGATTTACAGAC
>SLDA01000599.1 GCA_007125545.1 Thermoflexales bacterium | reverse complement strand
TCATCGTGTCGTCCCAGAGAGCCGCCACGTGGCTGAACCCATCGACGGCAAACGTAACGGTATTCGCGACCTCATCTATCTCTGCCGGCCACCGTGTCCATCCGCCGCCATTCCACGATGCCCCCACCAATGCGTCAGCATCTCTATCGCCCAGTAGCTCTGGGTCGTACGGCAAGGTCACCCTCACCATAGCCTCCAGGGGGCCATCGGTCATCAGCTCCACGTCATAGATCGGCCCTACCGGGATCAACCATAGGGCTTCGTCACTGGCCTGCCGGCGGGTTCGCGCGACGTCTGTCGTACTTGCCTGCATGCGTCCCCGGACCTCCGCATCCGCTGTCAGTGCTTCAGGGCCGAACTCAATCTCCAATCCCTCGACCCTAAATGTGCCGCCCTGCATGCCGAGAGTCGCAGTCACCCAGTCCCGCGAGCCATCGCGCGTGAGTAAACCCAGGATAATTATGCCAGTCACAACACAGATCACTGACAGGGCGAGGGTGATGCCACCTCCTGCAAGCATCCATCGCATACGTCGCTTGCGTCCCGTTGCACCAGCCGTCGATCCTTGTGAGGGCGAGACTGTCCTAGCCTTGGGTTGAGGGAGGGGCTCAGCGTAGCTTTGCGGCGGTCGAGCTATGGGACTTTGCTGCACCTGGTGCCAAGACGGCGCCGGCTGATCGGGAGAACTCGGTGCCCTCGGCGATGTTGATGGCTGAACCGGTGGTATAGCCACATGCCACGCTCCCCCATCATAGACGTGCCATAGTCCAGATCCCGCCTGAATCATCCAATGCCTACCACCCTCATCCACGACGCGGATTTGGTCCAGAGCCGCACGATAGCCTTCGAGACTGAGATCTCCGTTACGCCGTGCTTGTTCAAGTTGACGGTAACGCTGCTCCGCTTCATAGAAGTTCATCAGGTCATCCTTGTCGCTAATAGAGTCACGAACTCGGCCCAGCCATCGAAACCGCGAGTTTCGCGCTGCGTCGAAGGTATGAGCTTAGAGGGAGATTCTAACATTACACGGCCCGGTAGCAAATACCGTGCTTTAAGTCACACTTCATGCCGCCGAGGTGGTATGGTTCTACCAAAAGATACTGTGTCGCAATCCAGTTGACCATCTCCAGCGCTCACAAGAATGGTGCCGCGTCCTGGCTGCCTTGGAGGCGGCGTTACCCGCCGGCTGGTCTTTTCCCTCTTTTTGCCTCGCCCGCAACACCAGTAGGCTGCGGAGTCCTTGTGTCTTAATAATATGGTCCAAATCTCTCCAATATATTGACAGATAACAGTCACTATGCTATACTAGCTACAAATCGGCTAATCATAAGGAGCGGAACGATGAAAAGTGCGACTAAGGCGAAGATCTCTGAGCAGACGCTTGGCGGATTGCGGAAGTTCAACGTGGTGATGGGCTTCCTGCACCTGTTCCAGGGTATCGTGATGATCATCTTGAGCAACGATACCACTTATCCAATCTTCACCAACTTCTTGACGTTCGACCGGGAGACCTTCTCTCTGGTCCCGGACCCGAGACTGGCCTTCAATCTGCGCTTCGGCCCGGCGGTTGCTATATTCCTGTTGATTTCGGCAGTAGCGCACTTCTACCTTTCTACGGTCGGCTACAAGAAATATGTCGCCAACCTCAAGCGTGGAATGAACCCAACCCGCTTCTACGAGTATGCGCTCAGTTCATCCCTGATGATCGTCCTGATCGGTATGCTCGTCGGCATTTGGGATTTGGGTAGCATCATCCTGATGTTCGGGATCAACGCGATGATGAATCTCTTCGGCATCATGATGGAGTATCACAACCAATACACGCAGCGCACCGACTGGAGGGCTTTCATCTACGGCTCGATTGCGGGCATCATTCCGTGGGTCGTTATTGTTATCTACTTCATCAGTGCGGTCACGTCCACCGACGCCACCCCACCGACGTTCGTCTACTTCATCGTAGGAAGCATCTTCGTCTTCTTCAACGCGTTCGCAGTCAACATGATCCTGCAATATAAAAAGGTCGGGAAGTGGAAGGACTATCTATATGGCGAGCGTGTGTATATCATCCTCAGCCTCGTCGCCAAGACGCTGCTGGCCTGGCAGATCTTCGCGGGGACCCTGGCCCCGGTATGAGGTACGGACACACCTAACGGGTTTTTTGGGATAAGAACGAGGGCCATTGTGCAAGCAATGGCCCTCTGTCGCACTTCTTATCCACCAAAGCTCACATGGGCAGGAACTTCACCTGTGGGATCGCTTTGAACGGCGATGTATGGAAGCCCTCCGCATACTCGAACTGCCCTGTGAGACAACCGCGCATCTTGGCCAAGGCGTGGTAGAAACCCTTGTAGTCAAAGCCGCTCTTGGGGCCTAATACGCGGGTTATCTCCCAGAGCTTGTCCAGTGCCCTCAGCTTTAGGTCCATCATGTCGGTGATATCGACGTAGATATCTGGCTGGTAGTCCTCCCAATCCTCCCAGTTATCGCTATAGTAGACCTGCTTGATCCTGTGCGCGGGGTGGTCGCGCTCGTAACCCGGCAGTCCGGCGAGTAGGACCGCATCCATCACATTCTTATGGGTGTTAACGTGATCCTTGTGGAAGGAGCCCTGCCAATGGGTCACCACAATGTCTGCCTCGACTTCGCGCATAATGTCACAACAGGCGTTGGTCACTTCATCATTGTAGGGCAGTTCGGCATCTTTCCACTTCAGGGTTCGGACATCGCTAACACCCAGCATCTCGCCGGCGCTCTCCCAGTTCCTGATTTTGCCCTGAAGGTACTGCTCTGCAGTCATGTTCAGTCCCTTGTAAAAGGCGTAGCCCTTCTCGCCAGGAGTGAGTGCCACTAGCGTGACCCGGTGCCCTGCCTTGGCGTAGTTCGCAATCGTACCCCCTGAGCTGTTGATCATATCGGCTGCGTGAGCATCAAAGAATACGATGCTCAACTTGTCGTTACTCATAGTTGTCTCCTTTCGGGATCTTGCGTCGTGCTAAGCTATGCAATCGGTCGAGAGTGACTTTTGGGTCGGCAGAAAGGTCTATGGGTGATAGGTTCCTCCCTATTCCCCAAAGTGTGGGCCAGGCTGCCCCCGCATATCTGCTCTCAAGGCACACCCCGAGTGCTCAATAGAGCAGGTAGTGACTGCGCATCGTCTCGTAGGCCTCTAGTGCCGGCTGCCAACTCGCCGAGATTGCCTCCATTGTGATGCCGGCTTCTATCTGGATACGCACCTTGTTGGTCCCCATTAACTGGTCGAACCAGTAGGGGCTGCGCGCTTCCTCAGAGTAGCGCCACTTGAACTGATTGGGATAGAGAATGCGCACGACCTCAATCATCTTGAGGCCGGTCTTCACGGGCTCGAAGATCTCCCTCTCCAGCACGTGGATCTGGACGCCACCGCAGGCCTCTCCTGCATAGTCACCATACCATGGTGTGAAGTAGGCGGCCCGAAAGATCGCGCCCGGATAGTCGAGGGCGTTGAGTGTCTCCGCCCAAGCCTGTCCATCGAGCCAGGGTGCCCCCAGAAGCTCGAAGGGCAGAGGGGTGCCCTTTCCCAGCGAAAGGTTGGTCCCCTCGAAGAAACAAGTTCCGGGATAGACGATGTCGGTGTCGAGGGTCGGGCTACCGGGCGAGGTGATGACATAGGCCAAGCCGGTCTGATCGAACCACATCGACCGCTCCCAGCCCTCCATAGCCACTACGGTGAGATCGCAACCTACCCCGAACTCGCCGTTCACCATCCGGGCGAACTCCCCCATCGTGAGGCCGTGACGGACAGCGATGGGATACATGCCCACAAATGAGCTGTACGCGGGGTCTAGGATGTTGCCCTCGATCCGAGACCCGGTGATGGGGTTTGGACGGTCAAGGACGATGAACGCCACATTGTTTTCGGCAGCGGCCTGCATACAGAGCGCCATGGTGGATCCGTAGGTGTAAAAGCGCGCGCCTACATCCTGGATGTTGAACACCAGAGCGTCGATCCCCTCCAGCATCTCGGGCGTTGGTTTTCTCCGGGCGCCATAGAGGCTATAGACAGGCAGTCCCGTTCGAGCATCGACTGCAAAATCGACGGACTCGCCGGCATACGCGTCTCCTCTTGCACCGTGCTCAGGACCGTAGAGCGCAACGAGATCGATGTCATCCGCTTCCGCAAACAGATCGATTGTGTGGTTCAGATCCCAAGCCAAGCCTGTTTGGTTGGCGATCAGCCCCACGCGTCGGCCCCGCAACAGGTCGCGTCTCGACTCTAAGAGCACGTCAATGCCCAGCTTGACCCGGGGTCTTGCCATCCAGTCATGCTGCTTGCGTGTCATGCGTCTGCTCCTCAGCCCCCACGTCGGGGCTACCTAAAGTGTTCGTCCCATCACGGCCCAGCGGCGGTATTCGGTCATCCCGCCCTGTCGATACACCTCTGCGGCGACGGCCTCGGGTTCCGCCCACATCAACCAAATGCTGTGGACACGTTCCTTGTGCATCAGGTTGAGACACCGGTGGAAGAGCAGTTTACCGACGCTCTTGCCGCGCATATCCGGCCGAACCCCGTAAGGGCCAAAGCGACCCGGCTCGTGCCCGCCCCACTGACAGTAGCCCACCACCTGGTGGTCACCGGTCACGGCGATCAGCAGCT